>NZ_CAZEFZ010000001.1:0-152938 GCF_964511145.1 Tenacibaculum amylolyticum
CGCCTTTCTTTTAAACAAAACCATATACTAAACATTAGTATGTGGTTTTTTTGTTTACAAAACTTCCATAAAAACTAAAATGCCTTCAGAATACTCTTACTAAAAGAGAATCATCACAAACTTCAAATACTTCCTTTAAAGCTTATTTAAGAAAAGAAATACTAAGTTTTATAATCTATATTCACTGAGCTTATAAAAGCGCTTAAATCGTTTAATTAAGCCACGAAAAACTTTGTTCAATAATTTATAATTGAAAGAGTTTGTAAGTTAAATAGCTTCTATACTAAAAAGATTTAATTTTAATATTTCCTCATTTATTTAGCTATAAAACAATACTTTTTATAGTGTTTTCACTTGTTTTTTAAATAAATTAAAAAAGTAAGTAATGTGAAGAGAAATAATACGTCAAAGAGACATAGATGCAGGAATAAATAATTTAAAGTGTCGGGTAAAGTAACTTTTTAAAAATTAATACTATAACCGATGACTTTGAATAATTAATTTTACTGTAAAATTAATATCTGTTTGAAAAACTATACAAAATATTGGTTTCTGGAAGGGTTCAATCTATTTAAAAAGTTAGGTGCTCTTACTATGATGAGAATTTGTGAAATTCTTGAAATGGATACCATTGATAAAGGAGAAAAAATTGAATTAGAAAATAGTAATGAAAAGAAAATTTTTTTCTTAAAAAAAGGAACAATTAAAATAGTAAACACAGAAACTAATACTGTAAAATATATTGTTAAACGGGGTAATATTTTTGGTGAATTAGCTTTATATGAGCAAGGAAAGAATTTAGAAGCAGCATACGCACTAGAAGATAGTATTGTATGTTACATAGAGGCTAATCAAATGGAGGAGTTAATGCAAAAGCATAAATCTCTTAAAAATGGAATCTTAAAAATCTATGGACTTAGAATTAAGAAATTAGAACGACGTTTAAATGATTTGTTATATAAAGACAGTACTACTCGTATAAAAGAATTTGTATTTGATTATATATCAGAATTAGGAGAAGAAATCGAGGGAGATATCCTACAAGCCAAAAACCTATTATCGCACGCTGAAATAGCAAATTTAACCAATACTTCAAGACAAACAGTGAACAATGTGATGAGTAATCTACGAAAACAGGGAATTATTAATTACGACACACAATATATTTCTACTAATAAGAAAGCATTAGTTGAAAACATGGTTTAATAATTTGTAGATAAAGCTGATTAAAAAATAATAAACATAAAATTTTATAAACCTTAAAAATCATATCATGACGAAACAATTAGCAAACAAAATGAAACATCATTGTGATACTGCGCCAGCAAAATACGATGATCTGAAAGTACTTTTCTTAAATTGTACGTTAAACAGAACACCTGTATTATCACATACTGAAGGTTTAATAAAGGTGTCTCAACGAATTTTTGAAGCTAACGGAGCAACAACTAAAATTATACGCCCAGTAGATTATGTAATACCAGCAGGTTTAGGATTAGATATGTCTAAAACACCAGAATGGGATAGAGACGATTGGCCACAAATTCAAAAGGAAATAGATGCCTGTGATATTCTTATTTTATGTACATCAGTTTGGTTAGGAGAAAAATCATCTGTATGTAATAGAGTTTTAGAACGTATGTATGGATATACACATAACTTTAACGAAAAAGGACAATATAGAGACTATGGTAAAGTTGGAGCTACGCTAATTACTGGAAATGAAGATGGTGTAAAACACTGTGCAATGAACATCTTATTCTCATTATCGCACATTGGATATACAGTACCACCACAAGCAGATGCTGGATGGATGGGAGAAGCTGGTCCAGGTCCGTCATACATGGATGAAGGTTCTGGAGGTCCAGAAAATGATTTTACAAACAGAAACACAACTTTCCTTACTTGGAATACACTACACTTGGCAAGAATGTTAAAAGATCAAGGTGGAATTCCAGCACACGGAAACCAGCCAGACGAATGGGAAGCAGGTTGTAAAGCAGGTTTCGATAGCCCTGAACACAAAAGATAAAAAGAAATTACACTTCATATTTTATCAGTTTGAAATATGAAGTGTTCTAAAATCTTTACGTTGTAGAACTTATAAGACAAAATACTTTCCTTTTTAAACTAACAATTTTCTAAAATGATGTATTTATTTACTTCATAAACGAAAAAAAGACTACACAAGAAATTAAAAAACTAATAAGTTTTTAAAGGTCAAAATCTTGATAAGAGACATAATTTAAGTGGTCGAAAAAGACTGCGAATTCTTTAGAAAATCAATAGCAATATATAGCTAACACAAGCATGCATAACTGGTATTTACCTATAACAATAGTACCCGGTATAGGATTACTCATTCTATCTACATCTAATCTAATGCTCACTTTAAGTAATGAAATACATGGACTTATGATGAGTACAACTGTAAAAACATCAATTGTTGATCGAAAATTGTTACAGTTAAAAACATTAAATAGAACCATGATTTTTTTCTATTTATCAATAGCCTGTTTAGCAGTTTCTGGATTAATAGGAGGTTTAGAACTTCATGCTAAAATAGCTTCATATACCAGCATACTTGGAATTTTATTTATGCTCACAGGAATTTGTTTTCTAATAGGATATTCTTACAAAGCAGTAAGTATACGACAAGATCAATTTAAAAAATCAGACAACACATAATTCAGATACCTACACACATGAAAAAACTAACAAAATGGTATAAAGTACTCGATAATAAGGCAGCCTTGCCAGAAGGAAGAGTACAAACAGTAACAGCAGGTCATCATGGAATTTGTTTAACACATTATGAAGGTAAATTTTCAGCGTTAGACAATAGATGTCCACATCAAGGAGGTCCTTTAGGAGAAGGATCTATAGAAAATGGAAAGTTACGTTGCCCTTGGCACGGTTGGGATTTTGATCCATGTACAGGAATGCCTCCAGGAGGGTATGATGATGGTGTACAAACATTTGAGGTAAAAGAAGAAGGAGATGCTATTTATGTAGGAGTACCAGAAGAAGAAGCTCATCACGATACGATTTCAGATGTAATGATACAAACTGCAGTAAACTGGGGTTTAAAAGCTGTATTTGGAATGGTAGGACATTCAAACCTTGGAGTTGCAGATGCTTTTATGCGTGAGGAAGAAAAAGGAAACCTACGCTTTTTCGGAATTAGACACGAAGGAGCAGCAGCTTTTGCAGCATCTGCTTATGGTAAGTTAACAGGAAAGCCAGCAGCATGTTTTGGAATTGCAGGACCAGGATCTACGAATATGTTTACAGGAATGTGGGATGCTAAAGTAGATAGAGTTCCGTTGTTAGCCTTTTCTGGTCAAGTAAATACACAAGTAATGGGAACAGGAGCTTTTCAGGAAGTAGACTTAGTAAAAGCGTTCCAAGCCGTTGCAGATTTTAACCATGCCGTATATCATAATTCTAAGCATAGTGAATTAATGAGTTTGGCTATTAAGAGTGCTTTGTTAAACAAGAGTGTTTCACATATTACATTTCCAGATGAAGTTGCTTTTTCACCAAAACCAGAAAATGAAGAAGCTCAAACACCAGAAGGACGAATTACGCCAATGAATATTTCTCCACCAAAACAAATGGTAGCGAAAGCGGTAGAAATGATTAAAGCATCTAAAAAGCCAGCGATTATTGTAGGAAATGGAGCACGTTTTCAAATGGATGCAATTATTGCATATGCAGAAAAATTAAAATGTCCTGTAATAACAACCTTTAAAGGAAAAGGATTGATTTCTGATGCACATGAACTAGGTTGTGGTGTATTAGGTAGAAGTGGAACACCTATTGCATCTTGGTTTATGAATGAAAGTGATTTGTTAATTGTATTTGGAGCATCGTTCTCTAATCATACAGGAATTACACCTAAGAAACCAATTATTCAAGTAGATTACGACCCTACAGCATTAAGTAAGTTCCATAAAATTGATGCGGCTTTATGGGGAGAAATTTCCGAAACATTAGCTTTAATAGAAGAGCAAACTGAAGGAGCTATAGATACAGTAGATCGTAGAGAAGAAATTGCTAAAAGGTGGGCTATTTGGAAAGAAGAAAAAGCAAGTAGGTTAGAAGACGAAAGTGAAATTGGATTGAGTTCTATTGCTGTTTTTGATGCGATGAATCAAGTAGTTCCAGAAAATGCAGTAATTGCAGTAGATGTAGGAAATAACACCTATTCTTTTGGACGTTATTTCGAACCAAAACATCAATCAATCTTAATGTCAGGATATTTAGGGTCTATAGGGTTTTCTTTACCTGCAGCTATGGGAGCATGGGCTGCGCAAGGACATGAAAGACCAATATGGTCTGTTTCTGGAGATGGAGGATTTGGTCAGTATTTAGGAGAAATGATGACTTTAGTAAAGTACAATATGAACATCAAACACGTACTTTTAAATAATTCAGAATTAGGAAAAATATCTAAAGAACAAAGAGCAGCAGAATTAGATGTATGGGAAACCAATTTACACAATGTAAGCTTTGCTAAATATGCTGAAAATTGCGGCGCTTTAGGAATTAGAGTAACGAAGAGAGAAGAATTAATTCCAGCATTAGAAAAGTTAAAAGCACACGAAGGACCAGCTTTATTAGAAATTATAACAGACGCAACACTTATATAATTAGAATTTATACATGAAATTGAATTTAAAAGACGGGATTGCTGCCAAAGGGTATGATGTTGTTTCTTTCTTTAATGGTAAACCCAAAAAAGGACACAAAGAATATACAGCAGAGTATAGTGGAGGGAAGTTTCTTTTTTCATCATTAGAAAATAAAGAATTATTTGAAGCAAATCCTGAAAAATATGCGCCTCAATACGGTGGCTTTTGCGCCATTGCAATGTCAGAAGACAAAGAAGTAGATCCTAACCCTAAAAGTTGGGAAGTACGAGACGGAAGATTATACTTTTTCACACGATTGCTTTTCGGAATTATAGATGCAAAACGTCAGTGGGTAAAAGCACCTACTACAAAAAGAGCACTAGCCGATAAAGCATGGGAGAGGAGGAATACATAAAACTAGTGAAGTAGTATTTAAAAATGGCCTTTCGGTAATCTAAAATATTAGAGATAAACCGAAAGGTTTTTTTTAACCAAGGGACTTCAGTCCCTTGTAAAACCTAATATCTTTTCTCAAAGTAGATGTTAATTCCTTTCTTTATTGATGTTTTCAGACTCTTGATATCTTTTTTGAGCCTTACGTAATTTGCGCTGAATTTGATTTCTTAATTTTTCAGGTTTTAAAATTTCAATCGTATCACCATATCCTAGGATTAAGCGTTCCAATTCAAAATTCATTTTTACAAAAATATTGAAGATAACACCATCTTCTGTTCGTTTAATTAAACGTTGCGATTTATGAAAAGGTTTGGTAATCACATAAGGAGCATGTTGCTTTTCAATCCAAAATTGTATACGTTGTGCTCTAGTGTTAGCAACGGTAGCACCTACAACATCTTTATAAAATTCATCTCCATCAATTTCATAATCTATATATAATACTTCCTCAACAATACTAACAGCACTCATACGATCTAATGCCAATGTAATATCCTTTCCTTTTACATAAGCCAATAAAAACCAACGATTATTATATTCCTTTATCAATTGCGGATGTACAATCATATCAGAAGCTTGACGTGCTTTAAAAGATTGATAAGTAATCTTAATTGCTTTTTTCTTTTGTATAGCATTGTATAATGGATCAATAAAATGCAATCCTTTTAACTGTTCATTTTTATCTAGATGAATAATTGCACGATTGTTTTTTTGAGAAGAGTATACCGAATCTTCTAAACGTTGTAGCACACCATCCATTTCTTTAAACAGCGAAAAGTCTTTAAACTGACGTAGTACTTGAATGGCATCATTCATAACTTTTACATCATTCTCTGTAACAGGAATATTCATAATAGAATAACCTTCTTCAGCATATCGATAATATTTTCGTTGGTATACTTCAATAGGTGCATTATAACCTAACTTATCACTACGCATCATTTGAATATCCAACTGTACAGTACGTTTACTTACATAAACATCTTTTCCTTCGTACTCATACAAAGCATCAGAACAAGCATCTATTAAATCATCTAAAGTCCAGCGTCGCATCGTATTTCGCAAGCATTGGTCGATGGTTTTATAACGGATTAAAGCATTTTTATTTGAAGCCATTTATAATTGATTTAATTCTTCTACCAAATTCTTTTTCGCAGCTTTTTCATAAAGGTTAATAAAAACTTCGGTTTTATAAATAAATGGTTTATCTATAAAATGTTGTAAAACTTTTTTCCTTCCTTTATAGTAAAGAAAATCAGGAACAAGTTTATATTCTGTACGAATTAGTGTTGCATATTGTTGGTAAACTGCTGTTGATTGACCAAGAATAGCCAAATCAAAATCGATTAAAAATTGCGTGTCAGAAAAATTACTTTCATGTGTTTTGGTAGCAATAATCTGTTCATTAATAATATTGAGTTCTGATCTTGATATAATAGTCGCTAAACTTTGTAAAGCAACTTTAGCACTTTTTTCTTCATTATCTTTTTTCCAAATATTATAGATAATATCATGATAGAAAATAGAAAAAGCGACAAGGTTAGGTTGCGATAGCTCGCCTATATAAGTATCGTAATAACCAAACAATTCCTTTAAATGTTGAAGGTTGTGGTAAGTTCTATGCTTTTCAGTGTATCTTACATACAGCTGTTCCCATAAACGAGAAATTACATCAGAATCTGTTGTATAAAGCCTAATTAAATTTTTAAAACGATTTTCTAAAGTCAATTTTTTTAAGGTAAATGATTGCTTTACAAAAATAAAAACTAATTTTACATCGACTACATAAGTCATTCGTTCTTTATTTTTTATCAAACAATAGTCTTTGAATTAATATTAAATACTAATGATTATGAATTGGAAAATTCAAAAGCTATTGAATGGAGAAACAATTATCTCTAAAGAACCAGGGAACTCTATGTTACCTATTTTAAAATCAAAACAACCCGTTGTTTTAAAGCCAGTAAAGTGGCAAGATTGCGAAGCTGGAGATATTGTTTTTTGTAAAGTAAGAGGAAATTGCTTTACACATTTGGTAAAAGGCAAAAATGAAAAACGAGGATTACTAATAGGTAATAATCGTGGACATCTGAATGGATGGACGAAAAATGTGTATGGTAAAGTCATAGAAATTTTACCAATTAAGTAGTGCTAATAAGCACTTTTTTTGTTTATAGACTTCTCTTTCTAAGAAAATAAGCCAATTTTTTAAAAATAATTTTTGTTACGCAAAAAGATTGCGTAATAAAACTAAATATTTGTACCATGATTAAGAAAAAACGTCGTTTGAGTGGGAAAAAGCTATGAACAGAAAAAGAACTAATTAAAAATTATGATTATTCGTAATATATAATAAGTAACAAACGTCAACCTGAATTTGTTTAAGGTTCTCATCCCAAATTATTATTTAATAAGATTATGAGATTCCGAAATACTGAAACAAGTTCAGCACAAGTAAATTCGGAATGACGTTAAAAACTTAATTATGATTTGATACGGATATTCAATTAAAAATTAAAGAAAATGAAAATCAACGGAAAAATGTTAATCGAAATCGGTTTTAAATCTGGGAAGTGGTTTCCTGAAGCTATGGAATATGTAAACTCAAGAGATTTAAGTAAAACAGAAGTTTTGGAATATTTGGAGCAATTTAGACCGGCTCCAGAAATTCCATTGCTAGAAAATGCAGCAAAATTCAGTATAAATATTAAAGCTGAAAATGAATTGGAAGAAGTGAATGTGAATTCAGTAGTTACTTCTATGAAAGTATTAATGAAAACACCAACATTAGTAAATGGAGCTGTAATGCCAGATGCTTGTCCAACAGGAGGGAAAGGAACAATTCCAGTAGGAGGAGTGGCAGTGGCAAAGAATGCAATTCACCCTGGAATGCATAGCGCGGATATTTGTTGTTCTGTAATGTTAACCGATTTTGGAAAAGCAGACCCAAAAGAAGTGTTAGATGCAGCACATAGCATTACACATTTTGGGTATGGAGGAAGGTCAAGAGAAAATCAGTTTAGATTCCCAATGGACTTACTAGAAGAAATAGAAGGAAATGAATTCTTAAATGACCAAAAAAGTATTGCTGCGGCGAGAAGTCATTTAGGAACACAAGGAGATGGAAACCATTTTTTATTTGTAGGGAAATCTAAAGCAACAGGAAATACCATGTTGGTCACACATCATGGAAGTAGAGGATTTGGTGCAAATTTGTATACAAAAGGAATGAAAGTAGCAGAACGATTCAGAAAAGAATTATCGCCAGAAACCTTAAAACATAATGCATGGATTCCTTATGAAACAGAAGAAGGAAAAACATACTGGGAAGCTTTACAAATAATAAGAAAGTGGACAAAAAAGAACCATGAAGTATTACACGATGCGACCTTAGAAAAGTTAGGAATAGAGAAAGAAAACAGATTTTGGAACGAACATAATTTTGTGTTTAAAGATGGGGATTTGTTCTATCATGCAAAAGGAGCAACGCCGTTAGATCCTAAGTTTATGCCAGATATTACAGGGCCTCGATTAATTCCTTTAAATATGAGTGAACCTGTATTAATTGTAAAAGGAAAAACCACTGAGACTAATTTAGGATTTGCACCACACGGAGCAGGAAGAAATATTAGTAGAACACAACATAGAAAAAGTAAAATAGGAACGTTTGAAGAAATTTTTGAAGCAGAAACTAAAGGTTTAGATGTACGATTCTTCTCTAATGAAATTGATATTACAGAATTACCATCGGCATATAAAAATGCGGAAACTGTTAGAAATCAAATGGAAGAATTTGGTTTAGGAGAAGTTATTGACGAAGTACTACCATACGGATGTATTATGGCAGGAGACTGGCAAAAAAATGCACCTTGGAGAATTCGTAAAAGGCAAGATAAAAAGAGAAATAGAAAGTAGTTTACAATAAACCTCACAGGTTTTTAAAATCCGTGAGGTTTAAAAAAGAATATGGAAGAAATAGGATTTACGAGTAGGTTAGATGAAATGTTATTAGAATTTGATGTTGCTGGAGGCTGTATGGAGTTCAAAGCTTTTAAGATTGATGAAAATACGGATTTAACGCACCAAGAAATTCATTCAGAAGTAGCGCTTTGTACAGTAGAAAATGATTTGTTAAATGAAGAGAATAAAAAAGAATTTATTGAATCAGGAAGAAAAGTTTCATTAAATGATTTTTTTGGTAATCTGGTTGATATTGAAAAAAAACAAATTATTTTAAGAGGTAAAAACAATAAATGGAATAAATTTTATAAACATGATATACATGAAGAAGTATCTGTAACATATACAAATGGAGGTTTAGGATATGCATTTTTCCATACACCTTATACACTTAGGTTTAGAGATACAGTAAAAGAAGAAGGTGATTTTTTCTTTGAGTTTTTTTCTGAATTATTAGGGAACTTTAATTTTTTAGAGATTTATGAATGGAGTACAGCTTTTTCAAGCTATTTTGATTTAGGAAAAGAATGGTGGGGAGAATTTTATTGGACAGTATATTCCTATGAGAAAAATCAATTTATAGGAATAATTGCTTCTACCACAGATTAAAAATGAAAAAGAATGAATCAAGAAATTAAGCAAAAAGCATACGAACTTTTAATAAATAAAATAGATGTAAACACTTTTGAAGGGGTTATTTACGGATTAGTAGATGATAAAATAATTGATAGTAAGTCTTTATTATTCGATTTAATAAGTATCAATTACAAATCAGAAAGCTTTAAGGAAAATCTAAAGAAATTAGTTCTTAATTCGTATTCAGAAGAAGAATTACTAAGTCTAAAAATTTATGAAAACTGTTTAGAATTTCTTAAGAAGAATGGAGAACAGGAAACATTTTACTTCTTACAGTTTTTCGCCAGTTTGTATGTTGATAATTCTTATGAGTTGGATATAATTTATCAATTTTATTTTTTAAATACGAGATACGATGCTATAGAAAATGGTTATAGTCTCATGAAAAAAGATATAATTATTAGAAAAACGCAAGAACATTGTGAGAAAGTACTGAATTGGTTTGAGATAAATAGAGAAAAGGAAGATTGGGATACGTTTTTATATGAATTCATAAAAGATAATGTTTTAGAAGAAGAAACTAAAGTATACGCTAGAAATAACCAAATAGAGTTTTACGAGAAAGAACCAGTTAGTTTATTTACAGCTACATTAAATATCATAAAAGGAATTTTAGGAATACGATAAACTAAACAAATGCCTAAAAACAGAGGAAAAGAAGGATCAGACGATAAGTTATTTGGACAAGTATTTATGCAACGAAAAATGAAAGAAGCTGTTGCTGATATGTCCTTTTTATTAGAAAGAGGATATGGAGAAGCATCGTCATGTGAGTTGGTAGGACATCGATACAAACTAAACAAACGTCAACAGCAAGCTATAAAAGGAATGGCTGCAGGAAGAACAGCAGTCGCTAACCGAAAAGCCAAACAATTAACAAAGGAAAAACTAAAAGGAAAAGAAATAATTATAGATGGATTCAATCTGATTATTTTGTTAGAAAGTATGTTGTCCCAAGCTTATTTATTTGAAGGAAAAGATGGAGCCTTTCGAGATTTATCCTCTTTACACGGAACCTATAAAAGTGTGAATCAAACAGAAGAAGCCATACAAATGGTAGGAAGTTTCTTAACAATGCAAGAAGTAAGCAAAGTAATTTGGGTATTTGATAAACCAGTTTCTAATAGTGGACGAATGAAAACAAAACTACTAGAATTTGCAGCAATACATAATTACAATTGGGAAGTACTTTTAGAAAACAATCCAGATAAACTCATAGCAAATAGCACAGCGGTAGCAATTACCTCAGATGCTTGGATTCTCGACAGAGTAAACACATGGTTTAACTTTATAGCAGCAGTCATACCTCATGATTACAAATATTTAGTGACTTGTTAATGTATTCGTTAAAGAAGATTTATGAAATTTATCTGTTGCGTCTTGGCTTTTGTTTCTTTGTGTCAAGACAAAGAAAGAGAGTTTAATTTTTTTATAAAAGTGATTAATTATAGTGTTCCCTGATTATAATAGAAGGAAGAGATAAGATTCTATAGAGATTGAGTTGTGTCGAAATCGAAATGAAAACACGATCTCACTATGTATAGTTATCAAGAAAAATTACAGGTTAAAAAATGAAACAAGAAAAAATATACCACCAACTCCAACAATTACAGCAGCACTATCGAAAAGAAAATAGATCCCATTATTTAATAGCATGTAAAGACGAACATTTACAAAAAGCAGCTAAAAATTTGCATGGTTACTTTACAGAAAAACACTTTTTAAAAACACTGGAACTACCAGCATTCGAAGAAGAACAAGAAATAGACCGACCAGAAGCTTTCATGAAATTTCAATGTTTAGTACAAAATAATACAAATAATGTTATCACAGCAATTGAAAAAACAACTATAAGCGATTTCTTAATCATATTAGGACAACGAGTTACTCCAGCAACAGTAAGAAGCATAGAGGCATTACCACCATTGCATACAAACGTATTTAAAGCAAGCTTTGTAGCGCATAATACACAAATAAGTAAAGCGGTGAGAGCCTTTGAAAAACATGCAGAACGTAGTACACAAAGTTTCTGGGGAACTGTCAAAGGAAATCCAAAACAAAAAGAAACACATGTACAACAATTAATAATCCAATTACTAGAAAACACCACCTGGTGGAATGTATTTTACCATTATAAACACGAATTCATTTACGAAGTACGAATTGCCTCAGGACATGGCGCACGTTGGAAAAAAAGTAATTTAGAATTTATAGGATTTGTAGAGCCTTTTATAGGTTAAAAAACAAAATAAATCTTTATAGAAATGAATAATAATATTTTAATATTGGAAAAATTATTAGGAATAAAAATATTATATAAAAGAATGAAAAAAATATTAATACTCATTTGTTTTACAATTATTAAAATAGGCTATACACAAGAAATTATAAAGTGTAATAAAAAATTGAGTTTTTTATACCAAACTGAAAACGATTTTCATTCTTATATAAAAATACAAGGGGAAATAAAAGAAACAGAGAATAAACGTGTATTTACTCTTAATGATTTTCCTATTCAAACCCTATTAATTAATAAGAATACCATTCCAACAAAAGGAAAAAAAGATTTAGAAATATTAGCTACTTATATTGTAAATGAAGTAGAATATTTAAGTGGAGTGTATAAAGAAAAATTACAACTAAAGTTAGAGCCAGTTGAATTAAAAGATGGGAAAAAGGCAGTATTATAGTCTTTTGATTTGCCAGAGGGTTTTAAAAAGAAACTTCAATCAGCAGTAAAAGTAGACAAACAAGTATTCATTTCTAGAATAACAGAAAACTTTATCTATTCTATAGCCTCATCTCAGTTTTCAAACCAAGAATTCGGGAAGGTAAAAGATGTTTTAATGAAACTAATAAAAAATATTGAGTATGGAAAAGTTAAGAAAGTAGCAGAAGAACTGTGTAAATAACAATAATTTAAAATCAATCTAATAGGCAAAATCAAATTAAAATACCATATTTGCCCTGGAAATATTAATACAATAAAACAAAATAGAACCTATGCTAAAGCAATTTAAAGACATTATGGACGCTCAAAAGCGATTTCTATGCTCTTACAAATAGGTTATTGTAGTATAAAATCAAAAGAAAGCGTCCAAAAACTAAAATTTGGACGCTTTTTTTATGAAAAATTTTCAAGCCATTGAAAAAAGAGTTGCAAGTACTACATGACTCAAAACCAATAGGTTAATAATCTGAAGAAATTCGGACAGGAATTTCTTATCTCTAGATTTATTTAAACCACTGAAAATCAGGAAAATAATTCTTAAAAATATTTGCACAGTACAAAAAAGGCTTACATATTTGCACCGGCAATTTTATACAAAACATTGTTAGCGTATAAAAAGCAAAACAAAAGATTCGTTTTAATTACTTTATTATAATAACTAGGGGAGTCTGGTTACCATAAAAGAAAAGAAGCAATTAAAACATAACATTTAAAAACGAAGTAAAACATGTTCGATTTAAGAATAAACATCAGTGTAACAAAAGGGCAAGGCTCTTTAGCACATTCGCTTCGTGACTTCATATATAAATAGAAAAAAGTTAGTTTATTATATGAAAAGTCCGAAGCCAACACAAAGTTTCGGATTTTTAATACTACACAATTCCGTTTAGTTTATTTACCATTTCCGAAACAAACAAAGTAACGTTTAATAGGAGAACAATTGAAACCAGAACATAAAAAGTCGAAAAGGCTTAAAGAAGTTCGTGGTATCTGGAAAAGACAACGTCAAATTTGGGAACAAAAGAAAAGTTTAGGTTATATAAAACTTAAAAAACCGATTCGACATGGTTGGTTTAAAGAGATTGTTATAACTCAAAATGTAGATCGATACAAGAACAAAGAACACATTCTTGAATTATACGATGTTATAGAAAAGAAATTTTGGGGAAGAACTAAAGATGAAGCTGATAAACAATGGTTTCGTCAAATTTCAAAATATCAGATCTATAAAAATTTTCCAACAATAAGTAAACGTCAATTTAACCGATTAAGTTACAAAGCACAAAAAATGTGCACAGTGTATTCGTACAGAACTAGGGATAAAAAACTTAGAAAAAGATTTTATGTACGAATTCCTAAAAATGCATATCGTATAAAATATACAAGAGCTTATGTAACACACTCAAAGAGAATTGATCCAGTTTTAGAAAGTGAAGATGCTTTACTAGATAATAAATTATTAAAAGAAGGATACTACGAAGCAAATATAAAACTCTGTGGTTGGAATAGTAATAAAGACTATTGGACTACATTTGATTTTAAAAAAGATAAACTTAAAGCGAAAAAACAATTAAAAGCTTTAAAAAAATATTCGATAGAAGAAGTTCTAAATGGGAAAGTAACATGGGAAAGAAATTAAAAGGAAAAGACCTAATTAATTTAGGATTTCCAAAAAACAATAGCATAAACATCGCCTTAGGGCAAATTAACCGATACAGAAAAAAGGAAAAGAAAGATCGCATTTTAGAAGAAGCAAAAGACGTACTGCTTCATCCAGAAAAATATCAAGGAAATGCGATTTGGGGGAAAGTTGCAGAAGGTTTAACCAAACCAGTAGAAATTAAAATGCATCAATTACGGAACACAAGAGCTCCGTTTTCAATATACGGAGAAAACGAAATTGATGAACAAGCAAAGTATCAATTATACGACGCTTTAAAATTACCAATAGCGGTGCAAGGCGCATTAATGCCAGATGCACACTCGGGATACGGTTTGCCCATAGGAGGTGTTTTAGCAACAGAAAATGCTGTAATTCCATACGGAGTAGGAGTAGATATTGGTTGTAGAATGGCGCTAAGTATTTATCCAATGAAAGCATCCTATATAAAAGGGAAGCAACATCAAATGGAAAATATTTTGAAAGAACATACCAAGTTTGGAATGTATGAAACACATGATAAAAAACAAGATCATGAAATATTTAGCAGAAGTGAATTTCAAGACATACCATTGGTAAAAAGATTGAAAACCAAAGCCTATAATCAATTAGGAACCTCAGGAGGAGGTAATCATTTTGTAGAATTTGGAATTGTAACCATTACCGATGATAACAATGAATTTCAATTACCTGTCGGAGAATATGTTGGGCTATTATCACACAGTGGATCGAGAGGATTGGGAGCCAATATTGCAAAACACTATACGTATTTGGCAAGTAAACAATGCCCGTTACCAAAAAACGTACAACATTTAGCATGGCTAGATTTAGATACGCACGACGGACAAGAATATTGGATGGCAATGAATTTAGCAGGAGATTATGCAAAAGCATGTCACGATAATATTCATAAACGAATTACGAAGTTGTTAGGTGTAAAGGCAGTAGCAATGATTGAAAACCATCACAATTTTGCTTGGAAAGAACAAGTAAATGGAGTTGAAAGAATTGTACATAGAAAAGGAGCAACACCAGCTAGTAAAGGAACATTAGGAATTATTCCGGGATCTATGACAGCACCAGGATACATTGTTCGAGGCTTAGGAAACGAAGAAAGTTTACAATCGGCATCGCACGGAGCAGGAAGAAAACATTCGAGAAGAAAGTGTAAAGAAAAATTTACAAAAAGTGATATCAAGCATCAATTAAATATGAACGATGTAAGCTTGATTGGAGGAGGTGTAGACGAAGCACCAATGGCTTATAAAAACATTAAAAAAGTAATGGCCAACCAACAAGAATTGGTAGACGTTGTAGGAACATTTACACCAAAAATCGTTCGCATGGATAGGTAAACCTTGGAGACTGAGCCTGTCGAAGTTGAACAATTATCAACAATAACTCGTCAGTTCGAGTAATTTTTTTCTGGCGATTGAGCTCCGTCGAAATCAAAAGAAAACCATCATCACGATGAATGCAATAAAGTGAAATGATAAACAACATAAAAAAATAATGAGTTTCAACTCATTGTATTAAAAAACTATGAAAACAACACATAACATAAAAAGGTACGGAGAACTATGGCCTAGTTACCGAGTAACATTAGGACTAAAAATATTAAAAAAACTAAAACAATGGGTTATTGTATCTGGAGGATGGGCATGGCACTTTATGTCAGAAATGAACCATAAAGAATTTAAACATGCACACGATCATAAAGACATAGACATTTTTGTGAATCCGAAAAATGTAGGAGTAGTAATGCAAACGCTTTTAGACGAAGGCTTTGAAAAAGTGTGGACACGCTACGATCATATGCCAAGCAACGAAAACTTTAGAAGGTATGAAAAAATAGAATGGTTACCAACAGGAAAACAAGTACGAGTAACCATCGATTTTTTCGAATCAAATACTGTAGAAAGTATCCAAGTAAATGGTTGGAATGTAGTAAAACCAGAAATGCTATTAAGCTTTTATAACAACATTCATTCAAGTGATGCATGTTGGGCCGTAAAAGCAGTAACTAAACTATTAAAAACAGGAGAAAATCCAGTAGGTAATCCATTGTTGTCAAAAATACCATAGCAGCTTTTTATTGTCACTTCGAGTGAAAATATTCAGAATAAAATGATGAATAGTTTTGTATAGAGAAGTAAAAATATAGTTCTCGATAAAATATCTCGAACTGACAGCTGCAAAAAATAACATGGAAATAAAAACAATTCAATTTACCGCAGGTCGTGGCCCTGTAGAATGTAGTTGGGTAGTTGCCAAAATATTAAAAATGTTCATTAACAAAGTAGTAGAAAATAAGTTGAAGTATACTATTATCCATAAAGAAAATGGAAATGAAAACGGAACAGTACAATCTGTTACCATCCAATTAAAAGGAAAACAACTCGACTTATTTTTAAAAGAATGGATAGGCACCATCCAATGGATTGGAACATCTACATTCAGAAAACACCACAAACGAAAAAACTGGTTTATCGGTTGTTTTGAATTAGAGAAAAAAACAAAAGAAATTATACATGAAAAAGACATCGAGTTTCAAGCAATTCGGAGTTCAGGCCCAGGAGGACAACATGTAAATAAAGTGAGCTCGGCAGTAAGAGCAAAACATGTACCTAGTGGAATTCAAGTATTAGTTTCAGAAAGTAGATCGCAACATCAAAATAAAAAAATAGCAATACAGCGATTAAAAGAGCAAGTAACAACTCATCATTTGAAACAATTAGAAGAAACAGTACAACAAGAATGGGAAAATCATTTGAATTTAAAAAGAGGAAATCCAGTACAAATATTTACTGGAACCAATTTTAAAATTCAAAAACAGAAAAAGAAGAATTATAAAAGAAAAAGAGGTCAATTAAAAAATGAGCTAAGAAAAGAATTAGAATAAACATGGTCATCATTGAAGGTGTTCCCTGAGCTAGGTCGAAGGGAGCACTCGAAATGACGGTTATTAAGAATTAAAAAAATGAAAACACTATCGAATAATTACATATTTAAAGCATTAGATGCGTTTCCGTATGATTTAGAAGAAACCATAGAAGCGTTGACCTATGCATTGGCATACGATGAAAAAAATACAACCGCTTTATGTTTAATGGGACGTGTATACGCTGAGTCTTTAAAAGATTATGAAAAAGCTAAGGAATATTTTACAGAAGTTTTAGCAGAAGACATTCATGCATTTCAAGTGTATCCACATTATATAAAAGTTTTGTTATGGAATGAAGATCTAAAAGAAGCTGAAAAATTAATTGATTTTGCTTTAACAATAAAAGGATCAGACAAGGCAGTTTTATATGTAGGAAAAGCTCAATTATTAGAACAAAAACAAGAATATAAAAAAGCTTTGACAGTATTAAAACAAGCTAGAATTCATACCTGTAATAGTAATTATCTGTATGTAATAGATGAAGAAAAAGCACGTATAAAAAGCAAATTGCCTAAGAAAAAGAAAGAAAAAGAAAGAAAAAGGTAAAAAAGAAAAGAAAAAGAAAAAATAATTCCAACTACGCAAAAAGAATGCGTAATAGGATTGAATATTTGCAGTGTAATTATGAAAAAGAGGAAGAAAAAAGCTTGAAAAAGCGAAAGTAGAAAAAGAAAAAGCCTCATCATAATAATTGGATTATGATGAGGCAAATTAAAAAAGTTCATTAAAATAGTTCGGTAGCTCAGTTGGATAGAGCGATAGACTCCATTATACTATTCGCTATGAAAAAGGCAAAAATAGTTCCTATATTTTTATCTATAGGTCGCAGGTTCGAGTCCTGTCCGAACTACAAATTACTGACAAAGGAAGTTCCTATATATTGACTCGAAAACAATACTTCCCGTCAGAATAGAAAGACACAAGAGGGTTCCTTTTTTATTTGATAGACAAAGCTTCTAAATATTACTCTCCGTCTTTTCTTTAGGTAAAAGGTGTTCCTATTTATTATAAATACATCTCATTTATAAACACTATGAAAATTGAAAACGTTAAAATTATTTAATGCAGTAATTGCAAAAGAAGCATATAAATCTGAACCATTAATCTTAGATAATGGAGTGATAATTGAGAAAGAGGCTCTTTGGGCAAAAGATTTAATTATTGATTACTATGAGAAAGAAAAGTTATCAGGAAATGAATTAAATAAAACTTTCCATAAGTCTTGGAAAAAAATTAAGAGGTTGACTCGCCATGATTTATTGCTAGAACAGATAAAACATTACCTCTCTACGTATGGTAGTGATTTTAAGAGTGAAATCTATATACCTAATGAAATAACAGAAGTACCTGATGTCAAATTAACTTATAAAGTTGTTAAAGCTTATACTAAACAAGAATTAATTAAGAAATGTTTGTCTTTGTTACAATCAGGAATTGCATTAAAAGAGGAAACAATAGATGATGTCTTATCTATTTTGACGGATCATTTAGGTTATGAATTCACAGGGAAAGAGAATATTAAAAATAAAGAAGCAATCGTTAAAATTGCAGAGCTGTATCAAGTTTATCCTGAGAATGTTGTAGAGTTTTTTAGATATACCATTTATAGAACTACTAACTCGACTTTATTAATTAAGAATGATGAATTAATTGAAGAGATTAAAAATAGTAAATACAATCCATCAGCTGCGTTTAATAAATTTGGTTTAGAAAAGTTAGCAGAAATATTTAATAGGTTTAAACCTTTGTTTTTAGCTTATAAAACTAAAGCTCCTAAAACTATTAATAGAATAAGTAAATTATCTAAGAAGTTTCACAAACCTCTTGTAACAAATCCATTGAATGAAGTAACATTTTCTTTATTAACAGAAAATGATATCCATTGGTTAGATAATGCAACCCCTTTTGCCTTATTTAAGGCATTAAGTGCTTGTTATAGTAGAAAAAATGGACAAGATACTTTTTTGTACAGGGTTAGAAATGGAAAATCTTGGGTTAAGCCTGGTTATTTTTCATATGCAAGTGAAATGAATTTTAATTTTATTCTAGCATATTTAAAAAACAGACTTGATTTTACAGATAAGAAATTGTTTTTGCCTGAGGATATTGAATATGCATTACCTACCTCGGAAAAAATGTTTGTTGGTAATATTCCTACAGGTACACGATTCTATGGTGATAAACTAGCTGTAGGTATTTATTGGGAAGATTCTTGGGGAGCAAGAGATTTGGATCTATCTGGGGTAAATATTGGAGGTAAAGTAGGATGGAATGCTAGTTATAATCAAAATAAAGGTAGTTTAATGTATTCGGGTGATATTACATCAGCTCCCTTTGGTGCTGTTGAATACTTGTATGCAAATAATGGATTAAACGCTCCTACCTTGGTAAATTTAAATGTTTTCTCAGGATCTGCCAGTTGTGACTTCAAAATAATAATCGGTAAAGGAGATAAAATCACCAAAGATTATATGATGAATCCAAATAACCTATTTGCAGAGGTAAAATGTACATCAGTTCAAAAACAATCTATAATTGGAATGTTATTGCCTGGTGAAAAAGAACAATCTTTTGTTTTATTAAATTTTGGAGCCGGTCATGCAAATGTATCTGGAACAGCTGAAGTTTCTAACTTGGCTACAAAAGCATTATATCAACAATGGAACAATGCATTATCATTTAGAACTATTGTAAACTTATTAGGTGCTGAGTTAGTTAATAAAATAGAAGAATCAACACACAATTTTTCTTTAGAAACATTAGAAAAAGATAGCTTTATTAAGCTTTTTAATTAAAACAGAAATGAATAAGAATAAAATTATAGTAATAGATATAGAAGCAACCTGTTGGAATGGGAAGATTCCATCAGATCAAGTAAGTGAGATCATAGAATTTGGTATTAGTGTTTTACATACTGATACAGGAGCAATAACCTAAAATCAAGGGATTTTGGTACAACCAGAACGATCTAAAGTAAGTCCGTTTTGTACAGAACTTACAACCATTACTCAAGAACAATTAAATACAGAAGGAATTTCTTTTGAAGAAGCTTGTACCAAATTAAGAGAAGAATATAACGCTAAAGAGTATGCTTGGGCGAGTTATGGAGCCTACGATTTAAAAATGATTAAGAATCAATGCAAAATTAGAGGAGTAGAATACCCATTATCGCAAGAACACATTAATGTAAAAGAATTGTTCTCAAAAGTAAAAGGAATTTCTAAACGAGTAGGAATGAAAGGAGCTTTACATATGCTGAATATTCCTTTAGAAGGAACACATCACAGAGGTGTAGACGATGCAAAAAACATTGCAAAGGTATTAGATTGGTGTTTACGTAATAAAGCGTAACTATTTTATTTAATTGTGTAGGTAATTCGTAAGGTAGGTGTATTGTCTAAAAAACCAGAAGAGATGTTTAAGTTGCTTTTTGTATCATAAGGTTTGGTAAATAAATAACTCATTCCGGTACCAATAATTGCTCCAGCAATTACGTCCCAAATATCATGTTTGTTAGCTTCTATACGAGAATAACCAACATATCCAGCTAAAACATAGGCAGGAGCACCATATTTCCAACCGTAACGTTTTTGAATAAAAGCCGCACTAGCAAAAGAAATAGAGGTATGTCCAGACGGAAAACTATTCAAGCTTTCACCATTTGGACGCTCTTTTTCAATTAATAGTTTTAAGCCCCAAGTTATTGCAACGGTACTAACAAACGATTTTGAAAACTGAAGTGTTCCTTTTTGGCCATCTTTCCAAATAAATGTTGATCCTAAAGCCAACGCAGGAAGTAAGCCAACAAGAACATCACCAGATGTTTTGTGAAAATTCTCAGAAGGAGTCAATGTTTGTTGCGAAAAAACTGCTTGATTATTAAAAGCAAGCAATCCCAAAAAGAGTACTATTATGAATGTATTTTTCATTGTTTAGTTTAGGGCTGAATTTCAGTAATATAATAAAATACTTTAAAATGAAAAAGATTTCTTATAGATAGTAGTGTTTATTGCAATCTTGTTTGAATAAGTTCCTGTGACTTCGAGTGAAATTATTTGTAATAAAGTGGGAAATAATTTTTCACTTCGATATTACTAAGTAAACTTATTGAGAAGTGTTTGACTAATTTTCAATAAAATCTTATTCCGTTAGTATTTAGTAAAATTACTTGAACTGACAGAAAAATATACATGTCTATAAGCTTAGGATTAAAATTAAGTAAAACACAATAGAAATTAGCAAAAGGGGAGCTATTTATATAAATCCAGATTTAGGAAATCCTGATGTTGAACCTTGTCTTTAAGAATTATGCTATATAGATTCTAATATGGTACTTCTCGCTTGTTGTAAACATATTAGTATGAATGCAAATAATATGTAAAAAGCTAATTCTAAAAAAAGAATTAGCTTTTTACATTTGTATTTTTAAATTAGATAGAAAACTAGTTTCGAACTATTATTTATAAGTAGCTTTTTTAATCGTATTTATTTTCTAGGTTTTTCCATCTATTCCACATTATATTTTCACTTGAAGGATGCAGAATATTTTTATTGATATCTAAATCTATATTAAGACTACTATCATCAGGACTAGGAGTTTTTACAGAATTTTTTGTTTTTTTAAATTTTGTGAACTCTTTATTTAATATATTTTCGATTCCTAAAAATTGATATTGATTAGGGAAATCTTTGAGAATATCGGAAACAGTTTCATTATTATTAAATCGTTCCCATATTTTTATTGAATTTGGCTTGTTTTCAGGTAAGTTTAAAAGATTTTTCAATTTTTTATTAATAAGATCAATATGATATTCATACTGAATGATTTTATTAATCATTAAATGCGCTTCCTTATACCATGGAAACTTAATTTTTACCCTAAATCCATTCTCATAAACAATAACTAATCCTTCTTTGTTTTCACTATTTAAACTAACTAATTCATCAAAACTTTTTAAATTAGAAACTTCTTGTGTCCACTCTTTTGCTATAGGAAAACCAATATCTTCTAGAGGATGGTCTTTACCTGTTTTGTTATCTAAAACTCCTAAAAGAATAAGCTTTTCTTCTTGCCCATAATCAATTAATACTTTCGATTCAGGGTATATAGCTTCAAAAATATAAGTTCTATCTTTTTTAAGTTTATCAAAAGTATGTGAATATTTTTGATGTAGTATTTCTGTAGCCTTTTGTGCCTTTAAGCTAGTAAAAGACCGCTGTGTTGCTAAGTAAGGTGTATCATCTATCCAGTAAAGAACGGCTAAAGATCCATCTAATTTTTCATATACTTTATAAGGTAAATTAGGCAATTTTGCTAATTGTCCATCACTTAGTTGAACAGTACTTGGAGAAGTATATTTTATAAACGTAAAAAACTTTTCAAAAGATCTAGCTTTAATTTCTCCCTTACTATTTGTTATTAACCCTCTCATCTGCCTAGTAACTGGGTTCCACCTCAGGTTTTTTGAAGCTAAAGGGCCAGTTGAATATCCATATATTTGTAAATCAGCATTAGGATGCTTTTCTAAAGTGAAGTATCCTTCCTTTACGTATTTTTGAAACTCAGTAATATCTATACTTTCTCTATTTTTCATTATTTATTATTTATTAAATATTCTATTATAAGATTTCTGATTAAATGACTAAAAAAAATTACACTAAAATCTTTTGTTTTTATATATATGATATACGATATCATAAAAAATAAAAAAAATTCCAAGAGAACAATTATATTTTCAAATCTATGTATTAATGTGAAAAATAAGATTACTAATAGTGCAGCCCATATAGGAAAACTTCCAATGATTATTAAGGAAAAGAACATAGGGAGTAATCTAAATAATACCTCTTCTATGAAAACTCCATTTACTTGTTTTTTAAAATAAGATAAATTCGTTTTTCTGTAATAATTTATAATAGAGGTAGGTTTTACTATTTTTAGAAATTTCTCTTTATCCAATAGGAAATATAGAGAAATAAAATAAAAGTAAGTAACAGTAATAGAAGAGAAAAGAATTATTAATTTCTCATAAATATTTTTAGTGTATACTAACTGTAGTGTTACTATTAATAATAGTAAAAAAACTGAAATTTTAAAAGAACTTTTGTTTTTTAAAAAATCCAGATATTTTAATATAAAAGCTTTAGTCTTTGAAAAAAAAATCATTTGTTTATTAATTATCTGGACCTTCTTTTATTTTTAGGGGTTATTATTTTTATACCAATAAGATGTTCAAGGTTTTTTGTTGTAAAAAGTTGAAAATAAATAAGGTCGAAGTTTTTCCTAGATTTTAAATAATATGTTGCTTTTACATCAATTCTATTAATATTTTCTTTATAATTAGCTGAAGCACCAGTGAAAATTATTTTACCATTTTTGTTTATTTCACTTTTAGTTTTTTTCAAAGTATTTATAAAGCGTTTATTAGCTCCACATATTTTAGTTAAAAAGTCATTATTATTTGAACTTAAATAATTAATTACTTCTGAAGCATATTCTATGGCTTTTTTGTTAGAATGGTAAAAATTAAAATATCTGTTTTTAGCTAAAAGAGAATTTTGATCTTTTGTCCAAATATCATTTAATCGAGAAAATTGAAGTTTCTCCATTTTGGGGTCAATGATGATTCTCTTTAAGTTAAGTTTACTTCTCTTAAAAACAGTGTGTCTATCTGAGAAAAACAATGTCTCTGTTTTTTTGTTATTTAAAGTATCCTTTATTTCAATATTTATTGATGTAGGAGTTTTTGTAATTCCATAAATCATTATACTATCTTTATCTTCTTCAATAAAGTACTCTGGTAAGCTTCTTTTAGTAATTAATGATGTAGTAGTATTATTTTTTTTAAGGAAATGATTTAAATCATTAATATTTACAAATATTTTAGACAAGTTCTTAGAGTAAAAAATAGAGAGTTCTTCATATAAGTCTTTTTCACTATTGTGCTGAATACTATTTAAGAGTATGGGAATAAAGTTATAAGAATATTTTATTTTGCTATCACGGGTAACTTTAAAAAGAGGATCGATATTTTTTATTCCTTCACTTATATAGTTTTTTACATGCCTTAAATCGTTAACATATTCTTTTTCTCCTTTGAATTTTAAAAATTCAAGAGCCATAAATTCAGCAATTCCTTCTGTAAATACTCTTTCTTTGAATTGAAGACCTCCCACACCCCACCATAAATGAGCAACCTCATGAGCTAATAATCTTTTTTCTAGTTTATGTTTTTTAGATAACATTTTCTCATTAAGAAGAATTACGTTATCTAATGTTTTACCTAGTAGGTCTTTATTTTTAAAAGGAATAAAGATTATTTTAATTTTTTTATTTTTCTTTCCATATTTTTTTGCATAGTAATTATAAATTTCATCTATATAATTAACTATAACGTCTGTTTTCTCAATGTTATTTTTGTTTTCCAACCAATATACATCCCAATCTTTTACCTTTTGAGTTTGAAAATTTCCTGAAATTATTGGAGGAGGGTATAAATAACTCTCTTGTAAATCATTTTGAGTTGGGTATATTAGATTGTTAAAGTTTTTAAATTTTAAATTAAAGATCTTTTTCTTTAGAAAATTCTGCTTATTAGACAATAGATAGTTTATTGTCGTCATAAAAAAAACTCTATTTTTAAAATAAGCATTTGATCTTTTAGGTAAGTTTATTAAATACTTAAATTTATCTTGTTTGGGTTTATACTCTGTAAGATAATTAGAATTTATAGTTGTTCCCCCAATTAAGTCAGCTTCATCTTTGTGTATTAATATTTTACTATCTGTGACTAAAGTGTCCTTTTCTAAAGATAAGTTTTTTATATCCTCGTTTATAAATAAATTTCCAAAGGAATCAATCTCTATAGTAGCATCTATTGTATTTTGTGCTGAAGAGCAACTAACTGCTAAGAAAGAGTATATAATAAAAAGTAAAAAGCGACTTTTCTTTATCATTATATTATAAGTTAAAAATATCCCTAAAGAAATTCTTTAGGGATATGAATTAATAATCGTTGAAGTTAGATATTAATAATGAGTTGGAGCTCTAAAGAACTCCCCTTTAATGTCAGCCTCTATGTTATGATCGCTAAAATCAAAAGGGTCAGATTTCCACTCTTCATCACCTGCATTATCTTCTGCACCATCATTCATACCTGCATGATAAGCATCGCTATAGTCACAATCAGGATCACTTTCATTTCCATTATAGCCATCCATATAACCATCATAGTAATCTTGGTCGCGATCATCCACTTGACCATCACCATTAAAATCATCATCATGACCACCAACACCATTACCATTTATGTCCGTAGGACATCCTTTAACTAATTCAAGATTTTTTAAACTTATTCTTTCTAGCTTAAAATTTAATTTTTTCATATAATTTATAATTTTTTGATTAAGTTGACGAAGATAACAAAATATGCGAGTTTTTTAGTTTAGAGAGTAAATTTTATGCTCTTTATATTTAAGTATTTTGTTTTCAAGTTTATCGTTGACAAATTTTTCTTGTAAAGCTAAATTTTGTTTTAGAGTATCTAAAATAGTCTTCTTTATAAAGAAGCAATTTTGAGTATTTATTGAACAAATATATGGGTGGGTAGAAAACATTTTGTAGCTGTGATTAGCAAAACAAGCGCTTTTTGCCCAACAGGAATTACAACTTTTATTTAATGTGTTATTTGTATTAATTAGGTCATTGTCAGTAATGCTAATTATAGATGAAGGCCTGGATTTTAAACCTAATTGAATGCTCTTATTAAAATTTATATTTGATATATCATTTCTTATTATAGAAATAAGCTTTTTAGCTTCTGTGATATCTGGTTCTTTTGAGCTAATTAATGGGCTAATTTTAATTTTCTTTGGCTTGCTTTTTCCATAATTATCGGTATTGTATATAGTATAATATGGTTCCAGAATAAATTTTAAATCATATTGCTTTTGTAGTCTAAGAACTTCATTTTTAATTGGATTAGAGTACAAATCTTCTTTTTGTGGAAATTGACAAACAATTGTAAGTCTTTCAAAACCATTAAACCAAGATAATATCTTTTCCAATAAAGATATAGATGAGTGATTTGTTTCTACAATTAAATATAATTTATGATAATAATTATAATTATCTAAAACACTTTTTACAATTAAACTTTCAGTATCTATTTTATTAACGGATACGTTAATAAAAAGATTTTTTAGATGAGAAGGCGCATTTTTAATAGATAAATTTTGTAAGATTTTTTTTTCAATTTCTTCATTGTAAATAAACTTATCTTTTTGATCTAAATACTTAAACTCAAGTTCATCAATTTTAAAAATTTGATTTAGTGTACTAGCATACAAATAGCACTTGTTATTAAATTTAAAATAAAATAAACTTCCGTTTTTAATTAAATTAATAAGCTTCATTAGTTAATTTCAATGTTTAATTGTTCTACCATATACTTTCTATCTTCTAATGTTAGGTCATCATAAAATTTAAAAAGAGATTTAATTTTATTATGCATTCTATGACAGTGTTCTAAATCTAGTTTATCAATAGCTCCATTTTTTATATAGTTATTATGTATACAGCCACCACCGCCACAATAGTATTTTGCAAAACAACCTTTACATTGAGGGTGTGTATTAACAAAATCTAAATCAAACTCTTTTTCTTTGTTGTTATTTTCATTTTTTACATTACCTATTTTAAAGTCATTATCACCAACAAATCTATGACAAGGGTATACATCTCCATTAACAGCAATACCGCGCATGCTTCTCGAAACTCCACAGAAATCTACCTTTTTTGATTTTGTAATTAGTTGATTAATATACTTTGCATATTTAGTACTTTTAAAGTATGATAAACTATTACGTTCTTTAATGTTTACTAAAAACTCATTAAGTTCATCTTTATCATATTTAATTAAATTCTTTTTTTGTAAAGTATCAGTATCTTCTAAGTTGTATTTTTCTTTAGAAAAGTCAGATAGTGTTGCTACTTCAACAAAACTATTTCTAAATCCCATACTCCTAAGATTATTTCTGTAATGCAAGAGGTCTTTAGAATGGTTTGTAATAGTGGCTCTAGCTGTTGCGTTTCCGTTTCTACTATCTAAGAAAGATTTAATCTTTGGAAGTGTTTTGTCATAAGATCCTTTTCCTCCTCTAAAGGGTCTGTTTTTATCTTGAGTTTCTTTATCACCATCAAAACTAATAGTAACTTCAAAGTTAAAATGATTAAGAAAGTTGTTTATTTCATCATCAAACTTTGTTCCATTTGTAACAATTTCAAACCCTATCTTTTTTGAAATCTCTTTTTCTTTTTTAACACAATAATCTACAACAGTTTTAATTAAAGGAAAATTTAATAGGGGTTCACCTCCAAAAAATACAACAGTTAATTTTTTTTCATCTCCTGAGTTTTCAATTAAATAGTCTATTGCTCTTAAGGCATTCCCTTCTTTCATTTTTCCTTTTAAACCATATTCTCCTTCAATACCATAACAATAACCACACACTAAATTACATACTTGAGCTACATTTAAATGTATATTACTAATATGTTTTTTTGCGTTTGTAACTAAATCATTATTAGAGATTGGGATAACTTCATCAAAAGAAACCTCGTTTGTTTTTAATGATTCGTATAGTTTTCTATCTATTTTGTATAAATTTAC
Organism: Tenacibaculum amylolyticum; assembly: GCF_964511145.1. Classification (NCBI taxonomy): domain Bacteria; kingdom Pseudomonadati; phylum Bacteroidota; class Flavobacteriia; order Flavobacteriales; family Flavobacteriaceae; genus Tenacibaculum; species Tenacibaculum amylolyticum. The sequence continues at coordinate 27,695 of NZ_CAZEFZ010000001.1, forward strand.
GCCCTCAATGTCGTATATAAAATAAGTTTGCTGAACTTCTAGAAGTTTTATTAGTCTCTTCATGCTATTATTTTTGCGACAAATGTATTGAATTTTATGTTAAAAGATAAGAATATTTTATTGCTAAAATGGATTTGTAAATTCTATAAAAAGATTGTTTCATATGAATATTTAAATGAAAAATTTATTACCTCTCCCTATAAAGAACAACTATTACTTATAAGTGATGTTTCTGAACATTTGGGTATGAGGACTTTAATAAATAATGTAACAGAAGAAGAATTTAAAGAACTTAATATTAATAAACCATTAATTATTTTAGATGAAGGGGAGTTAATAGGGGTGTTGAGGAAAGGTAAAAAAATAATAGTTTATAGTAAAGGAGAAGAAAAAGAAGTAGAATGGGAAAGGTTTGTACAAAAACTAACATCTAATAATGATAGTTTAAAAATTTTAACATTAGAAACATCTCCTTCTTTTTATGAAAAAAGAACAAGAAACAACCAAGGTCTTAAGTATTTAATGAATTACATAAAGCCTTTTAAAAAGTTTTTTGTTCAATTAGGTTTTGGAGTTTTAATTATAACAACGTTGCAAATAATAGCTCCTTTCTTAACTCAACTCTTAATAGATAATGCAGTTAATGGTAAAGATTTAAATTTAGTACATGTAATATTAATAGCTCTTATTGTATTGCATCTAAGTAAAATTATTTCTGAGTTTATTAGAAATTGGATTTTTTTACACATTAGCACAAGAATAAATTTAGCTTTAGTATCAGATTTTTTGGTTAAGTTGTTTAAGTTGCCTTTAGGCTTTTTTAACTCTAGATCAATTGGAGATATTATTCAAAGAATAGATGATCAAAAAAGAGTGGAAGCATTCCTAACTAAATCCTTAATTAACATTTTATTTTCTTCGTTAACATTTTTAGTTTTTGGAATTATTCTTTTTCTATATGACACAGATATTTTTTTAATTTTCATCAGTTTTAGTATATCATATATTTTATGGAATATATATTTCATGAAAATAAGAAAAAAGTTAGATTATAATATTTTTAGACTTACCGCTTATAATAAAAATGTATTGATCCAAATATTGGATACGATGCAAGATATTAAATTAGAAAATTTAGAAAAGCAACAAAGATGGAAATGGGAGAGAAATCAAGTAAAACTTTTCCATGAAAAAAAGAAAATGTTATTGTATGAACAGTTTAATACATTAGGTTCTGTTTTAATTAATGAAGTAAAAAATGTGTTAATACTTTATTTAGCTGCTGTTGCAGTGATAAATGGAGAAATTACATTGGGGGCTATGGTCGCTGTTCAGTACATTGTTGGACAGACAAATAGGCCTATTAATGAGTTTTCTAAATTTGTCTTAGAATATCAACTGGCGATAATTAGTATTAAGAGAATTAATTCTATTAATGATGAAAATAATGAACATGAAAAGATAAATGAGGTAATAACTTCTATTCCAAAGGATAATACAATTGTTTTTGATAATGTATATTATAAATATTCTTTACAAAAGAAGAAGGTATTTACCTTAAGTAATATTTCATTTGTTATACCTGAAAAAAAGATTACTGCAATAATTGGAAATAGCGGAAGTGGTAAAACTTCATTATTAAAAATGCTTGTAAAAATTCAAAATCCTAATGGAGGGAAGATAACTATTGGAGGAATGAATTTAAAAAATATAGATACAAGATGGTGGAGGTCTAATTGTGGTGTTATTTTACAGGATAGTCATTTATTTGATAAAACAATTCTGAGAAATATAGTTGGAGAAACATTAGATATAGATATGGATAGACTTCTTTATGCTATAAAGTCAGCGAATATTCATGATTATATAGATTCGCTTCCCAATGGTTTAAAAACTATGATGAGGAGTAATGGAAAGGGGCTTAGTGCAGGGCAGAAGCAAAGAATTCTTCTTGCAAGAATGATTTATAAAAATCCTAAGTTCATTTTTATGGATGAAGCTACTAGCTCGTTAGATGTGAAAAATGAGTTCGAAATTTTAGAAAACTTAAGAGACTTTTTTAAAGATAAGACAGTGGTTATTGTTACGCATAAAATCAATAGAATTTTAAAAGCAGATAATATTATCTTGATTAATAATGGTAAGATTATAGAGCAAGGAACACATCATGATTTAATTGAATCTAAAAATAAAATTTATCAGAGAATGTTAAGGCTCTCATCTATTGAAATGGTCTAATTAAGGATATGATTAATTAATGAGTTTTATTTTTTTGTATAAAATACTTTCTGAATCAATTGCTTTAAGGTAATAATTGATTTAGAAAGTATTTGTTCTTTTGATGTTAATTAAAATTAAATATCTTCAAAAAAAGTTATATCATAGGGCGTTTTTATAGAATAATATTGTGAGGCCATAAAGAGCCTTTTTAAAATATAGAACTTTAAATTTTTATCATGCTTATAATGCTCTTTGAAAAACTCAATAATTTCCATTTTGCATTTAGGTGAGCTATTAAGATAATATGTTATATATTCTAATAAGTCAATAGCTTTTTTATATAAGTCTGATAATAGTTTTTTGTCATAACTATTATTTTTATTGATCAAATCACTTAAAGATTTTTGGTTAAATAGTCCTATTAATACATATTTCTTCATATCTGAATGAAGATCGTGTTTTGTTTTATAGTGTTGTTTTTTAATTTTAAGTTTAAAATTATTATCGAATTTAACAACATAACCTTCTTCTGGTTTTTTTGAAATATCATTAAAAGCACTGTTTAAAGATATATTATATTGTTTAGGTTTTTTAAAAAAAGGAAATTCATCTAATTTTATAGGTTTTCCTGTATTAGTTTCAGTAACATCTATTAAAAATAAATCTTCAATGTCTTTATAGTTAACAATATTACGAGTTGATGGAGATATTAACTCAAAAGCGTATGTGTAATCTTTATTTAGTAAAGAAAAGTACTTACTATATTTTTGATGAAAAACTTTATTAGCTATAATTGACTGGAAAGAATCAAATTTTCCTTTTGTTGTAAGAAATGGTTTGTTATTTATCCAATATAGAATTAGTAGAGAACCATCAAGTTTTTCAAAAATTGTATATTTTCGTTTAAAAGGAATCTCTACTTTTTTATCAAGTTGAGATGTTTCAAAAAACTTTCTAAAAGGTCTAGATAGTATATTAAGATTGCTATCAACAACTATTCCTCTGCAATTTAATGTTAAATCATTCCATTTACCTTCTTTGGACGCTTTTTTAGTGTAAGACAGTAAAAAAATATTGTAATATGGATGTTTGATTTTGTTTATATAACCATGTTGAATCAGAGAGTGAAGTTCTTTAGTATTGTTTAATTCCATATTTCATTGATTTTTGATAGAGGTAAAAACCTCCAAAAAACTAATTTTTCAAATTCATTTTTATCATAAAAACCATATGAATCGACTTCTTCTTTTTGTAGCTTAGGAATAAACTCTTGCTCTTTACTTTTACTAAGTTTTGTTAAATAACAAAATACTCTTTTTGTTAAAACTCCTTTATTGAAATAGTTAATAATATATTGTTTTCCTAGATCTTTTAGGTTTAAAGAAATCCCTATCTCTTCATATGCTTCTCTTATAGCAGCCATTTTTAAACTTTCTCCTTGATTTATAATTCCTTTTGGTAATGAGTATTGACCTTCAGGAAGGTTTTTAGGTTTAATTAACAAGATTTTACCGTCATTATTTATAATAATTACACCTGATGAAATAATCAAGTTATTTGCTATCCTCATTTTTATTTTCTCTTTTTTTTCTATTAAATAACCTTTTTATTTTATAAAATAACCTTTCAAATAAATTCATCTTTTCGGTTATTATTTTTGCTTCACCACTTAATTCAGGAGAGAATGGTATAACATACATATTATCTGTTGTTAAGTTATTTGTAAGTTTTATTTCCACATTATAAAAACCTTCATAAGGTACAGGAGAAATACTTTTAACTGTACCTTTTATAATCCCAAATTCGCTGAAATTATAACCGTTGATATAAATCATTACATTACTACCTAATTTTACTTTTCCAAATTTAAATTCAGGCATTTTAGCAATACCAAAAATATGTTCATTTTTAGGAACAATAGAACCGATTTCATTTCCAACAGAAGTAACTTGTTGGCTTCCCCAAATATTATTAAGAACTAATTTCCCATCTATTGGAGAAATTAATAAGTACTTTTTTTTCCAAGCTTCTATATTGCTTTTTATTTGGTAAAGAGATGTTCTATAACTAGATAATAACCTTAAATAAATTTCATCACCTTCTTTTTTTGTCAAATTAAGGTTAGAATTTGTTTTTAGATTATTAGCTTCCATTTGTCGAATAGCAGAAGTTTTGGAGAGAAGATTATTACGAATATCAATATCCTTTTGCTTTGCAGTTTCTAAATCTTTTAAAGAAATAACTCCTTTTTTGTATAAGGTTATAGATCTATCTAGTTGAGATTTAGATAGCTTTGTTTTTTCTATAAGGATTTCTTTCTCTTTGTTTAGACTTTCTATTAGATGTGTATTAGAGTATAATTCACCTTTAAGATTTGAAATTTTAGTGTCGTTTCTTTTTATCTTAGAAAATATATCAAATTCATTCTTAGCATTTAAAAAACTAGAATAAGAAGCCTGTAATTCCCCTAATTTAAGTTCATAAGTAGAAAGCTTATTAAAGGAAATGGTATCTGTAATTATATTAAAATGATGTAATTTTTTTTCAAGAGACAAAACATCTTTAAGTTTTGCATGATTTTCTATAACGCCAAGAATTTCTCCTTTTTTTACAATAGAGTTATTCTTTTTTAAATCAATAATTCGTCCATTAATATTACTTATTATAGGAGCTCTAGGGGTAATCGAAACGATTTTTATTTCACTACTAATATAATCAGGATAGTCAATGAAATAAGAAGCGACTCCAACAGCTAGTAAAAAAAAGAAAATTATGGAAAAACCAGATCTTAGATAAAATTTAGGAGGATCATTCATTAATATATCGAACTCTTCACTTTTATTATCTATATTATCAAGAATATTATTACTCATTATAAAGATTGTATGCGATTAGGCTTAAAATATTTGGGTTTAAAGTATCTAATATGAAATTGAAATAGAAATTTAAAATTATTTTGTCTTCCAAACATTCTTCTTTTGTTTGAGACTTTAATAAGTGAAAATGCATTTCTTTTTGTGCGTTTTTATATGTCTTAATAAAAGAAGAGTTTTTGCAGAATATATTGTAAGTATGAGAAACCTCATTATAAGAAACTAATGACTCATTTAACATCTTAATTTCCTTTATTTTTTCTTTTCTTTTTTTAATTAGTTGCTTATAGTTATAATATGTATAATCAATGTCATAAGAATTAGCTATGTTACTTAAATATATATATTGATAAAACTCTTTGGAGTTTTTTATAGACATACTTTCTAACGTCTTTTTTATAAAAAGTTTACCAAATGAGAAAATAGCTATTTTATTTGCTAATATGTTTTTATTTTCTAGAATTAAATCTGTAATTAATATTAAGTCTTTTTCTAGAGCATTATTAAGTGCCGTATTACAAAATGGTAAAAGCTTGGTTTGTTTGAGTTGTATATTTACCCGATCACTTGAAGCTATTTTATAATAATTAATTAACCAACTTTTTAGAAGAATTGGATACTTTTCTTTTGTGTTAGAGGATTGTACAGTTATTGTGAAATTGTCATTGTTATATGAATAATATTGTAAAGCAAAGTTTTCTGCTTTTAGTTTTTGAGAGATTTTATGTAAATCTTTCCTAAAAAAAGATTCAGGGATATATTTTCTTTTTAAAACTACTTCATAATTTTTTTCATTATTAAAAGTAGGTATGCTCTTTAGAGAATTAGAGTCTTGAATTTCACCAAAGAATAATAACTTATCTAAAACTAGTTTTTTAAACTCTATTTTATTCCAATTTTCAATTTCTCTCATTATTTTGTTATAAAAACTAGGGTAAGCTTTAGCTAATTCTCTAGCTTTATTTTTGCCTCGACCTATTGTTGAGAGTTTATGAGATAACAAAATGTCTGTTAATTCATCTACAATAAGGTAAGAAGCAAAATAATACTCACCGAAAGTTTTTATATCTTCAATATCTTCTAATGCATTAACAATTGTTTTTTTCTTAAAATTTAATTGGTTAGAAGTTAATGTTCCATATTCTAAGATTAACTTTTTTTTAGAAAAGTGAATTAATTCACTTAAAAAATTTGTTTTATCAAATAAGATAACTGCAGAAGAAATCATATTAAAGTAAACGCCATATCTTGAGTTTATATCTAAATATAGATTTCGTAATAAATAGTTGTAATGAGTTGAAAGATAAATTATATCATACTTAAACTGTTGATGTTTAATTTTTTCAACAAAAGTTTGAGATACGGAGTCAGAAAATATTATTATATCTATATCTGAGTTCTCAGTGTTTTTCTTTTTAGCAAAACTTCCAGTTAATAAGGCTCCTGTAGCATCAGGAAATGTTTCTTTTACAAAGCTTTTTATACTACTTAAGTGCTGTGTTTTCAATTTCAATAATATGAATTTAATTTTTTAGCAAATATATTTATTTAGATATATTAAAAAAATTATACTTCATATTAGAATTTAGATAAGATCATTGCTTTTTCCTGTTTCTTTACCTTAAGGAAAGATTTCTTACAATCTATTATTTCGAAATTTAATACTTCTCCAAAACTTTAATCATCTTAAAAGATTTTAATAAATGAAATAATCCAGGAATAATAATCAATCCTCCAATAATAAGAGAAATTCCTAAGACATGAATCACAGACTCAGGAGCTGTATTTTCTAAAAGATTCATTTTACCATTTTTAAGTAATAGTAAATTGGGAAAATGAGGAATTAAAGGTACAGCAATTATTAAAATGACTTGTATACCCGCATAAATTCTGCTACTAATTCGGTTTCCTTTTCTTATGGCACGCCATAATGGAAATAAACCAATGGCGGAAAGTATTATTAAAGAAATACTAATAGGACTTTTTATAACACGACTTATAAAATCATGATCTGCGAAATAACCATAACCAATTGTAATTAATCCGAGTACAACCACTACAATAGTTGCTATTTTCGCTTTTCTTACATATACAGGATATCCTTCTTCATCTGCTTCACCAATTAATAATACGGCTGATAAAAAAGCACATAAACTTGCAAAAAACAATCCCACTAAAAAAGAAAATAAATTGAACCAAGGAGTTACATATCCTTCAGCAAAAGAAGGAATATAACTTTCTGATGGAAGTACAATTTTATTAGAAATCATTCCGCCAAAAATCATCCCAAGAAAAATAGGTGTTACTAAGCTCGATATACGAAATAAAGCATTATAAATATGTTGAGAACTATCTTGATAGGCATCGTAATGTCTAAAAACAAAAGCAACACCACGTAATGTAATACCTATTAACATTAAAGTAATTGGAATGTGCAATGCAGTAACCATTACTTTATAGTACTGCGGAAAGGCTATCCATAGAATTACAATGAGAATAATTACCCAAATATGATTGGCTTCCCAAACAGGTCCCATAACTCTATAAATTGTTTTTTTAGTAATTGTCTGATTTGTTTTGGAAGAAAATAATTCTATAATACCAGCACCAAAATCAGCACCGCCTAATAATACATATAACAATAAAGAAAAAGCTAAGAAAAATAATACAACAGATATCATAAGCTAGGTTTTGGAGAATTATTTAACGATTTTATTTGTCTATTTAGCAGCCAAGCAACAGTAAGAGTTAAAATGCTATATAAAACGACATATAAGTAGAAACTATATACAATCCCTGGCATTGGTGTTACAGCATCTTTTGTTCGCATAATTTGGTGGATAATCCAAGGTTGTCTACCAACTTCCGTAACAATCCAACCTGCTTCTAGAGCAATAAAACCAGTTGGTGTTAGGAATATAAATAGTTTCCAGAAACTATTTTTGTTAAACCATTGTTTCTTTCGGTAGTTAATAATAAAGAACAGAATTCCTGCTAAAAATAGAATTCCGCCTAAGCCTACCATAATCTGAAAAGCATAATGCACAATGGCTACATTCGGAATTTCATCTTCAGGAAAGTCATTTAGTCCTTTTACTTCTGCATTAGGATTACCAAAAGCTAAAAAAGACAAAGCTTTGGGAATTTCAATTTTGTAGTTGACTTCTTTTTTCTCTTGATCTACAATTCCACCGATATACAACGGAACACCTTTAGCTGTTTCATAATGTGCTTCCATAGCAGCTAATTTTACAGGTTGACGTTGCGCTACATCCTTCGCAGACAAGTCGCCACTAATAGGTTGTAAAATGGCAGCAATGGCTCCAAAAGTAATGGCAATTTTAAATGCTTTGGTATGAATTTCTTTCTGCTTTCCTTTTAAAATTTGATATGCATGAATTCCAGCAACTGCAAATCCTGTTGCGGTAAAAGCAGCCAATACCATATGCAATGCTTGCGTAAACCATGCAGGATTGAGTAAAGCTTGTATAGGATCAATATTTAAAAACTTTCCATCTACATAATCAAAACCAGAAGGAGCATTCATCCATCCATTAGCTGAAACTACCAGAACTCCAGAAGCAACTCCAGCAATACCTACAATTATTCCTGTAAACCAATGAAATTTAGGAGGGATTTTATTCCAACCGTATAAATAAAACCCAAGGGCAATGGCTTCTACAAAAAATGCCGCTCCCTCTAAAGAAAACGGCATTCCAATAATTGGTCCAGCGTGTTCCATAAATTCGGGCCATAATAAGCCTAATTCAAAAGATAAAGCAGTTCCAGAAACTGCTCCAGTTACAAAGAAAATAGCCACTCCTTTTTGCCATACTTTAGTGAGTTGTAAATACATTGGATTTTGGGTGTTGAGCCACTTTTTATGAGAAACAACCATAAAAAAAGGCATGACCATTCCAATACATGCAAATACGATATGAAAAATGAGCGTAAATGCCATTTGAAGTCTTGCTGCATCTAAGTTTTCCATAACAAAAAAGTCTTTGAGATAAGTACAGTAAACTTACGAAATAATAGGTTCTTATACTATTAATAAAAGCAAAAAAGGTTGTCTGAATAGACAACCTTTTGAATAAATAATTTATTGTTTTTTACCTATAAATTAATTTACTATAACTAATAATCTCTTTTCCATTATGTATTTTAAGAATATAAAATCCTTTTGGATATTTTGAAATATCAATATTTTCATTAGGACCACTTAAAGAACTTTGTAATATGCGTTTTCCTTGAATATTAAAAATGTCTAACATAAGATTATTTCTAATATTACTGTTTTTAACAGAAATATTAAAACGACCATTTATAGTCGGATTAGGGTATACACCAATATTATTGGCATCTAATTCATTAAATAAAATCTCTTCTTTATGTAAAGTTAAAGGTGTAATTTTTAAATCTAATAAAGAGTTTTCTCTATAAGCATTTAAGATTTCAATAGAAAAGTCATCATCTAATAAACTTTCCGCTAGTTCTATATTATTGTTTAATAAAGCTATTTCAAAATCAGTAGATTTTAAATTAGTTATTTTACTACTTGTAGGGATCGTAGTATGTAGAGTTTCACACTTATTAAATAGGTTTATAGCAGAACCACAACCACTAGCATCTTGAAAATTAACAGACGAATCTGTGCAAGGAGAGCTTGATAAACTCATAGCATTAACGTCAGTGTAAGTGAAAGGAAATGAACCATTCAATTTTATATATCTAAATTCTTTTGGAACAAAACAATTAAAGTATTGATACATAAAATCTGAGTTAAATTGATTACCAGCTCCTTTGCCTAGGCCGCAACTACCTTGGTGCCCTAATCTTCCATTGTATGTAGTCCCGTTAGATGTTATTTTTTCTATGTTAATTCCATATTGATTGTTATCAACAAAGTTATTACATGAAATTTCAGTATTATCATTTGGTCCTTGTATTTGAATAGCAATAAGCATATTATCAAAGTCATTAAGATATAGTTTACCGCCAATTCCTGAATTAGTAGTAGGTAGATTTTGTGTTGTATATCCTGTATGAGAATTAATAATACCATAACTGTAATCAGCCCCTTTAAATGTATTTTCATCAATAATATGATTATTACATTCACTAGTGTGAACTCCCCAACCTGAAGTTAAACTGCCTAATCCTCCTGAACTTTTAGCAACATCAGCAATATTAAATTCATTTAACGTTATTCTATCTCCTTTGCTTCTAGAAGAAGAAATACATTTAGCTACATTTGTAAATGTACTTCTCGTAACCAATATTGAAGTGTTACCATGATTGGCATAGTGATCAATACCTTTGTATAAATTTTGAAAAGTGTTAGGTATGCTATTGGCATAAGGATCATTAGGATTATAAGGACCAGAACTATTTTTTGATAATACTTTTATATTAGAGTAGTAACTAACTATTCCAACACCAAGGTCAGATGTATTACCTGTTGGTGTTTGATTATTTATAAAAGTATTTCCTGAAAATATAGCTGAAGTATTATTTAACTTAATAAAATATTTCATTTTACTAAATAAAATAGAATCATCAGTCGTAAAATTACATTCTGAAATACCTATTTGTGCGTTACTTCTGTTAAATGCATTTATAGCAATTTCATTATTAATAAAGTTAGATTTATGAGTACTTATTATTGCTCCATTAGAAGCATTAATAGCAATTTTAGCATTTTTGATATTACTATTATTACGTACAACTAAATAACCTTGATTGCTTGCAATTACAGGTTTTGATTGATCACCTTGTACAGTAATACCACCCCAAGTTGAATTACACATTCCTTGAATTGTAGAGTTATCTATAATTAAAGTACCTCCTGGTTCAACAATGATTCCTGAATTTTTTCCTTCAAATTCTATTATTGAATTTTTAACAGTAATCGTTTTTCCTGTTCTTACATATCTGTAACCATTAAAGCGACGCGTATTACCATTGGAATTGGTTAAGATAGGAATTCCCCCTGTGTATAATTGAGGAGAATAATGCATGTCTTTAGGTCCTAGTATTCTCGTGTTTCCGTTACAATTATCTGTATAAGTTAATTTAAATGAATACAAATTACAATTAACCCAAGGGAATCCTAAAGCAGAACTAAAATCAATAGTTGTTTGTGTTGAAGGTACTGTGATGTTTCCGTATCCAATAACTTCCCATGTTACGCTAGGAGTAATAGCAGCTATAGGAAAAGAATTTGGACTAGATTTTAGTACTCCTCTATACCCAGTACTACTGTTAAAAATATCAAAATCAATGGTTGGTTTTTTGATAGTTTTAGTTTCCTTATCAGTTGTTCCACACGCATCATATTCTATCGTAATTTCATAACTTCTACAAGGATCAAATGAATAGTTTAATTCTAATCGAGAGCCTTTACTTAAATTATGAATTCCTTTCTTTAAATAAAGCCCAGGTTTTACTTGATTTGGGTTTCTAATAAACCATTTAACATCTCTATAATTTCCTAATGCATAATTAAAATTTATAAACACTTTAGGTATTCCATTTTGTACTATTATATCTAAAGTAAAAGCTTCTTTTATAGGGCAAGGATTAGATGTTAGATTGGTGTTTTTTTCACTGTAAGTTAATGAAGGTTTAGTGTCGAAATTATGATTATCACTAAATGAGTGAGAAAGAATAATTCCTCCTAAGATTAATAAAATTGTGAGTAGTTTTCTCATAAGTAGGGACATTTAAAAGTTATTTCATGTAAAAGTACTTTGCTCTTATGAGTTATTATTTGATGAATAGGTATATGGTAGCTTAACTTTCGAAAAGGGTTACTTTCAAGTTATATTTGGTAAAATTTCAGAAATAGAAATTAAGAGAATAAATTAGTTAGAATGATTAAGGAAGGTTTTCTAAAAATTCTTTTCGTACTCTTCTGGGTACGGTGATTTTAATATTATTTTTGAGAACAATTACCCCTTCATTAAAGTATTTAGAGATGTAATTAAGGTTGATAATACTTGATTTTCCTATTTCATAAAAATTAGGATTATTCGTTAGTATACTATGAAAGTGTTTGAGTGTTTTAGAAGAGGTAATCTTGGAACCATCACAGCAATGAATATTGGTATAACCACAATCAGATTTTAAACAAATAATATTGGAAGTATGGAGAATTGTATGGGATCCTATTTCTGGAATTGTAATCTGTTTTTTTGAAATATCTATATTTTGTAATAATGATTTGATATTATTTGTTAGACTAAGATTAGTTTTATTTTTTTGGTGAGTATATCGATTAACAGTTTCTTTGAGTTCACTAATACCAATAGGTTTTAATAAGTAATCAAAAGCAGAGAATTTAAAAGCATTAATAGCGAATTCATTATAAGCTGTACAGAAAATAATATCAAAAGTAATTTCTGTAAACATTTTTAGCATTTCAAAACCATTTACTCTAGGCATTTGAATATCTAGAAAAACCAAATCTGGAGTTAATTCTGTTATCTTTTTATAACCATCTTCGCCTCCATTGGCAATTGCAATAACTTTTAGATTGGGACAGAATTCATTAATGTAGTTTTGTAATGTAGTACTAGCCATGTGTTCATCATCTACAATAATAACGTTGTAAGTTTTCATAGTGTTAATTTTACTTTGGTTCCACAGATTTCTTTTTTACTATTGAGAATGTCAAAAATCTCAACAGTTTGTTTTATAACTTTACTAGTATTAATTAAAGAAAGACGTTCTTCTAATAAAGACATACCAATAGAGTTTTTTACATTGTTTTGTAATCGTTTAGAAGCTTCTCTTCCAATGCCGTCATCTATAATTTCACAAATAATCCGATTATTTTCTTCATAAATATTAATAATGATTGTTCCTTTTCCACTAGGAGTATTCATAATTCCATGCCAAATAGCATTTTCAACATAAGGCTGAAGTAACATTGGCGCTATTTTAACTTGATTTTGATTTATGTTTTTAGATATGTTAAAAGTGTATTGGAAGTTATTTTTAAGTCGCTCTTGTTCAATATTCATATAAAGGGTTAAAGCTTCAATTTCTTCGCCTAGTGTTATTGTTTCTTTTTGAGTGTTTTGAAGTATAAGTCGAATAAGTTTAGAAAACTTATGAACGAATTCTAGAGCTTTATTAGTGTTGTTTTGCTGAATATAATACTGAATACTATTCATCGCATTGAATGTAAAATGCGGATTCATTTGAGAACGTAATAATTTTAATTCTGCTTGAATTGCTCGCCTTTTTAGAAATTCTCTTCTCTTTATTATTTTAAGACGGTGGTTCACAAAGAAAATAGTGCTTAGAATAGTAAGTATCGCTATTAAAAAGCTAAAAGTAATTGTTTCCCAAAAGTGTGGTTTTTTAGAAAACTGAATTGTTTGGGAAGAACTACTAATTCCTTGGTGGTTAATTGTTTTTACTTCAAATACATAACTCCCTTTTGGAAGCGTAGAATATTGTACTGATGGATTTTTAGTTGTGTACCAATTGGAATCTAAACCTCTGAGTCTATATTGATAAACCAAGTCTCCATGATCTCTTAAGGAAATTCCTAGAAAATTTATGGTTAATAAGTTCTCATCTGGTGCAATACAAAAATCATCTTTATTTTTTTGTTGATTTTCAACAAGCACATCTTTAATGTAAATTCTAGGAATATACTTTTTCTTATAATAGTCACTATCAAAATAAGAAATTCCAATGTCTGAAGCTACCCATACTTTATTGTTGAACTCATGAATTGCATTTATCTGATTGGAAATAAGACCATCTTTCTTCGTAAAGTTATCAATATCATTAATGTTTTCTAAATTGATTCCAGATAGCCCATTTTCAGTAGCAACCCAAACCCGTTTTTGTCCGATATATAATTGTGTACATATAGAACCTAGTAATCCTTGAGATGTTGTTATATTAGTAACAGTTCCATTATGTAAAAGTAGTACACCCTTTCCTTTGGTTGCTGCCCAATTTCTTCCATATTTATCTCTTTGAATAGTTTCAATACGTGTTTTAAAAAGAGGATTTTGTTCCCTTAAATCAATAACTTTTCCAGACTCATCTAATTCTATTAAACCTTCTAATGTACCTATATATAAAGTGCTCTTGTTTTTATAAGAAATACTTTTAATTTTCCGTATCATTAGATTTTTATCTTTACTAAAGAATTGTTTAAAGAGCAAAATAGAATCGTTTTTTCCTAACATGTATACGAATAATCTATTATAGAGTGTATAATGTTCTTTGTTAAGAGTAACAACATTTCTAACAGGAAGCATTGCATTATTGGGACTAACTTTTCTTTTTTCTTTTAAATATTTAAGTCCATTATCTTTAATACAATAAAAAACAACTTTATTTCTAAAATTGGTTAAACGCCCATCTATTGTATTATAAGGTTGATCGACAATTTTCTCAAAACGATTTTTGGTATATTGTAAAATATCACTTTCTCTAGTTCTTAAAACAAGATGATCGATTCCGTCTAATTCTTTTATAGTTTCATAATTGTAATGCTTATTAGGAATAGTCTTTATAAAACTTTGAGGTTGATAATAGATACCAGAATTAAGAGTGGCAGTCCAAATACCATTTTGAGAATCTGTAACGATATTTGTAATACTGTTTCGTGTGTTTTTACCATGAGAAATAGATACAGAATCAAGATTAATAGGGTAAAATTTTCTGTTATTTGTGTCAGAAAAAGCAAATCCATTTTTATTTTTTATAATTGGAATTGAGGAAAATCGATTTTCTCCTGAAACTTTAATAGTCTTAAATTTCTTTTTTTTAGAATCGAAAAAGTTTAACGAACTTCCACTATTAGAATAAAAAAGTATTTCATTGTGTAGCAACCATTTTCGTGTAGCTCCATTTACTCTTTTATATGAAGAGTCTATTGTATCAGATGAGGTGTTTGTTTTTAATTTTCCTTTCTTAGTTAATAAAAAAGTTAGGTAGAAATGCTTGTCTATTAACTTGATGTTGAATGCATTTTTGAAGAGACGAGGTTTTATTTTCTTTCTATAATAGCTTCCAGAGTAGATATACCCATTAGAGTCTATTTGTCGTAAGGTATATTGTTCTTTAGTTGGAGAAATTGAGAGTGAATCTTGATGTGTAAATTGAGCTTTGAATTCCCCAAGAGAACTACCTATCCATATCGTTTCATATTTGTCTACATATATGGAAAGTATATGCCCAATAGTAGTGTGTTTTAGATTCGTTTTAGGTTGAAATATTTGATCATTATAGTAATAAGATAATTTTCCGTTATAAGACAAAAACCAAACTCTTCCGAAACGATCTTCATAGAATTTAAAGATTGTATTATCTCCTAAATTATGGTCTGTAGTGAAGTTTTTAAAATTATAACCATCATATTTACTCAGTCCTCTATCTGTAGCAATCCAGATGTAGCCTTTTGTATCTTGATAAATATCATATGTTTCATTACTAGGTAACCCTTGATCTGTAGTAAAATGATATACGTTTTGCTCTTGAGAAAAGAGAAAATTGGTAATGAAAAAAACGATATAAAATAGTTCGGTTTTGGGTACAACGAAATATTTAGAAAATCTATTGTTGGGGGACATTTGATTTACAGTTTATTTAAAAAAGAAATAAACCTATAATATTAACTCACTTTTTTGAGCTGTATTCGCTTTCTAGCTAGATCTATTTCTAAGACTTTAACTTGTACTTGTTGTTGTAAACTTACAATTTTATTAATATCATCTACAAAACTGTCTGATAAATTTGAAATATGTACCAAGCCACTTTCTTTAATTCCGATATCTACAAAACATCCAAAATTGGTAATGTTGTTTACTATTCCAGGTAAAATCATTCCTATTTTTAGATCGTCAATAGTTTTTACATGTTCATCAAAAGAAAAAGCTTTGGCTTTTTCTCTTGGATCTAATCCAGGCTTTTCTAATTCTTTTACAATATCTTTTAGTGTTGGAAGTCCGAATTTATCTGTAACGTATTTGTCTAATTTAATAGCTTTTAACTCTTTTGAGTTTCCAATTAAATCGGAAGTATTTAACTTCAAATCTTTGGCAATAGATTTTACTAAAGAGTAACTTTCTGGATGTACACTAGAGTCATCTAACGGATTATCTCCTTTTTTAATACGTAAAAAACCAGCAGATTGTTCAAATGCTTTACCACCTAAACGAGCTACTTTTTTAATATCTGTTCTTGTTTTAAAAACACCATGTTGATTTCTATGATTTACAATATTCTCTGCTAATTTTGGACCAATACCAGAAACATGACTTAATAAAGAAGCACTAGCAGTGTTAATATTTACACCTACTTTATTTACACAATGTGCAACTATGGTATCTAACGATTTTTTTAATTGATTTTGATCTACATCGTGTTGGTATTGTCCTACACCAATAGATTTAGGATCAATTTTTACCAATTCTGCTAAAGGATCTGCTAAACGTCTTCCAATAGAAATGGCCCCACGAACAGTAACATCTTGTTTTGGAAATTCATCTCTTGCTATTTTAGAAGCAGAATAAATTGAAGCACCTGCTTCATTCACAACGAATATTTCTAGACCTTTGGCTGTAGGTAAACTTTTAACAAATCGTTCCGTTTCTCTAGAAGCAGTTCCATTTCCAATTGAAATGGCTTCAATGGCATATTTTTTAATTAAGTGCTCTATAGTATGTCCAGCTTCAGCAGTATTATGCTGAGGAGCATTTGGATAAATAGCTGTGTTATGTAATAAAGCTCCTTGTGCATCTAAGCAAACGACTTTACATCCTGTTCGATATCCTGGATCTATAGCAAGAATACGTTTTTCTCCTAAAGGAGCTCCTAATAATAATTGTTCTAAGTTTTTCTTAAATACAGTAATCGCAGCTTCATCAGCTTTTTCTTTTGCTAGATTCATTGCTTCTGTAGTTAAAGAAGGAAGTAATAAACGTTTATAAGAGTCGTCAATAGCTAATTGAATTTCTGCACCACATTCGTTGTTACTACGAATTAATTTTCGATCTACTTTTTCTAATACACGATCGTCATCAATTTCAATTTTAACACGAATATATCCTTCTTTTTCTCCACGTAAAATAGCCAATAATCGGTGTGATGGAATTCTACTTAAATTTTCAGACCAATCGAAATAATCTTTAAATTTCTGTGCATTTTCTTCTTCTTTTTTAGTTTTTACAACCTTAGTGGTAATAGTAGAAAAACGTTCGAGCTCTCTACGAATTAAATTACGAATATCGGTACGTTCATTAATCCATTCAGCAATAATATGTCTAGCTCCTTCTAATGCTTTATCTACATCTGCTACATTCTCATTAATATATTTTGCAGCAACAAAATCCAAATCATCATTTCGCTGACTCATAATAATTTTAGCCAAAGGTTCTAAACCATTATTACGAGCAGTTTCTGCTTTTGTTTTACGTTTCTTTTTATAAGGTAAGTATATATCTTCTAAAGTAGTTAAATCTTTAGCATTTTCAATCTTAGT
The DNA here is from genome assembly GCF_964511145.1 of Tenacibaculum amylolyticum. Classification (NCBI taxonomy): domain Bacteria; kingdom Pseudomonadati; phylum Bacteroidota; class Flavobacteriia; order Flavobacteriales; family Flavobacteriaceae; genus Tenacibaculum; species Tenacibaculum amylolyticum. The sequence continues at coordinate 45,302 of NZ_CAZEFZ010000001.1, forward strand.
TTTCAACTCGTTGGTTAGCACTTCTTGTTCTTCCAATGCTTTTAAAATGGTAACCTTTCTTTTTTCAAGGGTTTCGAATGCTTCTTTTAAAGCTACAATTTCTCCAATTTCAACTTCATCTAAATTGCCAGTTCTTTCTTTTCTATATCGTGCAATAAAAGGAATAGTACAATCTTCATTTAAAAGTTCAACAGTATTTTGAATGCTTTTTTCTGAAAATGAAGTTTGTGAGGATATATATGGAATAAGTTGCATACTTGTTATTTAAAGATTGAATAATTCAATAGTTTTCTAACTACAAATAAACAAAATCAAACGGTTTTTTGTAAGTGTTTTTTTGCTCTATCTACGTAAGAACTTTGGCGGTCTAATCCTTAAATAGTTATATTCACTTCTTAATTTTATAAATGAAATGGGAAAAAGTAAGTTAGAAAAATTACAATTAGAATTTAATAAACAATATCCTCAACTATTAGAGATTGCACAAAACGAAATAATTATACCAGATCCTCTTTTTTCTACACAGAATTTATTATTCCTAGATGAAGATAGAAGTTGTCGGATTTATTTATATGGACGAGAAGAGATGCCAAGATTTGTTTTAGAGTGGGATGAGTGTAAAATAATTGAAATTAGAAATGAGGATTATAAGAGGGTTGGTAAAATTATTGAGAAATGGGTATTTGAAAAAACAATACCATCTTTACTAAAAAAAGAATCTCCAGAATTAGCTTTTTGTGAGTTAGCATATTATTATGAAAAAGGAGAAGGAATTAAGGGAGAATTTATTAAAAGTTGGGATGAAATAGAAATATATTATAGAGAATATCCAGATAGTAACAGGCCGTTTACAGGAGATGCTTTAAAGCTTATTCAAGAAATGAGAAATGAAGGACTTGATGAAGTATTGAGGGCAGGACAATCGTTATGGTTTTTTCTCATTTCTAGAGAAAGAAGGCATGGTATCGCAAATAATAGACCTTATGTACAAATCAACTTTTTAGGAAAAAATAAAATGGTAGTAAAAATAATTGAAGATTATGAAGAAGAATATGTAGTTGAGAGTGAGGTAAAGTATAAGGGAGTTCTAGAAAAAATTATTCAAGAATTATTGAAACTAAAGATTAAGTAGATATAAAAAACGTTTAACTAAAAAAGCCCAGATGTATGTTCTCATCTGGACTTTTATTGTATACTGAAGTGTATGTATTTATTCAGTAAACTTTTTTAAATGGTAAATTTTCGTTCTTGTATTATAATCTCCCTTAATGAAAAAGTCTTTATACCTAAAAACGGTCTTTGCAGTTTCATTGTAGGTTTTAGAATCGTTTATTTTATCAAAAACATTTTCAGGAATTTCTTTATTAGGAATGTGTTCAAAATTATCATTAAAAACTCCTTCTATTCTAGTAGACTTTGTATTTGAAAAAGAGTTATATGCAAACATAGTAGGGTTAAAGAAAAAAGTAGCACTTCCAATAGTACCAATAGGAATTGCACCAAAACCACCTCCCATCATCATCATTCCACCACCTTGTCTCTGATTAACATATCCTCCAATGGTAAATAAATAATCACCAGCTATTTTTATTACTGAAATCCCAATGTTTTCTGAAGTGATTTTTCGTAAAAACTTTTTTGTTTTTTCTAGTTCTCTGTAACTATTATACGCTCCACCTTCTTGAATAATAGGCGTATTTTTAAAGGAGATTTTTTCGTTTTTACTAACTGCATACTCTTTAATAAAATTTCCAGAAGGATAGTCTAATATATGCATTGAGAAAATTTCTTTGTTGGCAGCAATTCCAAACATATAATCACCGTAAATAAATGAATTCGTTTTTTTTCTAGACGATTTTAAATTGGCTAACGGTTTATCATAAACCTTCGTAGATGAATTTTTACTTTCAATATCAATGTTTAATACGTAAGTAACTTTTTTGTTTTGATCGAAAGTGATTATAATATTCCCATCTCTAACATACATTTTAACAGGATCAGAGACTGTTTCAATAGCATTTGGAGTATCCTTTTCTATTTTTTGAACACTTTCTTGACCAGTTAAAAGAGTAGCAATTTTAACTGCTCTATCGTATTTACCAACAATATGGGTACTTTCTAAATTAATTTTATCCTTTATAGGAGTTCCATTTTTATCAAAACTATACAAATAGAGGTTTCCAGAGTTTTTATCAGCAGTTAATAAATACAACTTATTCTTAGGAGCAATTGTTTGTACAAAATATTCGTATTGAGGAAGCTTAAACTCTGTACTACTCGTTGTTTTATTTGTAAAAGAAAAGTTTATAGAAGCAAATTTATTCTGACTAGTATTCGATAAAAAGATTCTATAATCTTGTCCGTGAATATCTCCACCTATAAATATTTTATATTTTCTTTTTTTGGTCTCAGAAGCTAATTTATCTATTAATTGAAATTCAGGATTCAATTTATATCCATATACATTTTTAGCATCTGCAATAAACATAATCGTATTCCCATTTTCTTTATTAACAACAGGAATCACATCTTTAATATCGGTAGAGTTTTCTTTTAATACATTTTTAAAACTTGTCAGTCTTTGTTGGGCAAATGTGGTTATAGATGTTAAGAATAAAACCATAACACAGGACCAGCAGAATGTGTTTTTTCTAATCATAATAATTCAGTTAAAATTTAATTTTTCATTCGGGCCGCAAGATAGGGAAAAGAAGTTTTATGTATAGTAAAGTGCAGATAATAAGGAAAAAGAGAAATAGTTTGCTATTTCTTTCATGTTCAAAATACGTGTACTCTTGATTAAATATAAGGTACTCATAGAATTTAATTAAAAACGGCTGATTAATTTATTGAAATTCAAAGTGTAATCAATTAACCTAAAGCATACCATTATGAGTCACGTATACAGTCCAACGAGACATAAAGAGCAAAAAGAAATTACATCAGAAGAGCAAATGAAAGAAATTATGAATGAAAGAAGATGGCAATATGTAGATGTAGGAATAACAGATAAAGTTTTAAAAGATAATTTCAATTTTTTAAATGATGCTGTTGTAATTCGTTCAGGAGCAGAAGGAATTCCTTTAATGACAACTACTGGAATTTACGGACCAATAGCGCCCTATCAAAAAGTACGTTTAGAACAAGGGAAAGGAAAAGGAGCTGTCGTGAAAGTTATACACAATTATGTTGAAGAAAGATCTTTGTTAGATGAACTAAAAGAAAGAAGAATACATGCAAAAACTCCTAAAAAAGAAAATGTAATAAAAGTACAAGCAAAATGGGTGAGTGGTAAAGATGGAGGAGGTTTGTCTAATGTTGGAGGTTCTGCAAATGTCTTTGGAGCAACAGGATCATTACTAGTAAACGAAACGGAAATAGATTTTCCTGTATTAGATATACATCACAAAGATTTTGATGAAACCTTGGCCTATTATGGAGCTAAGATTTTACAACCCAACGAATCTTTTAATATGGGGTTTGATAAACCGTTGTTTGGTATGGAATACGATACAAGTTTACCAGGATACATTCAAGATTATGTAATGAAATCGTATGGCGGTGGTGGACTTTTTGTAGAGCATCATCCGTTTCCGCATATTTGGTTTCCAAATCCAAATGAAAATGAAAGAGATACAAATATTTGTCGTGTACTTTTAGGACGTATAATAGAATCAAAAGAGGAGCAAGAAAGAGATAATAGAGAAAGTTGGGCAGAGAATAGATGTCCTGAAAGACATGGAAACAAAAAACAACCAGAGTATCATTTCACAGTATTTAGATTTCCATCTGATGGCCATGCTATTGCAGTAGATGAATGTTGTATTCACAACGATAGTTTTTGTAATGGGAAACAAGTAGTATTTCTTGCTAATACAGATGCAAATACAGTAGCTTTAAGAGAAACAGCTCCTTTTCAAAATATTCGTATTTCAGAACAAGAAACTCCGTATAAATAAAAAACATAGAAAAAAGCATCTTAAATTTTTAAGGTGCTTTTTATTAAAAAAATATTTCCTGAGCCAAACGAAAAGTATTTGCATGTGCTTCTACAATTACTTTTATATCTCTAGAATAACCTCCTCCCATACTACACATAACTGGAATTTTAGCATCGAAACAAGTTTGTAATACAAAACGATCTCGTTCTTTACAACCTTTTGGAGAAATGCTCAATTTTCCAAGCTTATCACTTTCCAAAATATCTACACCCGATAAATAATAAATAAAATCAGGTTGTTGTTCTTGTATGAGTTGAGGTAATGTTTCTTTTAGAATATGTAAATAGACATCGTCTTTTGTATCATCTTCTAAAGCAATATCTAAATCTGATGTTTCTTTGTGGAACGGATAATTACGTTTTCCATGCATAGAAAATGTAAAAACAGTTGGGTCATCTTTAAAAATTTCAGCAGTTCCATTTCCTTGGTGGACATCTAAATCTACAATAAGAATTTTGTTAACCAATCCTTTATTTTGTAAATATCGAGCAGCAATTGCTTGATCATTTAATAAGCAAAAACCTTCACCACTATTGGTAAATGCATGGTGCGTACCACCAGCAATGTTCATTGCAATACCATATTTGAGGGCAAACTCAGAAGCCTTCATAGTGCCATCAGCAATCATAATTTCACGTTCTATCAATCGCTCATTTAAAGGAAAACCTATTTTGCGTTCCTCTTTTTTAGAAAGCGTAATATTTAATAAATCGAAAAAGTATTCTGGAGTATGAACAGAGAAAAAGTATTTGTTATTTGGAATTTCTGGTTCGAAGAAGTTATCTTCTGTACAGGTGCCTTCATACAATAACTGTTCAGGAATTAAATCATATTTATCCATTGGAAACCGATGTTTGTCTGGTAATGGATGATTGTATATAGGGTGATATGCAATTTTCAGCATTTTAATCTTTTTTATTCGTATTTAGATGCTAAAATTTAGTCAGAAAGACCTTAATAGCTTGCTTAAACTATCACTAAAAAAGTACTTTACTGAATTTTTAATAGCATTGATTGAAATTTTTAAGGAGAGTAAATGTTACTTATTTCCTTTGTTTTTTTAAATACATATCCCCGAAAATACAAATAATTTAATACCCCCTAATACATGATGATTAAAAACAAAATCACAATGCTTTTTATAACAGGAATTATAATGGCTTGTAATCCAAAAGACGTAGTAACTTCTGATAATCCTGAAATTATAAATCCTACTGAAACTGAAGGAACAATAAAGCCTCCAAACAATTTAAATAAATTATTAATTCCAGAGCTTATAGATACTAGAAGTAGAGTTACTCCTGTTCAAATAGACATTCAAGAAGGAAATCATGAATTTGTAAAAGGAATAAAAAGCCAAACAAAAGGTTTTAATGGAAACTATTTAGGACCTACTATTTTAATGAGAAAAGGAGACGATGTAAAAATAAATTTTACGAACCTTATCGGAGAAAGTACTACAGTTCATGGTCATGGTTTGCATGTACCAGGGAATGTTGATGGAGGCCCGCAGTTGCAAATAAGAGCAGGACAAACTTGGGATGTAACTTTACCTATTAGACAAGAGGCTTCTACAAATTGGTACCACCCTCATTTAATGGGAAAAACAGCAGAACACGTACATGCAGGTTTAGCAGGTTTATATCTTATAGAGGATGATAATTCAGAGAATTTAAACTTGCCAAAAACTTATGGATATGATGACATACCTATTGTTGTTCAAGATAGAACTTTTGTTAATGGTGTTATGAAAAATTATCCAGTAGGTCAAAAAGATGATTTAAGAGAACCTACGTTAGTTATAAACGGAACTATAGATCCATATGTTCAGGTTCCTAAAGGAAATGTAAGATTACGTTTATTAAATGGTTCTAATGCAAGATCGTACAAGTTCTTTATTAAAGGAAATGTACCTTTTGAAAAGATTGCAACTGAAGGTGGTTTTTTAGAAGCTCCAGTTACATTAACAAGTATTGTAATGGCTCCAGGTGAAAGAAATGAAATAATTGTTGATATGTCGACGAATAAAGATGTAGAGTTAATGGCATATTACTTACCCAAAAATCTATCAAAAGCAAACCCTAACAAAGATGAATTACATAGGGTTTTGTATTTGCAAAGAAATAAGCATTTAGAAGTAAAAAATAAAAGCATACCAGGTTCACTTAATATGATACAACGATATAATCCTTCTGATGTTCAAAATACACGAAGATTTAAAATATCTAATGGTAAAATTAATGATGTTAGTATGGATATGAATGTGATTAATGAACGAGTAACAAAAGGTATTTTAGAGAAATGGATTGTAAATTCAGGTAGGCATCCGTTTCACATGCATGGTGTATCTTTTTTAATCCTTTCTGAAAACGGAGGAGTTCCTAAACCAGAAAATAGAGGTTGGAAAGATACTTTTATGCCTAACGGTAAAGGAGAAATTTTATTAAGATTTGATTACGAGGCACCTGACGAATTTCCATATATGTATCACTGTCATATTTTAGAGCATGAAGATCATGGAATGATGGGGCAGTTTACAGTTAAATAATATATTATTAGAGTTAGTTTTAAACAAAAACAAGAGTCGTTATAATTTTTTAACGGCTCTGTTTTATTATGGTAATCTTATATTTTTTAAGTGTTGAAAAAGTTAAAAGCTTAAAAAGCAACAAATTGATACGTATTCGTTTTTTTATCGTAAAAGCTAAAAATCATTGTATCATTTAATTGAAAAATATGACTAGTAGATCTAGGATTTTTCTTTTCGATATAGTTGTTGATTTTTGTATATACATCGTCTTCAAACTTTCCATTTGAAGGGGTAAAATCATTATCTATCGTAGTTTTTAAATAAGTAGGTTTTTTATTTCTAATACTTTGTAATTTTTGTGAATGAGGATCTATAAAACCTCTATAATTATTAATTGCTTGAAAAGTATTCTCACTTATCTTAAAACTCATCATAGGATTGTTTAAGGTAGCTGGTTTTTTACCTCCTATAGAAATAACATAACCTTGTGGCTGTTTTTCTACAGAAATCCCAATATCTCCATAGTACATTTTTCTAACAAAGCTCTTAGACAGGGTAGAGTTCTTTTTTGTTTTATATTTCTTTCCTTGAATAACTAAGGAATGGTTTTTAAAAGGAATATGTTTGCCTGAGTTTATTATGAATTCCTTTAGCAACTCATTTGTTTTTAAATAATGAACTTGTATAACTAGTTTATTTTTTGAACTAGCTGTAGTAAATAATAAGTTATCATAAAGGAAAGAGTTTGAAGTTTTGTTTTTTCCTGATATCGTAAATAAAGGTTTCTTTATTTTTTTAAAAGCATAAGTTCCGTCATTTAAATTCAGTGTTAGAATTTGTGTATAAAACTTGTTCTTGTCAAAAACTATTCGAATATCGTTTTCGCCAGCATATAATTTAGAAAATTCAGCTGCTGTTTCTAAAGGAGGTGAACTAACATGATTGTCTTTAGAATTCTCTATTTTAGTAATAGTATAGTCATTATACAATACATTAAAGAGCAGTTTTGCTATTGTAGTTTCTTTGGTTTTGTTAATCAGCAGTTTTTCATTTTTTAAACGAAAAACTTTAGAGGTTGTATTTCCATTTTCATTATAGGTTTTAACAACTAAATCTGAAGTATTTTGTTTTAAAAAGAGCAAATGTACTTTATCAGGTTTACTAATACTTTGAAGTAATGTAAGCCCTTTCGTATTAAAAATTTCTTTAGAAATAAAAGTAGTATCTTTTTTAAAATCAAATATAATACTAGCAAAGTTGGTAACATTAGGATTTGCGACAATAAAAGTATAGGTGTTTTTTGAGCTAAACATTGTTCCTACAATGCCGCGATACCTTCTGTTTTTTTTCAATAAAAGGGTATCTTCTACTTTAAAACTAGCATCAGTTAAGTAACCATAAATATATTTTCGATCACTTATAAATGTAGCGATATCATTATTTTTAGTATTAACAACAGAAAAAGAACCCTGTATATTCTTAGCCGTTTTCTTTAAGGAATGACTAATGCTCCCTACGCTTACTTGACTTGAAGAAACGAGGCGAAATGAAAGAAAAAAAAGACAAAGTAGTATTCTTATCATATACATATATTGGGTAAGCTAATTTACACAATCTTAATTTAGGATTCAACATTCCATAGATAATTAGAAAGTTAGCTATGTTTTAAAGGAAAAGAAAAGGCTGATTTGAATATGAAATATTGTAAAAGAGGTAAGGTGTGGTAAAATAAAAAGAGCTGCATTTTTGCAGCTCTTTTTATTTTTAACAAACTTGTCCTCCGTTTTGTACTTTTTGTTGAGGTTCTACAAAGGCTAGAGAACCATCTGTTGCATCTGTCATTAAAATCATTCCTTGACTTTCTATACCTCTAATTTTTCGTGGAGCCAAGTTGCATAAAACAGTTACTTGTTGCCCAATAACATCTTCTGGTTTAAAGCTTTCTGCAATACCAGAAACAATGGTACGAACATCTATACCAACGTCTATTTTTAACTTTAGTAACTTCTTAGTTTTTGCAATTTTCTCAGCTTCTAAAATCGTTCCAATACGAATATCCATTTTAGTAAAATCATCAAAATCAATTGTTTCTTTTTGAGGTTCTACTGTTTTATTCGCTTGCTCGTTCGCTTTCTTTGTAGCTTCTAATTTAGCTAACTGTGCTTCTATAGTTTTGTCTTCTATCTTAGAGAATAATAATTCAGGTTTTCCTTTCTGAATTTCATGTCCTTCAGGTAACAATACATCTTTTTCAATAATATCATTCCAAGAATTATCTATGTTACCAGCGCTTAGGTTTAAGATATTTTTTAATTTATCTGAAGTGAATGGTAAGAAAGGCTCAGCTAAAACTGCCAATGCAGCAGAAATTTGTAAGGCAACAAACATAATTGTTTTTACACGCTCTTCATCTTCCTTAATTAACTTCCAAGGCTCTTCGTCAGCTAAATATTTATTACCTAAACGAGCTACATTCATAAATTCTTGAGAAGCTTCACGGAAACGGTATCTTTCAATAGACTTTTGAATGCTATCTGGGAATTGTTTTAGTTGTTCTAAAACTTCTTCATCTAATTCTGTATAATCTCCAGGAGTAGGAACAACTCCATCGTAATACTTATTCGTTAATACAGCTACACGGTTAATAAAATTACCAAATACAGCTACTAACTCATTATTATTTTTTGCTTGAAAATCTTTCCAAGTAAAATCGTTATCCTTGTTTTCAGGAGCATTTGCTGTTAATGTATAACGTAATACATCTTGTTGTCCAGGGAAATCTTCTAAATATTCATGTAACCAAACGGCCCAATTTTTAGAAGTAGATAATTTATTTCCTTCTAAATTCAAAAATTCGTTTGCTGGAACGTTTTCTGGTAAAATGTAGCTTCCATGTGCTTTTAACATCGAAGGGAAAATAATACAGTGGAATACAATGTTATCCTTTCCAATGAAGTGTACTAATTTAGTATCTTCATTTTTCCAATAATCTTCCCAATTTTTTCCTTCACGAGCAGCCCATTCTTTAGTAGAAGAAATATATCCAATAGGCGCATCAAACCAAACATATAACACTTTTCCTTCAGCACCTTCTACAGGAACAGGAATTCCCCAGTCTAAATCACGAGTTACTGCACGCGGACGTAAACCATCATCTATCCAAGACTTTACTTGCCCTAATACATTTGGTTTCCAATCGCCTTTATGACCATCTAAAATCCATTCACGTAAAAACGCTTCATGTTTATCTAAAGGTAAAAACCAGTGTTTTGTTTGTTTTAAGATTGGTGTATTTCCAGTAATAGCAGATTTAGGATTAATTAAATCTGTTCCGTTATGACTTGTACCACAGTTTTCACATTGATCTCCATAGCTTTCCTCGAAACCACATTTTGGACAAGTACCAATAACAAAACGGTCTGCTAAGAACTGATCAGCCTCAGCATCATATAGTTGCTCAGAAACTTCCTCAATAAACTCACCATCATTATATAACTTCTTAAAGAAATCAGAAGCAGTATCATGATGCACTTGCGCAGAAGTACGTGAGTAATTATCGAAAGAAATCCCAAAATCTTCAAAAGATTGTTTAATAATTGCGTGGTATTTATCTATAATTTCTTGTGGAGTTACTCCTTCTTTTTTTGCTCGCATAGGAATTGCAACTCCATGCTCATCAGAACCACATATATAAGCAACATCATTGCCTTTTAAACGTAAAAAACGCGCATAAATATCAGCAGGAACATACACACCAGCTAAGTGTCCAATATGAATAGGACCATTAGTATAAGGTAGTGCAGCTGTGATTGTATATCTTTTAGAAGAATTCATTTGTATCTTAAATATTAGGAGTACAAAAGTAATTAATAATTTCCTTGAATTTTATAAACTTTTTAACTCACTTATTCTTATGTAGATTAATTCTAAATAAATATATTTGCAGCGATAAATCTATTAAGTAATGAGAATTAAAAGTTTCATTTTGTTTGTATTTACAGCAGTTTTAATACAAGCACAGCAAAGCAAAAATATATTTTTAGACCGAGCATTTTGGAAGTCTAAACCAACGGTAGAAATCGTACAACAAAAAATAGCAGAAGGAAATGATCCTACACAATTAAATAAACATAGTTTTGATGCTATAGCATATGCCTTATTAGAAAAACCAGAAGTAGTTAGTGATGATGTAATTAAATTTTTACTTACTCAAAAAGGAAATGGAATCAATAAGATAACTCACGATGGTAGAACCTATATTTTTTGGGCAGCTTACACAGGTAGAGTATATTTAATGAAATACTTGGTTGAAAAAGGAGCTAAAACCGATGTAATTGACAGCCATGGATATTCTGTTTTAAATTTTGCAGCTACAACTGGGCAACAAAATCCTAAGTTATATGATTTTTTAATAGAAAAAGGAGCTGATCCAAAGAAAGAGAAAAGTTTAAGTGGAGCAAATGCATTGTTATTACTAATTCCTTCTTTGAAAGACTTTACAATGGTGGATTATTTTGAATCTAAAGGATTAAGCATAAAAGATACCGATAAGAATGGTAACGGAGCAATAAATTATGCAGCTAAAAAAGGAAATAAAGAACTAATTAAAAAGTTAATTAAAAAAGGATTGCCTTATAAAAACACGAATAAAAATGGAGGTAACGCAATGTTATTAGCAACCCAAGGAGGAAGAAGAGGCTATAACCCATTAGCATTTTTTAAATACTTAGAAAGTTTAGGAATAACTCCAAATATTACAAATAGCAAAGGAAAAACTCCATTACATAATCTGGCTTATAGCAATAAAGATATAGCTACGCTAACATACTTTATAGAGAAAGGAACCAATGTAAATCAGCAAAATGAAGAAGGAAATACAGCTTTAATGAATGCGAGTTATAGAAATACATTAGATGCTGTAAAGTTACTTGGAGAAAAAACAAGAAACATTAATTCTCAAAATAAGAAAGGACGTTCAGCATTAACCAATGCACTTAGAAACTCACCAGAAGTAATCACATATTTATTAGGTAAAAATGCAGATGTATTTATTGTAGATAAAAAAGGAAATAATCTTGCATATTATTTAGCAGAAGCATACAATCCTAAAAAAGAAGAAGAATTCTTACAGAAAATAAAGCTACTAGAAGAGAAAGGATTTAAAATTACAAAGCCTCAAGAAGACGGAAATACATTAGTGCATTTAGCTGCAGATAAAGGTAACTTAGCATTATTAAAATTTTTAAAAAAGTATGCTATAGATGTGAATGCTAAAAATAAAGAAGGCCAAACAGCATTGCAAAAAGCTGTTATGGTAGCAAAAAAGCCAGAAATTTTAGAGTATTTAATAAAAAATGGAGCAGATAAAACTGTAACTACTAGTTTTGATGAAACAGTTTATGATTTAGCAAAAGAAAACGAACAGTTATCGAAGTTTGATTTAAACTTCTTAAAATAGCAGTAGGATATTGAATAAAAACGACCTCTGAATCAAAATTTTGAAAATCAAGGAAAAGAAAAGGACAATAAAAGTTATCAATCGTAGTGAAATTATTACATTTTGTAAAACACCTCGAACTGATAGAAAAATTATATAAAAATAACGTAAACAATACATAAAAATGTTAAAAAAAATAGGAGGATTACTGATAGTATGCATAATTGCATTTGCTTTTACAACTATAGAAAGTAGTAAGTACAAATGTATGATTCAGTTAAAAAATTATGATGGAGAAGGAGCGTATGTGGTTGTTTCTCTTTTAGATAAAGATGGTAACTATGTAGAAACGCTACAAGTTTTAGGAGACGATGACGAATGGTATCACGAAGTATACGATTGGTGGGATTTTTACGGAAAAAGAAGACCAAACATAGATGCTATTACAGGAGCAACAATTAGTGGAGGACAACGTGCTATTAAGGTTATAGAAATTGATAACGATAAGATAGACGCAGGCTACAAAATTCGTTTTGAAACGGCAGTAGAAGATCAAGAATATTATGCCGATGATGTTGAATTTGATTTAACATCAGAGAATGTAAAGAATAAATTCGAAGGAAAAGGTTTTATACGTTACGTACGAATGATGCCTCAATAATGAGGTTTGTAATATGCACGTCAGCAGTTTTATAAGATAATTATGTAACTAATGACGTGCAATATTTAATACACTGAGAATATGTAGTATTTCTATGTGATTACCAGTTTTAAGCAGCTCTTAATAGTTGCTCGTTGAATTTAAAATAATAAAAATGAGGATCATCATTTTTGGGGCATCTGGTTCAGGTACAACAACCTTAGCCAAAACTTTAGCAGAAAAATTAAATTGGACTCATTTAGATGCTGATAACTATTATTGGGAGAAAACTACACCACCATTTCAGAAGAAAGTAGCTAAACAAAAACGAAATAAGAACTTACAAGAAGACTTTTTAAAAAGTAACCAAGTTATTGTTAGTGGTTCTTTAGCAACTTGGGAATCTTATTGGAATACAGCTTTCGATTTAGGCGTGTTTTTAAGAATACCTGCACCTATTAGAATGGAAAGACTCTTAAAAAGAGAAGAAGCATTATATGGCGAACAATTGCTACATAATCCTGAAATTATAGCTAATTCAAAAGCTTTTTTAGATTGGGCAGCACAGTATGATGATCCGTTGTTTACAGGAAGAAGTATTACACAGCATAAAAAATGGATTGAAAAATTAAGTTGTAAAGTAATAGAACTTACTGGGGATTTAACAAATGAAGAACGAATGGGAATAGTGATTAATAATATACTTTCAATTTCATAAAGGATGAAAAATAAGTTTACTACAACCCAAATCTTAGGAATAGAAAAACAACTAAGTTGTCCAGAAGGAGTTAAAGGAGTAGAATTAGGACACAAAATGCATGCGTCTAATATTGGTATGACTATGGCTGCAATAAATGCATTGCAAATAGAAGATGAAAATATTGTATTAGAATTAGGTCATGGAAATTGTCATCATCTTAAAGAAATTACTGGAAAAGCAACAAGGATTAAATACTATGGATTAGAAATTTCTGAAACTATGCAACAAGAAGCTATTGCGTTTAATATGAATTCAAATGCTTCTTTTGAGTTGTATGATGGAATAAATATTCCTCATGAAGATTATTTTTTCGATCGAATTATAACTGTAAATACGATTTACTTCTGGGCAAATCCTAAGGGATTACTTCAAGAAATATCTCGAGTTTTAAAACCAAACGGATTGGTTAGTATTGCTTTTGCAGATAAAGAGTTTATGAAGGAATTGCCTTTTGTTGGGGAGCGATTTACATTATATGATTTAGAAGCTATAAAAGAACTGATAACGAGTACGAATTTAGAAATAGATAGAGTTCAGAATAAAGAAGAAGAGGTAACGAATAAAGTAGGGGAATTGGTACATAGAGCGTTTAAAGTTGTTGTGTTAAAGAAAAGTTAGTTCACTGCACAAAACTGTATATTTGCCACATCATTTCTTATATAGATAATGATTAAAGTTTAATTAATATATGACACTTTCAATTTGGAGATATAGTCACTTAACATTGGCAATATCTTCATTTTTATTTATTATTATTGCGGCCGTAACTGGTATCATTCTAGCTTTTGAACCTATTTCAAATCAGTTAGAGCCATTTGCTATTTCAGAACTATCTTCTATTTCTGTAGCTGAAACCTTAGAAGGTTTACAAGAAGAATATGATGAAGTAATCGCAGTAGAAGTAGACGGGAATAATTATGTAACAGCTTCTGTAATAACAAAAGAAGGAAATAATGAAACGTTTTATATAGATCCAAAAACTGGAAAAAAGTTAGGAGCTATTATAGAGAAGGCCCCCATTTATAAGTTTGCAACTAGTTTACATCGTTCGTTGTTTTTAAAAAGTATCGGTCGATTTTTTGTGGGGCTTTTTTCTTTTCTACTCTTTTTAATTTCTATCTCTGGGTTTGTTTTAATCCTAAAACGTCAAGGGCGTTTTCAAAAGTTTTTTAATAAGATAACCTGGGAAAATTTCTATCAATATTTTCATGTTGTTTTAGGAAGGTTGTCATTAATTCCTTTAATCATCATTACGGTAACTGGAGTTTATTTATCATTAGAAAAGTTTAATGTATTTCCAAAAGAAAAAGTACAACACCAAATAGATTTTGAAGCATTGTCTTCAAAACCGAAACGTACCATTGCAACGTTTCCAATATTTCAAAATACCAAACTCTCTGAAGTTCGAAAAATAGAATTTCCTTTTTCTACAGATGTTGAAGACTATTTCTTAATTCAATTAATTGATAAGGAATTAACGATAAACCAAATTACAGGAGAAGTATTAAGTGAAGTACATTATCCGTTTACAAAACTAGCATCATATTATAGTTTATTATTACATACAGGGCAAGGAAGTATTATGTGGGCTATTGTTTTAGCATTAACATGTATAGCAACATTGTTTTTTATCTATTCTGGGTTTGTAATGACCTTTCAACGAATGAAAGGAAACATACGTAATAGGTATAAAAAACACGAATGTGAGTATGTTATTTTGGTTGGAACTGAAAATGGAAGTACAAAAAGTTTTGCTAAAATGTTATACAAGGCATTTTTACAAGCTAATCAAAAAGTATTTGTTACCGATTTAAATGCATATACGTCTTTTCCTAAGATGAAACATTTAATTGTGTTAACAGCTACGTATGGAAATGGAGACGCACCTTCGAACGCTACTAAGTTTTTAAAACTATTGAGAGAAAGAAAAGTAAATTTAAATCCTTTTAATTTTTCTGTAGTTGCTTTTGGATCATTGTCTTATCCAAAATTCTGTCAGTTTGGGATAGAAGTACAACTAGGTTTGGAAGTAAAGGAAGAAGCAAGTCAATTATTGCCTATTCAAACAATTCATAATAAGTCTTTCGAAGCTTTTGCTGCATGGACTCAGGCTTTTTGTAATAAAACAAACCTGAATTTAACATTAGATAAAGCAATTATTTCAAAAAGAAAGAAAACTAGTTCATTTATACTTACAGAGAAAAAATTAAGTACAACTACTGAAGATACTTTCTTGTTGAAATTTGAAAACGGTTCTCAAAAATTTACTTCAGGTGATTTATTAGGAATTTATCCAAACAGTACTACACACGAGCGTTTGTATTCTATTGCTAATGTAGAAGATTCACTTTTGCTGAGCATAAAAAAACATGAATTAGGTGTGTGTTCAAATTATTTATACAATTTAAAAGAAGGTGAAACTATAAATGCGTTTGTACAACGAAATCCATCTTTCCATTTTCCTAAAAAAGCATCTAAAGTAATTATGATAGCTACTGGAACTGGTATTGCTCCATTTTTAGGAATGTTAAAAGAAACATCTAAAATACCTGTCGATTTATATTTTGGAGTGCGTACTCAAGAATCTTTAAAAATATATGAAGATACATTGAATGAGAGTCGTCTAAATAATGTACAATATGCTTTTTCAAGAGCATCTTCAGAAAAAATATATGTACAAGATCTTATTCAAAAGGATATAAACAAAGTACTTGCTGATTTGGATAAAGGAGCTGTATTAATGCTTTGTGGAGCTATTGCAATGCAAAATTCCGTTTTTCAAATACTAGAAAAGGCGTTACAGCAAAAAGGTAAATCGTTAAGTTATTATGAAAAAAGAAAACAAATCTTGGTAGATTGCTACTAATTTTAGTAAATTTTCCTTCGAAACGTATTGTACGAAATGAAAAGACTTTTTATAGTAGTGCTATCACTGGTATTATTATCGGTAAATGCTCAAGAGAATATGAATTTAGTAACTCCACCTTACTTGCAAAAAGGAGATACCATTGCTATTGTTGCTCCTGCTGGAATTTTAAAAAATAGAAAACATGTAATAGACGCTGCCAAAGAGTTAGCAGAGAGTTGGGGACTACATGTGATAATTGGTAAACATGTATTTACGCAAGCGCATCATTTTGCAGGAACAGATGCACAACGTTGTCAGGATTTCCAAGAAGCATTAGATAACCCTAAAATTAAAGCAATTTGGAGTGCTAGAGGAGGATATGGTTCTGTTCGAATTTTAGATAAGCTCGATTTTACAAAATTTAAAAAACAGCCTAAATGGGTAATTGGTTATTCTGATATTACAGCCTTTCATAATCATATTCATAATTTAGGAGTAGCAACATTGCATGCCATGATGGGAACAAGTATGCAAGATAAACCAGAAGATATTCCAGAAACGATAGAAACGTTTAGAAAAGCATTGTTTGGTGAAGAGTTAGTCTATACTATAAGATCATCTAATTACAATAGAGTAGGAGAAGCAGAAGGAGTTTTAGTTGGAGGAAATATTGCAATTTTAGCTTCGATGTTAGGTTCAGATAGTCAAATGAATACTGATGGTAAAATTTTATTTATTGAAGAAATAGGAGAATATAAATATGCTATAGATCGAATGTTACAAAGCCTAAAACGTGCAGGATATTTTAGAAAAGTAAAAGCTGTCATTGTAGGAGATATGACAAAAGTTCGAAAAAACACAACTCCTTGGGGAAGTTCTATAGAACAATTAATTTTAGATATTGTACCTAAAGATATTCCTGTATTGTTTGATTTTCCAGCGGGGCATGAACCAGATAACAGAGCTTTACTAATGGGGAAAAATATTCTTTTAAAAGTAGGAAATAAAGAGTCTTCTGTTGTTTTTGAGTAGTTTCTGAAATTAGAGCATTACTTTAGTGCTAGATATGAAAGAGGTAGCTCTCTTTAATTTAAAAGATTCCTTCAGTAGTTGACTTCGATGTAACTCAGTCTCCTACTTCGGAATGACGTGAGAATAGAAACGTCATTGCGAATGAAACACAGCAGTGTAATGAAGCAATCTTTTAGTTAATAAGAAGGTTTCTTTAGTAAGCTGAGTTTGATTGTTTTTGAGTAGCTTTAATACGCTTTTAATTCAAATTCTAGAGCTTCTAAATCATTCGATAACTTTTTGAATCTATATTTTCTATTGTCTTGTTCTGCGATTTGTTTGCCATAGTTACTAAAAAAGAGTCCCTATAATAACTTTGATTTGACTCTTTGTTCATTATAGTTAGTAAGGTTGAAATTAAAGTTATTAATTTTTGATTTAAAGAAATTGGAGAGTTGATTGCTTTGATTTACAAGTGATTTAAACCTTTTAATTTCTATGGTAAGTTGATTGATTTCATCTTCATTAATAAATTCATCATGGCTATGTCTAACACATTCAGCTTTTAGAAAAGCTAAGTACTTAAATAATTTTTCTTCCTTCATAAGATAACTAAGTTACATAATATTTTTATCTTTCAGTATGGCATTACATAATAGTCTAGGGAAAAAAGGAGAAGAATTTGCTATAAAACACCTTAAAGAAAAAGGGTATTCTATACTAGAACAAAACTATAGATATTTAAAAGCAGAAGTAGATATTATTGCTCAAAAAGAAGATGTATTAGTAGCTGTTGAGGTAAAAACGCGTTCTTCAAATTACTTTGGAAATCCAGAAGAGTTTGTAAATAAGAAGAAAATTCAGCTATTAACAATGGCAATAGATCATTATGTACAATATAAAGATTTAAATGTAGAAGTACGTTTTGATATTATAGCTGTTTTAAATACTAAAGGAACTTTTGAGGTTGAGCATATAGAAGATGCCTTTTTGTTTTTTTAACAAAAAACGACACTTCAAAAGAAATGTCGTTTCATAAAGTTATGTATGTGTTTTACTACTCCTCGTTATTTTCAGTAGCTAAGTTTTTAAGGTAATCTTTAACGTCTGGTACTGTGTTAGGAACAGCTATAATCTTTTTGTTTTTATCTAATAAAAAATAAGTTGGTGTTTGCTCAATTCTATAAGCTTGTACGGTCTTATTCTTTAATTTAAACTCAGGATGTGTTCCTATTACATTATGCCAATCTGGTAATTTATTTGTTGCCCAGTCTTTAAAATCAGTGTCATTGTCTTCAATAGCAAATGCAATTACAGACGTATTTGGTTGACTTTTCATATATTCATACACTTCTGGAACTTCTTTTACACAGTGTCCACATTGTGTACTCCAAAAGATTAGTAAGTAATTTTCACCGTCATTTAAGTTAGCCAAACTTAATTCCTTATCACCTTCCTTCCACGAGAAATCAGGAGCAGTTCTACCTACAGAAGCCATTAATTCGCCTAGTTTATCATCTTTAAATTTTTGATCTTGAAACTCTGAGTCTAATTTGTCGTAGTACTCAGCAAATAAAAGATCTACGATTTCTGAATTTCTAGCATTGGTAAAACGTGTAATTAAATACTCAAGAATTTCTTTTTTAATCTGCTCATCTTTTATACGCTTCATCACATTAGCGATAGAAGTTTTGTATAAATTTTGTTGTTCTTCTTGATTTCCTCCAATATTTAAGTAGAAAACATAGTTTGTTACTTTGTCGATAATAAAAGGAGATTGGTATAATTGCTTATTAGAAAAATCTACATTATCTAGAAAACTTTCTATAATATAATCTAGGTGTTCTTGAGATTCGTCAAAGATAGAAGAAGAATAAGTTGGTTTAGAAGCTTTAATATAAGTGTTTACTAGCATTCCTTCAGATTTTCCTTCATATACTTCCTGAATTTCATCTTGTTGTTTATAAGCATTCTTGTAAGCTTTTTTGGTTTTCTTTTCGTCTGCTTTTAAGTAAGCATCTTGTAAAGAATCCAAAGCACTTTGCGTAAGTGAAATTTGTTCTAAATATTCACGGTAAACTTTATTTTCTCTAGATTTTGTAAAAAGTATAGACTCTTCTGGGTACTGAGGATTAAATACAAATTCTACATTTTCTTTATTAAAGAAGAAATCTACAAATCCAGTACCTTGATTTCTGTATGTAACTCTGTAAGCTCCTATACTAGCATCAGCAGGTAACGTCAATTCAAATCTACCTACCTTTTGTACGTTTCCACCAATAGTTACATCCTCAAAAGTAATTGTACCATTGCTAATAAATTTTTGTTTAGCTCCTTCAATTTTATATAAGATTACCCAATCACTTTCTTCTGGAGGAGTCATGGTACCTTTAACAGAATACTGCGCGTAAGTAATAGATGTAGCGAAAACTAGTAAAAAAAGTATTTTTTTAATCATGTAAAGTAAATGTTTAGTATAGTTAAAAGAAAAAGACTACCTAAAAACTGAACAATCGTAAGAATTAACGAAATATTGTTTTTAGATAGCCTTAATAAGCTAAAATATTTTATAATTTATTCTTCTTTCTCGGCATTACTATTATTAAAATAGTCTTTTACGTCTTCAAAAGAATTAGGCATTGCAACAATTTTCTTGTCTTTGTTTAAGATAAAATATGTAGGAGTACCAACTAATTGGTAAGTCTTTACTACTTCATTATCCCATTTGTTATCAGGATGTGTTCCTATAACATTATGCCATCCGTTTAATTTTTTTACATATTCTGTCCACTCTGGAGCGTCTTGTTCTATTCCAAAAGCTATTACAGAAGTTTTATCATGTGTTTTCATGAAGTCATATAACTGTGGAATTTCTTTTAAACAGTGAGAACATCCAGTACTCCAGAACACTAATAAGTAATTATCTGAATCATTTAATGTAGATAACGAATATTCTTTATCACCTTCTTTCCAAGAAAAATCTGGAGCAGTTCTACCAACAGAAGCCATTAATTCAGCTAATTTACTATCTCTAAATTTTTGATCTTGTAAATCTGAATCTAATTTATCGTAATAGTTAGCAAATAAACTATCTACAATTTCAGAATTTCTAGCGTTTGTAAAACGAGTAATTAAATATTCAAGTACTTCTTTTCTTACTTTATCATCTTTAGCACGTTTCATTACTTTTTCTATAGACTCATTGTAAAGTTTTTGCTGTAAAGCTTGATTCTCTGCAATGTTTAAATAGAATACATAATTTGTAATTTTATCAATGATAAAAGGAGAGTTGTATAATGTTTTGTTAGAAAAATCTACATTATCAAAAAAGCTTCCAACTACATGATCTAAATATTCTTGAGTATCATCAAAAATAGAAGAAGAGTTTGTTGGCTTAGAAGCTTTGATATATGTATTTACTAACATTCCTTCAGATTTACCTTCGTAAATATCTTGTACTTCTTCTTGTTGTTTATAAGCAGTTTTATAAGCTTTCTTTGTTTTCTTTTCGTCTGCTTTTAAATATTCAACCTGTAAAGAGTCAATAGCACGTTGTGTTACTGCTAATGCATCTAAATACTCACGATATACTTTATTTTCTCTAGACTTTATAAAAACAATAGATTCCTCTGGGTATTGAGGGTTGAATACAAATTCTACATTTTCTTTATTAAAGAAAAGATCTACAAAACCAGCGCCTTGATTTCGGTAGGTAACTCTATAAGCTCCTACTTCAGCATTAGCAGGTAATGTCAATTCAAATCTACCAACTTTTTGTACAGTTCCACCAATGCTTACATCTTCAAATTTAATAGTAGAATTACTTATGAACTTCTGCTTAGCTCCTTCGATTTTGTATAAGATAACCCAATCGCTTTCTTCAGGAGGCGTCATTGTCCCTTTGATTGAATATTGAGCATATGCAACCGACGTGACAAATAATAGTAATGCAAGTAATTTTTTCATCGTTAATAAGGGATTTATTTTACAATAATATTTAATTTTCACTTTCCACTGTTTCAATAAGTGTACCAAAATTACTATTTCTTATTTAATTTGAGTACTTTAGAGTAAACTTTCTTTGTAATAATGAACCTCAATAATAAAACAATTTGGATAACAGGGGCGTCTTCAGGTATAGGAAAATCCCTTGCAATCCAACTTTCGAAGCAAAATACAAAATTAATATTATCTTCAAGGAATGAATCTTCTTTAAATGTAGTAAAAGAATTATGTGAGAATCCTGAAAATATAGCAATATTACCTTTGGATTTAGAAAAACATGAAGAAATGGAGTCTAAAGTAACAACTGCAATTTCATTTTTTGGCTCGGTAGATATATTAGTAAATAACGGAGGAATTAGTCAGCGTTCATTAGCAGAAGAAACTACCATTAGTGTTGATAAGCGGTTAATGGATATTAATTATTTAGGAACAGTTGCACTTACAAAAGCATTATTACCTTATTTTATTGAACAACAAAGAGGATATTTTGTGGTAACTACTAGTATTGTTGGAAAAATTGGAACACCATTTAGATCTACTTATGCTGCATCTAAACATGCATTACATGGTTTTTTCGATAGTTTACGAGCAGAAGTACATAAGTATAATATTAAAGTTACATTAGTTTGTCCTGGTTTTGTAACAACAGGTATTTCAAAAAATGCTTTAACTGGAGACGGAACAGCTCAAAATACAATGGACACAGCTACAGCTAATGGCATAGATCCAGATCGTTTTGCTAAACTAATGATGAAAGCAATTATAAAAGAAAAAGAAGAAGTTTATATTGCTGGGGCAAAAGAAAAATTAGGTGTATATGCTAAGCGATTTTACCCAAAGTTATTATCTACTATGATTCGAAAATTAAGTGTTACTTAAAAAAATCAATAGCTTCAAAATAAGTAACAATAGCTTCTTTCATTAATACAGTTTGTTCTCCAGGTTTTAAATTAGGAAGCTCTGTAAGTGTTTTATAATGTGGCCAACCATCATCATCAAAGTAATCAAACTCATAGTAACCATAAGGTTCAAGAAGTTTGCAAATAGCAATATGCATTAAATTTACTTTTTCATCTTTTTTAAATTTACGTTGTCCTTGACCTAGCTCTTGAACACCTATTAAATAAATAACACCATCTATATTTAATTCTTCTCCATCTGAAAACTGTTCAGTTAATGAAGTAATTAAAAAATCCCACTTTTCTTTTAAATTATTGACTTTAGCCATTCCTTTATAATTGTTGAGGCAAAGATACAAACGAGTTAGTTATATTTGTTAAAAATCTATTTCTATACCTATGAATATTTTTGACATTATTATTGCTTCTTTATTACTTTTTGGATTTGTTAGAGGATTAATGAAAGGTTTGTTCGTAGAGGTAGCTTCTCTGGTAGGATTGATTGCTGGGGTTTATGGAGCAATTCATTTTTCTTACTTCTTAGGAGATTGGCTAAAGAATAGTTTAGATTGGGATGAAAAGTATATTACTTTGGTTGCATTTGCAGGTACATTTGTTATTATTATTGTCGTAATAACTCTGCTAGGAAAAATTTTAACAAAGATTGCAGACTTTGCTTCGTTGGGAATCTTAAATAAATTATTAGGAGGTGTTTTTGGAGCATTAAAAATAGGCCTGATTTTAAGTGTTGTTTTTATCTTCTTCGGGAAAATGAACGATACAATTCCTTTTGTTAAAAAAGAAAGTTTAGAGGAATCTATATTATACAAACCTGTAAAAAAAATAGCTCCTATGATTTTTCCTTCAATAATAAAAGGAGATGAAAATGAGGAGACTGAAGAAGAACAAGAAGAAGAAAATACGACGACAGATTAACGTTGGATTTCTACTATTTCATATGCTGTGTTACTCATATCTTGAGTTAATTTTTCTTTGACTAATAATGTTATACTTTCTTTGTGTGCAGACTTTTTGTTTTGAGGAAGTTTTTGTTTTAAAGTATTATTAATCGACAAACATTTTTCAGTACCAGAAATTAGCGGATTCGTAATAGAACTACCTTGCTGTATCGTTTTTTTAATTAGCACTTTAATCATTGATTGTTTTCCTGTGTTTGTACAAGTACCTTTTATTATTGATACAGATACTAGCATAAAATTAGGAGAAATACTTTCCTTATAGGCTTCTCCTGCATATGTTGGTTTTGCTATTTTGTGTTTTGAAGGAGTATTTTTTTTCTGTGTGTAACAAGCTGTTGTGCAAAAAAGACAACAACTAAAGATTAATAGTTTATATACTGTATTCATAAGGAGGAATATTATTTTTTTTAAAAGAGGATGCCTGTTAGACATCCTCTATATAAAATTAACTAAAAAAGGTTGTTTTTATTTTTTTACTATTTTAAAACGTTTGTTGGTGTTCAAACCAGCTACTTTTACAAAGTAAAATCCAGTAGCCATATTCGAAGCATCCCAAGTATAACGTGTTTTAGGTTGCATGTGTAATTTTTGATGTACAAGCTTTCCTGAAATATCAAAAATAGAAAGAGATACTTCTTTATCTGTAGTGATATTACTTACATCAAAATTAAAAGCTCCTGTAGATGGATTTGGCCATGCTAATGAGTTGAAATCAATGTTTAAGGTTGTTAAAGCAGCTTCTGCTAATGCATCTTCTTCTTCAGCACCTAAGTTTACAATATCACCAAAAATTTGGAATGTTTGATCTATTGCAGGTCTACCTAAAGCAATAGTTGCAGCAGTCCAATCAAGAGCACCTGTTCCTAATAAATTCGCAGGGTCTCTAAATTTAGTTACTTGTCCTACATTATTCCCTTCTGAAGCCCAGAACCATTGGTTTCCACCAGGTAAGAAGGCTAAGTTTACATATACAGAAATCCAGTAGTTTCCACTTTCTAATCGTAAAGCTTCTGGTAATTCTATACTTAAATTAGAATCGTTACTACCAGATACTGGAGCAATTTCCCCACTATTATATATTGCATCTCCAGGTGTTCCTTCATTATCTTGATAAATAACAATAGATACACTTGTATATTCTGGAGCTCCTCTTGAGTTACCAAAGGCTAATACTCTATCAATAACCCACTCATTTCCGTTTGGAACAGTAAAGTCATCTGCAGCTTGAATTAAACCACCAAAATCTGTAATGTTTTGAGATGGAACTGAAGAAATAGGAGCATTTAATTGCTCGTAAATAGCAACTTCAGAAACAGTAACATTAAATCCAGCAGAAACTTGTTGTCCATCAGCAGTAGCAATTAATCCAATAGACGCTACACCTGCGCTATTTGGAGTATATGAAAGGGTAATTGTATTACCAGATAATTCAGCAGTTACAAGATCAGAGTTTGTATTTGTAATGCTAATATTAACAGGTAAACCTTGAGACTGTACAAATAAACCAGTAATATCTATTTCAGTATCAGCACTGTTTTCATTAACACTTACATCGTCTAAATCGCGAGCAACACTTAATGTTAATTCTGGTAATGGATTGTTTGTGATAGGGAAACGAGCACTAAATAGTCCGCTACCATGAGAAGCTACAGCAACAAAACCATCTTTTCTTGTTACTACTTCATCTGTAACAGAGTTTCCAATAGTTTGATTTTCTTTTCTCCAAACAGTATTTCTTCCATTTACATGGTCTGTATAATATAAACCAGTACTAGTAGCAGCAAATATTTTTTGATCTCTAGAGTTACGATCTCCACTAGCTCCAAGGAATGCAGTACTTCTTACAGAAGGTCCGTTTCCTGATCCATCAGGGTTTTGTTCTAAATTACCACTAATATTCGACCAAGTTTCTCCTCCATCTGTAGTCATAAATACACTAAGAATTCCGTAGTTAGAATATGTAACAATTACACGATCAGCATCAGAAGGATCTACGTTAATATCGTTTACAAAACCAGTAGGTAGTCCTTTACCTGCTGTAATGTTAACAGCTTCTTGGTTATCGATATTTGCATTATCCATTCTAAACACAAGACCATTGTTAGTTCCATAATATAGTCTATTCGCCTCTGGATATGTAGAAATATCTAACGCAGAAATTCTAGATCCAGCTGGTGTTTGAGAACTTGTAATTGCATTCCAGTTTACAGTTGCATCTGCATTAGAAAATAAAGGAATTTCATCTAAATTACTATTTCTCCAAACTGTATTACCAATAGGCATATACATAATGTTATCATTATTAGGATCTAATATAAATGGATTAACAAAAGAGAATCCAGATGCTCCTGCAGGTTTAATTTTTGTAAAAGAAGCAAATTCTCCATTATCATTAAAATTAAATCTGAATACATTCCCATTTTGAGAAGAAACATAACGTGTACGTCCATTGTCTGAAATAGCACTATATGTACCATCACCTCCAAAATCTTCACTCCAAATAGCATTAGAAGCAGTAGAGTTAGTATACCAAGTTCCATTATCTTGGAAACCTGCTACTAAATCATCTGAATTAGCTTGAGGATCGAACGCTACGTGATATGGCTGTGTAGTAATATAACCATTGTTTAAAGATTCCCATGCTACAGGTTCTGTACCATCATTTGTAGCAGTAATATCTTCAGTTAAAAATACACCACCATCATTTCCAGATAAAGCTCTATTAGGATTAGATGGGAAAAATACTAATGCATGTTGATCTGGGTGTTGGTTTGTATACAAACTAATATTGTTTAAAGGAGAATATCCAGCAATCCAGCTAGTGCTATTCACAGGAGTAGTAAATCCATCTGTAGATCTATAAATATTAGTACCACCCACAAATACCATATTGCTATTAGAAGGGTGTACTTTAACTACCATATTATAACCTCTTTGTAAATTTAAGTTTCCAACTGGATTTCCAATAGAATTTAATGGAATATTCGCAGTTAGGTTCGTCCATGGTTCTGCTACGTTTGTAGCATTATACCTGTATAATGTTGCACTTGCTCCTATTTGAGAGAGAAAATATACTGTATTTTCATTAGAAGGATCAATTCCCATTACAGTTCTTTGATACGTTGCAGGGAAGTTATCTGGAGTAATGTTTGTCCAGTTATTTCCATCTACAGATCTAAAAAAACCTCTATTAGGATTTCCGCTAGAAGCTATTGTAGCATAGATCACACCAGTTGAAGTAATCGCTACTTCTATCGTATTGTCAAATCCACCAACAAGTACTTCACTAAACGAGTTTCCACCATCTTGTGATCTGTGTAAACCATTTAAAGTAGCAACATATAAATCTCCATTTGTAGGATTAACAGCGATTGAGTTAACAATATCAAAAGGAGAAGCTGTACTAATAGTATTGTCTTGTGTAGCTCTTAAAGGTTCAAAAGTACGACCACCATCTTGAGATTTGTATAATCCAGATCCTAAATAGAAAGCTCCTCCACCAGATGCTGAATTTCCTAAACGTTCTCCAGAAGCATAGTACCATGTAAAACTTCTTGAAGGTCTAGGGTCTTGTACGATAGCTGTAATACTTGGTTCTTGGAAAATACGTGTTACTTTTCTCCAAGTTTGCCCCGTATTTTCTGATCTCCATAAACCACCAGATACACCACCAGCTAGAATAACATTTTCGTTAGTTCTATCAATTGCTAATGCTCTGGTTCTACCACCAACATTAAAAGGTCCTCTGTTTTTCCAATCCGAAAAGTTATTTCTTCCTGAAGATCTAGCACTACTTAGAAGTTTTTTTAAATCTTGATTAACGCTTATTTTCTTAGAGAATTCAACTTCTGCACTTCTAATTCCTTGAGGAATTTTACCAGTAGTTGGGTTTTTAAGCCTTTCAAAATCGTAGTTTGCTCTTTCAATAGCATTGTCTGCTTGACGTTCTATAGGTGTTTTAGTGTTTGTAGCTCCAGTTCTACTATCAAACATCTTTTGATTTTTGTACACCTGATCTTTCTTGATTTTCGGGGAATCAGTTTGGGGAACTAATTTTTGCGCGTGGGCCGAAAAGGATTGTCCCATTAAGTATAGGACGAAGATGAGGATCTTTGTCCTAAGTAATTTTAAATTCATAATTGTGATTTAAATTTTTAGTTAATTTTTAGTAAAATTAGTCTAAAAACTTAGGGAGCATTTTATTACAAATGTTAATTTTAAGATAAAACGATTATTGATTTGTAAAAATTTCAGCAACTATTATTGAATTAAATGTGTTGGTTTTGAGTGTTTTGAGTGCGGTATTGTTCATAGGTGATTTTTATGGAATAAAAAAAGCGATGAAGTTAAAATTCATCGCTTTTTTATAGAAATGAGAAAGTTTGTTATGATAACATTGTTACTTCTCCTGTTTGTAATGAATATACACCACCTACAATAGAAATTTCACCATTTTCTTCCATTTCTTGTAAGATTTTACTCTTTTCTCTAATTCTTTCAATAGTTAATCTAACATTATTTTCTACTGTTTTAGCAACAAATTCCTTGTTAGAAGAATCAGTAGCGCCATCAACTTGTTCAGATGATAATTTACAAGCAGGAACAATATTGTCTAACATTGCTGTAATGTTTCCTAATTCTACACCATCACAAGCTGCTTTTACAGCACCACAACTCTCGTGTCCTAATACAAATACTAGTTTACTTCCTGCAACAGCACAAGAATATTCCATACTACCTAAAATATCTATGTTTTCAAAGTTTCCTGCTACACGAGCAACAAATACATCTCCAACTGTTTGATCGAATACCAATTCTACTGGTACACGAGAATCTATACACGATAAAATAACGGCTTTAGGAAATTGCCCTCCAGTAGTTTGTTGTACTAAAGAAGTAACGTCTGAACCAGTTAAATTGTTTGCTACATAACGTTTGTTTCCTTCTAGTAAATCTTCTAAAACTGATTGTGGAGTTAAATCAGCTTGTAATTCTTTTGTTAATGCTGTATTTCTCATTTTAATTCTTTTAAATTAATTTAATGTTTGTCTTTTACATTTTGTTTTACCCACTCTAAACATTGAGAGAAGGTTTTAAATATGCGTTTAGATGGTATTAAATCAGGAATTATTCCAATTCTTTCCATCATATATCTAGGTTGTTCTAGAACATCTACAAAAAGTATTTGAATACCACCTTTTTCTAGGTCTATTAAAATGTCTTCTAATGCAAATAGTCCAGACTGGTCTATATATGGCATTTTTCCCATTCTAATAATTACTATTTGAGCAGTATTGGGTATTTGTTTGGCCAATTGTTGGAAATCACTTGTGGATCCAAAAAATAAAGGGCCTTTAATATGTTTAATAAATACTTCCTGAGATAAATTTTCAGGAAAATCAACTTCATCTTCCCAAGCTTCCTCTTCCAAAGGTGTAATATCTGAACGTTTAGCAGTCACATCTCCAATTTTTTTCATAAAAATTAAAGAAGCTATAACCAGTCCAATTCCTACTGCATACACTAAATCCCAAAAAGTAGATAAGAATAATACCACCAACATGATGATAACTTCTGAGCTAATTTTTAAAGGTCCTATTTTTATATCTTTAGGAAGATTTGGAATAGCACGTAAACCTTTATAATCCATTACACCAATTCCAACAGTAATTAAAACTCCAGCTAAAACAGCTGCAGGAATTTTTGATGCAATTGGTCCTAATCCTAGTAAGATAATTAAGAGCATTACACCAGCTATCATTCCTGAAAGTTTTGTTTTTCCTCCTGAATTGATATTCACTACTGTTCTAATTGTAGCTCCAGCTCCTGGAATTCCACCAAAAATAGCGGCTATTGTATTACCAATTCCTTGCCCAACTAATTCCTTATTAGGTTTGTGTTTAGTTTTGGTCATATTATCTGCTACGACCGAAGTCAATAGAGAATCAATTGCTCCTAATAGAGCTAAAGTGAACGCTGTAAAAATAAACGGTTGGATTTTTGAAAAGTCAAAACCTGTGAAGATTTCCAGATTAGGCACTGGAAAACCACTTGGAATTTCTTCAATAGGTTTATAGTCTAAGCTGAAAATCAAAGAAATTGTGGTCATTATTACCAATGCTACCAATGTGCTTGGCACTGCTGTGGTAATTCTTTTAAAACCATAAATAATCAGAATAGTTCCTAAGGCTAATAGCAATTCTAAAAAATTAATATTTTTTAAAGCTCTTGGTAATACTTTAAAAGTACCTAAAACCCCAGAAGATTCTTTTCCTGCTAAGGTTTTGGCTTCTTTCAAAATTCCTTCTTTAGTAATTTCGTTGGAACGTTTTATGGTTTCTTCAAAATTTTCAAGTACTAAAATACCATCACCAGCTTCATCCTTAAGAATGTTTTGTAAAATTATTTCCTGTGCTTGAGGTTTGAATTTATCTACAAAACTACTATCTTCTTTAGCATAATAACCTATTGATGGTAAAATCTGAGTCACTAAAATTATTACTCCAATAGCAGTCATAAAACCAGAAACTACAGGGTAAGGTATGTATCTGATGTATTTACCAAAACCTAATAGACCTAAACCAATTTGTATAATTCCTGCTAATAGAAAAATGGAAAGTATAACTGGCAATGCCTGAGTTACGTTACCATCGTTTGCTGCAATAATAGTAGCAATTACTACCATACTTACAGCTGTCATAGGAGCAGTTGGACCAGAAATTTGCGTATCTGTACCTCCAAATAAAGAAGCAAAGAATGCAATTAAAATAGCACCATATAAACCTGCACTTGGCCCTAATCCAGAGGATACACCAAATGCAAGTGCTAATGGTAATGCTACGATACCGGCAGTTATACCTCCAAAGAGGTCGCCTTTTATGTTCGAGAATATATTTTTCATAGTTCTAAGCTTATGTTATATACATAAATATAAAACTTTTTTGAATGTTAAATTTCTAATTTTCTATGCTGTTTAAGCAACTTTAGGTCTTAGTTTGAAAAACTCAATATAGCTTGGAGGATTTTCTACAACACCTCTTTCAGAAACTAGTTTAATCGTAATATTTCTCTCTTTAGCTTTGTGTGCAAAGTCTTCTAAAATTTCTATAATATCATTATCTAGATATCTCGTTTTTCTAACATCTAATTCTAAGAAAGAATCTTTAGGAAGGTTATCTAATTCTTTTAAGATAGCTCCTTTGTTAAAGAAAGTTACTTCTTCAGCTAATGTCATTTTAACGTTATGCTCGCCATTACCTTGGCTTTCTATATGTAAGAAGTGAGAATTTTGGTAGCTTTTAAGTAAAATAACTATGATTCCAACAGCAAGTCCTAATCCAATTCCTAATAATAAATCTCCAGTAATTACCATTGGTAATACCGTTGCCATAAAAGGAACAAATTGTTTCCAACCTGATTTATACATACTAGTAAATGTAGATGGTTTCGCTAATTTAAACCCTACAATGAATAATACTGCAGCTAAAACAGATAAAGGAATCTTATTTAATAATGTTGGAATTAATATAATTGAGATTAATAAGAAAAATCCGTGAATAATTGCAGACATTTTACTTCTTCCTCCAGATTGGATATTTGCAGAACTTCTAACAATTACTTGAGTAATAGGTAAACCACCAATCATACCAGATACAATATTTCCAGCTCCTTGTGCAAATAATTCTCTGTTAGTAGGTGTTACATTTTTATGTGGATCTAATTTATCTGTAGCTTCAACACATAATAATGTTTCTAAAGAAGCAACTAAGGCTATAGTAAAACCAGTAATCCATACTTCGCTATTACCAATTACGCCAAAATTAGGAAAGTTAAATTGTCCAATGAAGCTATCCAAGCTATCAGGTACAGGAACAGAAACTAATTGACTTTCTACTAAACTAAATGAACTATCCTTAGTAAGAAGATAAAAAACAATACCAACAACAACAGCTACTAAAGGCCCTTGTACTAATTGAAATATTTTTCCTTTTTTAGATAATACATTAGACCATAAAAGTAATATTCCTATAGATACAATACCTATTACTGTTGCTCCCATACTAATATTACCACTTAATAAAGCATTAACAGCATTTAATAGTCCAGATACAAGATTGTCCCATTCTACTTGTAGAAAAGAAAAATCTCCAGTTGGGTTTTTATCCATTCCAAAGAAATAAGGGATTTGCTTTAAAATGATAATGATTCCAATACCAGTTAGCATTCCTTTAATTACAGATGATGGGAAAAAATATCCAATAATACCAAGTCTTAAAACTCCAAAAAGTATTTGGATAATACCACCTATAACAACAGCTACTAAAAAATTCTTATAACCTAAAGAAGTAATAGCTACAAGTACAATAGCTGCTAAACCAGCTGCAGGACCACTAACTCCAATGTTAGAGCCACTAATACTACCAACTACTATTCCTCCTATAATCCCTGCAATTAAACCAGAGAATAATGGCGCTCCACTCGCCAATGCAATACCTAAACATAAAGGTAATGCAACAAAAAATACCACTATACTAGCGGGTAAATCATTTTTAATTGTTTTAAACATGATGAAAAAAATTGTACAACTTCTATCTTGTTAGAATTAAAGTTGTATGATTATTATATAGTTATTATTGAGTTATTGAGAGTGTAACTATATAATTCTGGTGGAGGTGATTCTAATTTTTGGGATAAAGAATTATATTCACTTAACAAATAGGCTATCTTATTTTGACATTCTATATGTTTATACGGAAGTATTTCTTCGTAAAAATGAATAATCTTTATATCTAAATCATTTGTTTTTTCTGAGTCGTCTTCTATGTCATTGATAACCAGTGAGTATTCACACCCCGTTTCTATTAAACTTAAGTAGGTAGGAAGTACCATTGAAGTGATAAACACAGTGGCGAGAAAATATGTAAATAAAAGTCTCCTCATTTCTAAGATATAAAAATAAAAAAACTTGTTAACGATCTTGTTAAAAAAGACTAAAAAATGTTTAATACTTTAATATCTCCGCTTTTTAGCCACCCAATTTTACCATCTGCCAGTCGTATTTTTTTCCAATCATCTACTTCATCCAAAACAGCTACTTTCGTTCCCTCATGAATTATAAATGCTTCTTCTGCATTTTTAGTAGGTTCGTTTTTAACAGATATTTCTGGTACAAAAACAATTGCTTCTACAGTATTCATAACCTTGTTATACTGATGATAAGTAATAGCCAAAGAAATGATTAAGAGTATAAAGCTAAAAATGCTAGTTGTGAAAAATAATCTCTTTCTAGCAGGAGTTTGTGTGAAATAATATAGAAGAAATAAAATAGCTCCAATAAAAGAAAACAATACAGTAATAACTGCCCATTGATTGTAGCTAAGCTTACTTAAGTAATTTATATTGAATTTTTGTAATGCCGATTTTGGTAATTCTTCAATTCTATCTAAAGCCAATCGTTTTGCAAAAATTAAATTATTTAGCGCATCTTCATTTAGCGGGTCTAATTGTAAAGCTTTTTCGTAATTATAAATAGACGGACCAACTTTATTTAGTTTGTAATAGCTATTCCCTAGGTTGTAGAATAATTCTGAGGAAATTTCTTTAGAAGCTACAACTTGTTCGTATAAATCAATTGCTTTTTGATATTCACCGTTTTTATACAGTGCATTTGCTTCAGAAAAAATAGTATTTGCATTTTGAGCACCAACAGTAGCTACTACTAATACAAGTAATAAAAATAACTTCTTCATCATAATTGCTTGTCTAATTGAGTGATTACTTGTTTTGCATTCTCAAATTCTTGTTTCATTTGCACGTTGTCAATTGGAGTATAACGTGCAAAATCACAATTCTTCAATACATCTATAAAATTATTGATACTAGCAGTATCTACTTTTTTATCTTCTAATATTTGAGTGATTTTATCTCTACTAATGTCAGAAGTTTCTACATATAGTTTTGCTTTTAAGTAATTATGTAGCGCTCTTTCTAAAGCTTCATAGAAAGGTTCTTTATTACCTAATTGCAATTTAGCTTCAGATAAGTATTTCTTAGCTAATCTATCTGCTTTTCGCTGTTTATTCCCAATAATATCAGCATTTCTCTCTTCGTTTTTCTTTTGTAAGATAATTGCGATTGGAATTGTAATTAGCGGTAATAATAACAAGAGATAAAAACCTATAGACTTAAAAAAGCGAGAAGGTTTGTACGGTTTTAAATCTGCTGTAGTTTGAATATACCTAAAATCTTTTCCAGTAGTTTTTACAGCTTGTTTTGCTACTTGATCTTCATTAGAAGTTGTTGGTAGTTGTTTTCCTTGCACTACATCAACATATATATCCTCAGTAGTAATAGTATGATATTTTCCTTCTTTTGGATTAAAGTAAGAAAACTCAGTTTTAGGAATTTTATATTTTCCTTTGTATTCTGGAACTACAGTATAATTATCGGTTACAGATCCACTTAAACCAGAAGCAGTAATACGAACTTTTTCTTTTCGTTCTGGTTGGTATACTTCCAATTCTTTTGGTGTTTCTATTTTAGGTAATTCAAATAATTTTAAGTTACCTTTTCCTTTTACAGAAACTTTAATTTGAGATGATTCATTTGCTTTTAATACATTTTTACTAGCAATTAAATCGTACGAAAAATCTCCCACAGCTCCAGTAAAACTCTCTGGTTTACCTTCTAGAGGTAGCTCTCTAGAAATAATAGTTTTTTTAGCAGAAGTATATTCTTTTCTAACTTGTCTAGTAATAGGATTTCCAAAAAAATCACCTCTACCAGTAGGAACAGCTACTACAATATCCATTTTCATAGGATCTATAGTCAACTTTCCGGATTTTGTAGGAATTAATAAGGCTTTGTGTAAAACGGCATAACGGTATTGTTCACCATTGTACATAGCTGTTTTTACTTGCGATCCATTATCTCTTTTGATTTCCTGATTCCAAAAACCATTGTATTGAGGAGATTCTGTTACAGCATTATCGTAAATACCTACATTATTACTGAAGTATAAACGGTATTCTACATAAATACCTTCACCCACATAAGGTTTAGATTTAGAAACTTCGGCAACTAAATGAATATTTTGTTCTGCAATGTAATCTGGATCGTTTGGGTTTTTAGGAACCTCAACAGCTTCCGTTACAATAATCTTAACCGGCTTAGATAATAATGTTTTACCATCAATTTGAATACTGGCAGGAGGAAGGTTAAACTCTCCTTTCCTTAATGGCTTTATAATATATGAGTACGATTGAGAAAAAGTAGCTTTACCATTAACCCAAGATTGGCTTACAGATTGACTTGGGCCGCCGACGATTTTAAAGTTTTTAAAATTTGGCGGTTTAAAATTATCGCCACCTTGTTTGTTAATGGCAAACTCAACACGTAAACGTTGGTTAATCCCAAGTTTGTTCTTACTTACTTTAGCTGTCAAAAGAGGCTCTTGAGAAAAAGCCGAAATAGTAAACAGCGTTATAATAAATGTAATAAACTTTACTTTCATTTGTTGATTCAAAACGAGCAAAAATAATTATTTTTTGATACTTTAAATTAATTGATTTTTAAGATTTTGGTCTTAAAGTTTTATTAATTTTTACCAATCTTTTTCTTGCTTTATTTTTCTTCCTTTCGACTTTTTAACGTTCATCTTCTTTTGTGTCTTCTTTTCTTCGTTATTTAAGCTTTCTAACAATTGCTTCATTTGTTCAGGTGTCATCTTTCCTGGTTGAGGCTTTTGTTGTTGCTTATCTTTTTTGTCTTTTTGGTTTTTAGGATCTTTATTTTGATCTTTCTGATCTTTGTTTTTGTCCTGATCTTTTTTATCCTTATCGTCTCCTTCCTTCTTGTCTTTATCTTTTTGATCTTTGTTTTTGTCTTTATTCTGATCCTTCTTTTGATCCTTCTTTTGATCTTTCTGATCTTTATTTTTATCCTTGTTTTTGTCGTCTTTCTTCTGCTGATCTTGTTGCTTTTTAGCTTCTTTTTGAGCGACAGCTAGATTGTAACGTGTTTCGTCGTCATTAGGATTATTTCTCAAAGCATTTTTATAAGCGTCTACAGCTTGTTGGTATTGCTTTTGCTCCATCATTGCATTTCCAATGTTATGGTAAGCTTCTGCTTTCTCTGCTTTATTTTTTGCTGTTTTAGTAGCTAGTTCATATTCAGAAACAGCTTCTTTATATTTTTTTCCTTGATACAAAGCGTTTCCGTAGTTGTAACTTGCTTTATCGTACTTGCTATCTTTTCCTAAAGCTTTTCTATAAGCTATAGAGGCTTCATTAAACTTTTCTTTATTATAAAGTTTATTTCCTTCTCTTAGTAATGCACGAGCTTCTCTTTGTAAGCTTAATGTATCTATTTGTGCTTGCACTTTTGTTGCGAATAAAACAACAAAAACAAAACTTATGTGGATTAATTTTTTCATGTGTCTATGCCTCCTTTTCATTAAATAAATCTACTTTTTTTAGCCATTTTGTTTTTCTTTCGAAGAAGAAAAGATCTATAACTAAGAATAAAAAGCCTAAACCAACAAACCATTGGAATTGATCTTTATAATCTGAAAACTGTTTAGTTTCAAATTCACTCTTTTGAGCATTTCCTATAATTTTTTCAATTGCTTTTACAGGTTGTTCAGTTTTATTTCCATCAATATAAATTCCGTTAGATGCATTTGCAATATCTTTCAGAATATCTGGTTTTCTCTGCGTAATAACAGTTTCCCCTTTTCTATCTTTTTTATAACCAATGTGCCCGCCATTTAACTCAATAGGAATTGGTCCACCTTTTTCTGTTCCTACTCCAATAGTGTAAACTTTTACGCCTTCATTAGCTAAATCTTGTGCTTTCTGCTTCGTTTCTTCCTGATGGTCTTCTCCATCTGAAATAATGATTAAAAACTTATTTGTTTGCTCATCATTATTATAATAAGTTTTAGCTAAGTCTAATGCTTCATTGATAGCAGTTCCTTGACTAGAAACCATATCTGGATTTGCATTTTGAAGAAACATTTTTGAAGCAGCATGATCTGTAGTAATAGGAAGTAAAGGATATGCGTTTCCTGCATAAATAATAATTCCTACACGATCACTTCCTAATTTATCTATAATTTTTGAAATAATTTGCTTTGCTTTTTCTAGTCGGTTTGGAGCAATATCTTTTGCTAACATACTTTTAGAAACATCTAAAGCAAAAACAACATCTACACCTTCTCTTTTAACTGTTTGTAGTTTTGTTCCCATTTTAGGATTGACTAACGAAACGATTAAAAATGACAACCCAATTAATAAAAATATAAGTTTTAAAGTAGATTTAAATACAGAAAAATTAGGAGCAAGTTTAGCAAATAGAGCACTGTCTGCAAATTTACGTTGTGTTCTTTTTTTCCACCATAAAACCAATAAGAATATTCCAATTATAACAGGGATAATTGCAAAAAAGTAAAAATATATTGGCTCTTCTATCTTATACATATTTCTTATGATATTTATATGTTTTATCGTTTAATTGTTAATTGGCTCACTATGTAATTGCGATTTACGTAGTGCGTTTAACATATTAGCGATTTTTGATAATTGTTTTCTAATTTCTAAATAATTGACTTCATTAATAAACTTTAGCTCCTTAGATAATATTAAATGATTTAAAACTTCCATAGTAGAACTATAAGCTATTGTTGTAAAATGAGCTTTATCTTTATTTGTAATTCTACTTGTTCCTTCTGCTAAATTAGCTGAAATAGAATTTGAAGCTCTTCTTAATTGATTAATTAAACCAAATTTTTCATTATTAGGGAATTTTTCTGTTAATACATAAATATTCTTCGAAAGCAAAATAGCTTCTTTCCAAACTTCTAGCTTTTCAAATGAGAACAAATGCATAACTTAACAAATCAACTATTTAACGATTTAACAATAAAATTATATAAAGCTTTTAAATACTGTGTTTCTTAATATAAATTCTAGTAACAAGAATATTCCTGCTAAGAATATCCAAAATCGATATTGTTCGCTATAATTATAGTATTTGAACTCTTCTATTTTGGTTTTCTCAAGTTTATCAATTTCATCGTAAATCTCTTTCAGTTTAGCATTACCAGTTGCACGGAAATACTGTCCGTCAGTTTCATTGGCAATAAATTGTAATAGTTTTTCATCTATTTCAACTTGCTGATTTCTGAAAGATAATTTACCAGTTCTTGGATCTTTTGCCCAAGGGAATGGAGCCATACCATTAGTTCCTATTCCAATAGTATATACTTTTATCCCTAATTCTTTAGCAAGTTCTGTAGCTGTTTTAGGATCTACAAAACCAGCATTATTTACACCGTCGGTAAGTAGAATAATCACTTTACTTTTGGCTTTACTTTCTTTTAACCTATTTACTGCAGAACCAAGTCCCATTCCAATAGCAGTTCCTCCTTCTAATTGTCCCCATTTAATTTCAGAAATGGTTCTTTTTACAATAGATTTATCACTTGTAATAGGCGTTTGCGTAAAACTTTCTCCAGCATACACTACAATACCAATTCTATCATTAGGTCTTCTGTTTACAAAATCTGAAGCAACTCGTTTTAAAGCTTCTAAACGGTTTGGTTTTAAGTCTTTTGCAAGCATACTAGCAGAAACATCAATAGCCATTACAATATCAATACCTCTATTGGTTTTTGTTTTTTTACTTACAGAAACATTCCTAGGTCTTGCTAAAGCAATAATAATTGCTGAGAGTGCTAATAATCTGAATACATTTAATAAAGGTTTTAGTTTTGGAAGAATAGAACTACTTCCTTCAAAACCTTTCATACTAGGAACAGATAAAACAGTATTTTCTTTTTTTCTATTCGAAAAAAGCCAAAGTGCTAGTATTGGAATTAATACAAATAGCCATAAAAACTCTGGACTATGAAACTCGAAATTATTTAACATTGGTTACTGGTGTTTTTAACGAGTTTAACGTTGGTGCTACTTTAGTTAGCGAATATGATATTAAACCAATAATTGCTATAATAAGTAGTATTGAAATTATTTTTATAAGTATTGAAGGTTTTTTAACCACAGGTTTTTCTACAATAATTACTGGATCTACATCTGCATCAGTTTCTACCTCAATAATATTTTGTTTCAGATTATCAACAATATGCTTGGCAATATTTCTGTCTGCTTCAATCTCATGTGCTAAAGGTTTAGATTTAGCAAACTTTACTAAGTCTGCTTGTTGTAATAATTTATCTAAACGTTCTATAGTTTCCTTATCAGTTAAAATAGAATCACTGTCTTTAAAGTCAGATAATGTTTCTATTAAACCATTTGTAGTGGTTTCTAAGGCAGGAACATGGAGTTCTCTTTCAATATAATTTCTAACAATATCTGTTAACTCGCTATAATATTGTTTTATTTTATTGTTTTGCCATAACAATTTTCCGTCTAATAACTTTAAGTTTCTAACGGCTTCTTGATACGGATTTAGTAATTGCTCACTTGTCTTTACTTCATCATCTTCTGTTCTCTTAAGTGCGAAATAAAGTACACCACTTACTAAAATAATGATTCCGAGAATCCAGAACAGTATGTTTTTATAATCGTCAAATTGATACGGTTCACCTTTAATTCCTTTAATAGGGAATTTTTTAACTTTAGTAGTATCAATAGGAACGGTAGCTACATTTATAAGTAAACTATCGGTTAAATATGCTTGATTTTTAATAAAGATTTGTTGTTGTGGTATGTAAAAAGCACCACTATCGAAACCTGTAAGAATATATTTTTGAATCAAACGATTTTTTAAAGTGTCTACCTTTAAACTATCAATTACTTCAATTCCTTTAAGCTGTAATTTTGGAAGTCGTACATTCTCTACGCCATCTACAGATATTTTATATTCAAATTGTTCTCCAATTCGAATATTAGTAGTGTCTGTTGCTACTTGTACAGGAGATGTTTGAGCGATACCAACACCAGCAAATAGCAATAATATGTAAAGTACTAATTTTTTCAATTTATGCTTTGTTTTTAAAATAACTCAATAGTTTTTTTACATAACTTTCATCTGCACGAACATTAATAGTTCCCAAACCACTTTTCTTAAAAGAAGTTTCAAAGTTATCTTTTAATCGTAAAGCATTGGCTTTGTATTTTGTTCTTACAGCTCTTGAGCTTGTATTTACGAGTCGGATTTCTTGAGTTTCATTATCTACCATTGGAACCATTCCTAAGTTTGGAATTTCTTCATCAAATTTATCGTAGATTCTAATACCCGTTAAATCGTGCTTGTTTCCAACAATTTTTAAAGTTCTTTCGTAATTTTCATCAACAAAATCAGAAAGCATAAAAACAATAGCTTTCTTTTTGAGTACGCTAGATAAAAACTTTAAAGCTTCATCTATATTGGTACGTTTGCTTTTAGGTTGAAATTCTATTAATTCTCTAATAATTCGGAGCACGTGACTTTTTCCTTTTTTAGGAGGAATAAATAACTCTATTTGATCTGAGAATAAAATAAGTCCAACCTTATCATTATTTTGAATAGCAGAAAAAGCTAAGGTTGCAGCAATTTCTGTAACGGTATCTTTTTTAAATTGAGTAGCTGTTCCAAAAAGTTCAGAACCTGAAACGTCTACCATAAGCATCATAGTAAGTTCACGTTCTTCTTCAAAAACCTTAATATAAGGTTCGTTATAACGTGCGGTAACATTCCAGTCTATAGCTCGAATGTCGTCTCCAAATTGATACTGACGAACCTCAGAGAAAGTCATTCCACGTCCTTTGAACGTAGAATGATATTCGCCACCAAAAATATGATTAGACAAACGTTTTGTCTTTATTTCTATCTTACGAACTTTCTTGAGTAATTCTTTAGTATCCATATGATTAATTTACCCAATCTACAGGTAACGGAGGCAACTCCAACTCTTGATCTACAGATGTTTTTTTAATAGAAAATGCTGGAGCTTCCTTTAAAGAAAGGTTTACATTATTTTTCTCAGCTATTTCATTAATGACATCTCTCATGCTTCTTTGTTGGCAAAGAACAAGGTAATTCATTTGAACGTTTGATTCTGTTTGTAAATCAAAACAATCTACTAAGTACGCAGGTTGATCGTCTTGGTAGACTATTGCCTCTGTGCTTTTTTTTGTTTTTGTTTCTAAAATTTGTTTTTTTCCAGTTAGCGTTTTGTACGTTGTTAATTTAAAAGTCATTTCTAGCAAAAATTTTATGTTTGGGATTATATAAAAAATTTCTTTTTAATTGCTAGAGCTTACCTTTTAAGTAACTATTATGGTACTTGCACTTCGTTTATAATAGCATTTATAATATCTACAGAGCTCATGTTTTCAGCTTCTGCTTCGTAAGTAATTCCAATTCTATGTCGCAATACATCGTGCGCCATAGCTCTGACATCTTCGGGGATTACATATCCTCTACGTTTAATAAATGCGTAGCATTTTGCTGCTTTTGCTAAAGCAATACTACCACGAGGAGAAGAACCAAAACTTATTAAAGGTTTTAAGTTACTTAAATTGTAATTTTCTGGATAACGAGTAGCAAAAATGATATCGAGAATATATTTCTCAATTTTTTCATCCATGTATACCTCGTTTACAGTTTCTCTAGCTTTGATGATTTTGTCTATAGAGATTACTGGATTAACTTTTCCGAAGCTATTATTTAAGCTTTGTCTCATAATAAGTTGTTCGTCCTGTAATTTAGGATAGTCAATTACGGTCTTCAACATAAAACGGTCTACTTGAGCTTCAGGTAGTGGGTATGTTCCTTCCTGTTCTACGGGGTTTTGAGTGGCCATAACCAAGAAAGGTTCATCTAATTTAAAAGTTTCGTCGCCAATTGTAATTTGACGTTCCTGCATTGCTTCCAGTAATGCCGATTGTACTTTTGCAGGAGCACGGTTAATCTCATCAGCTAATACAAAGTTTGCGAAAATAGGACCTTTCTTAATAGAAAAGTCGTTTTCTTTTACGTTGTATATCATCGTACCAACAACATCTGCAGGAAGTAAATCTGGAGTAAACTGAACTCTACTAAAACTTCCTTGGACGGCTTTAGATAAGGTGTTAATGGCAAGTGTTTTTGCTAGTCCAGGAACACCCTCTAAAAGAATATGTCCATTTCCTAAAAGGCCAATCAATAATCTTTCGATCATATCTTTCTGACCTACAATTACCTTGTTCATTTCATTTGTAAGT
Source organism: Tenacibaculum amylolyticum (assembly GCF_964511145.1). Lineage (NCBI taxonomy): Bacteria > Pseudomonadati > Bacteroidota > Flavobacteriia > Flavobacteriales > Flavobacteriaceae > Tenacibaculum > Tenacibaculum amylolyticum. Next base: position 86,619 of record NZ_CAZEFZ010000001.1, read on the forward strand.
AAATCTACAAATGCACTTTCAACTTCAATTTTTTCGTTAATAGCTCTTACATCTACATCCATATGTAAAAAATGTTATCAGTTATAATTTTTTCAGTGAACAAAGCTACAATATTAACAATTTTTTTCTTGTTAAAAGTAGGTTAAAGATTAGTGAGGTGAAACTGAAAAAAAAATGTTAAAATGATTTTTAAAATAAAGTAGTAATAAAAAATTAAGAATTTATTTTATGAAAATTAACATATTTATTGCATTTGTTGAGTATAATTCTAATTTTTGTTAAATATAAATTAACCAAAACCATAACTACTATGAGGAAAATAAAACATTTAACGAAACTATTAGGATTGAGTTTTTGCCTGTTTTCAATGGGGATTTTTGCGCAGTCTGTAAAAGGAAAGGTAACGGATGTCGCCGGAGAAGGTATTCCGTTTGTAAATGTTATTGAGAAAGGAACTACTAACGGAACAACAACAAACGATTTGGGGGAATTTGTACTGACTTTAAAGAAAAGCCCTTCGGTAATTGTTTTTTCTTCTATAGGGTTTACTACTATTGAAAAAAATGTTTCTGCAGGGCAAACAATAAATGTAACATTGTCAGATGCGAACGATGTATTAGAGGAAATTGTATTAACAGGTAACCGATCTAAGCCTAGAACAATTTTAGATTCTGCAGTGCCTATAGATAATATTGGCCTTGCTGAATTACAAGCAACAGGACAGCCTAGTATCGATCAAGCATTAACGTATGCAGTACCTTCTTATAATTCCAGTAATCAAACGGTGTCAGATGCTACAGCGCACTTTGATCCTGCAGATTTACGTGGTTTAGGTCCAAGTAGAACTTTAGTGTTAGTAAATGGAAAACGTAAGAATCAAAGTGCTTTAGTATATGTAAACGATACACCTGGTAAAGGAGAAGTAGGTACAGATATGAAAAGTATTCCTACGGCTGCAATAGAAAGAGTAGAAGTATTACGTGACGGAGCTTCTGCACAATACGGTTCAGATGCCGTGGCAGGTGTTGTAAATATTATCTTGAAAAAAGATGTAGAATATACACAGGTGAATGCTTATTCGGGAATTACTAAAGTTGGAGACGGATTTAACGGAGGTGTAGATGTGAATCATACATTTGCTGTTGGAGAGAAAGGGTTTTTAAATGCCACTTTAAGTGGATATCATCAAGATTATACAAATAGAGCAGGAGAGCCTGGAAAAGATGATTTATTTGGTGTAGATAACCAATGGACAAGAGATAATCCTGCTTTAGGAATGATTATTGGTCAGCCAGAAATGACTAAAGGGGATTTATTTATTAATGGAGCGTATGAACTAAATGAAGATGTTGAATTATACGCTTTTGGAGGATTTGATTATAGAAAAGGGAAAAGTTTTGCATTGTATAGAACGCCTTATTGGATTACAGATGACTTTGGGTTACTAACACCTCCAGGAGAAACTTACAATGGTTTCCAACCAACATTTGAGACGAATATTCAAGATATTTTATTTACTGCGGGTAGTAAATTTAGATTAGGTGGTTTTAATGCTGACTTAAGTGCTACGTATGGAGGAAATACAGTTGATTACACGATTGGAAATACAATTAATGTAGGCTTAGGGGCTAATAGTCCAACAAGTTTTGATGCTGGAGCTTATGGTTTTAGTAATATTATTGGAAATTTTGATGTAAACAGACAATTTGGTGAGAATATTAGTATTGGTTTAGGAGTTGAAGCAAGACAAGAGCGTTTTGAAGTTACCGAAGGGGAAGAAGCATCTTATATTAACGGAGGAGCACAATCATTTCCTGGTTTACAACCAAGTAATGCTTTAAATGAAACAAGAACTAATGTAGGAGTTTATGGTACTTTAGATTGGGATATTTCTGAAGATTTCTTAATTGGAGGAGCAGTGCGTTATGAAAACTATTCAGACTTTGGAGGAAACACTTCATGGAAAATAAATTCACGTTATAAATTAGGAGAAGCAGGGGTGTTAAGAGGTTCGTATAGTACAGGTTTTAGAGCGCCATCTTTACATCAAGTATATTTAAGTAATGTACAAACATTAGTGTCTGGAGGAACGATATCTAATCAAGGTACGTTTAATAATGTAAGTCAGGTGATTAGAGATTTAGGTGTAGCGCCTTTATTTGCGGAAACATCTCAAAATATATCTGCTGGTTTAACGATTAAAGCTTCAAGAAACTTTACAATTTCGTTAGATTATTACAATGTAAGAGTAGATGATAGAGTATTATTTACTGGAGAGATAGGTGGAACAGATGATGATGGAAATGTAAATGCTGCGGTACAGCAAATTTTAGATGCAAACCAAGTGACAAGTATCAAGTTTTTTATCAATGCAGTAAATACAATAACACAAGGATTCGATTATACAATGCGTTATAGAAATATACCGCTAGGAACTGGTAAACTTGGTTTTAATTTAGCATTGAACATTAATAAAACAGAGTTAGAAGGAGAGGTTGCGACACCAACACAACTATCGAATTATAAAAATGCAATTTTTAATAGAAAAGAACAATCTAGAATTATAAGCGCGCGTCCTAATACAAAATTCTTATTCGGAGGGAATTATGAAGTAGGGAATTTTAATGCGAGTCTTAATAATACATTCTTTGGAGAGGTTACTTGGCAACATGCTACAGATCCTTTAAAAGACCAAACATTTAGTGGTAAGGTAGTTACTGATTTAGGGTTAGGCTATAAGTTCTCTGATTTTGTATCACTTAATGTAACAATCAATAATTTATTTGATGTTTTTCCTGATGAAATTGATACAAAAGGAGATGTTGTTACTGATTTAGGAGGGCGTTTTAGATATCCTTGGGAAGTAAATCAGTTTGGATTTAATGGAACTACTTTTAGAGGAGGTTTAACTTTTACATTTTAAAAAAGCATAAAAACAAAATATTGGAAAGACGTTGTAGTTATACAGCGTCTTTTTTTATTCATATTTTTCTAATATGAAAGTGTCTCCATCAAAAATACCATAGGTAAAATAATGCACCCAATCTCCAAGATTATAGTATTTGCTATTTTCATTTAATTGGATATCTAAAGGTAAATGACGATGTCCAAACACAAAGAAATCATAGTGCTCTTGTGATAATTTTCGATAACAATATTGTACTAACCATTCTTTTTCTTCTCCTAAAAACTTAAAATCTTCGTCACCAGAAATCATTTTATTTTTAACAGACATGTATTGTCCTAGTTTTACACCTAAATCTGGGTGTAACCAACGAAATAGCCATTGAAATAAAGGAAAAGTGAAAACTTTTTTCATTCTCTTGTATCCTAAATCATGAGGACCTAAACCGTCTCCGTGTCCAATGAAGAATCGTTTGTTGTTAATAGAGAATATTTGAGATGAATGATATACAGGTATGTTTAATTCTGTTTCAAAATAATCACGCATCCATAAGTCATGATTTCCTACAAAGAAATAAATAGGAATGCCGCTATCACGTATTTCAGCTAGTTTACCTAAAACACGTACAAAACCTTTAGGAACTACTGTTTTGTATTCAAACCAAAAGTCGAATAAATCTCCTAATAAAAAGATTGCTGCTGCATCTTCTTTAACTTCATTTAACCACTGTACAAACTTTTGTTCTCTGGGAAAACTCTTTTCTTTTGTGGGAGCTCCTAAATGTTGGTCAGAAGCAAAATAAACCTTTTTATTTGCTGGGATATCTATTAAAATCAAACTGAAAATTTTGGTAAAAATAACTATTTTATTTAGCTAACTTTGTAAAAAGACGCGAATATGAAAATTGTAGCTACTAACATAGGAGAACGAACAGAAATAGATTGGAAAGGTAAAAAAGTAGTAACAGGAATCTATAAATATCCAGTAGAGCATCCTATTTTTTTAGATATAGAAACTGTTAAAGATGATGTTATTTGCGATCGAAAACATCATGGAGGTGTAGATCAGGCAGTGTACGCTTTTTCTGAAAAGCATTACGACTATTTTAAAAAGTTATATCCAGATTTGGATTGGGAATTAGGAATGTTTGGTGAAAATTTAACCATGTCTGATTTAGAGGAAACAGAAATTCATAAAGGAGATGTTTTTAAGGTTGGAGAAGTAGTGTTGGAAGTTACAAAGCCACGTCAACCTTGTATGAAATTGGGTGTTCGATTTAAAGATATGCAAGTAATAAAACAATTTTGGAATACGACCAAGAGTGGAGTGTATTTTAAAGTATTGCAAACAGGAACTGTAAAAAAAGGAGATGTCTTTGAGCTGCTTAAAAGAGATGCATCACAACCTACAATTGCTGAAATATATTCAATAAAACGAAAAAGTAAACTTTCTTTATGAATCCTTTTGACGATGTATATTTTATGAAAAAAGCACTACAGGAGGCACAACAAGCCTATGAAAAAGGTGAAGTACCTGTGGGAGCTGTAATTGTATTTAAAAATCAAATTATTGCAAGAGCACATAATTTAACAGAACGACTAAATGATGTAACTGCGCATGCAGAGATGCAAGCGTTTACTTCTGCTGCAGATTTTTTAGGAGGGAAGTATTTAAAAGATTGTGTGTTGTATGTTACATTAGAACCTTGTCAAATGTGCGCAGGTGCTAGTTATTGGACACAAATCGGAAAGATTGTGTATGGCGCTAGTGAACCAAAATTAGGTTTTAGTGTTATGGGAACAAAGTTGCATCCAAAGACAAAAGTTGTAGCGGGTGTTCTAGAAGAAGAATGCGGTCAAATCCTTAAAAAATTCTTTATAGAAAAGAGAAATTTAAACTAAAATAAAGTTTGTTGTTTACTTCCGCTTTCATGTTCTAATAACCATTTTTTACGCCAAACACCTCCAGCATAGCCTGTTAAAGAACCATCTGAGCCAATAATTCTATGACAAGGAATAATAATTGAAATCGGATTTTTTCCATTAGCAGATGCTACAGCCCTAATAGCTTTTACGTCTCCTAATTGTTTTGTTTGATGCAGGTAGCTTCTAGTTTTTCCAAACGGAACATTTAATAATTCATTCCAAACTCTTCCTTGAAATTCTGTGCCTTTAGGTGATAAACGTAATTCGAATTCTTTACGAGTACCGGCAAAATATTCATCTAATTGAGAAACGCATTTTTGTAATTCTTTAGATTTTACTTCTATTGGAGCTAAATTATCATCAATAAAATAAATAGAATGAATTTCATTGTTGGTTCCTTTTATTTCGAGATTTCCAATAGGAGATGTATAGTATGTAGTTTCTATATTCAATTGAATAATTTTTCAGGTTTAGATGTGCTGTTTAATAAAATTAGTAAAATTCCTACAATGATAATGTTTTTGAAAATATATTGTCCTACTAATGAGAAAGCAAAAGGAAAATGTACAAAAGACTTTTCAGGAAAAATAAATAAAGGAAGAAAAGTACAGAACATATGCGCTAGTGCAATTTGGTAAACTATTTTTCTGTTAGAAAAGAAAATAAGTGCAAGTCCAATAAGTATTTCTCCAACACCTAGAAGGTATATAGCTATTTGTTTTGGAAGCGTGCCAAAAGTTAACCAACGAACTACGTCGAAAGCAATTTCCTCAGCTGGACTTAGTTGTGGGAATATTTTAAGAGCTCCAAACCATAAGTAAACAATACCTATAAGTGTAGCTAATACTCTGTGTTCTGAAAATTGAAACTTACGTATTTTAGTAAACAAAGTACTTTAGGTTTAGTGTTGACAATGTTTTTGTTAAAACTGGCTGTAATTTCAGAATTTTATTTGAAAGAATCCTTATAAATAAGAAGTTAATTATTAAAGTGTTGATTATTTAAACAGAGAATACCTCTTTTGAGTTTTGTGTTGTAATTGCAGCTATTTCTTCAAAAGGTTTACCGTAAATATCTACTAATTTTCCGGCTACTTTTTCTATATAACTACTTTCATTACGTTTTCCTCTATAAGGAGTTGGAGCTAAATATGGAGAGTCAGTTTCTAAAACTATATGTTGTAAATCAATATCATTTAAAAATTTATCAATCTTCCCATTTTTAAAAGTAGCTACACCACCAATACCTAATTTCATGTTATAAGAAATAGCTTTTTGGGCTTGTTCTAATGTTCCAGTAAAACAGTGAAAAATTCCAAATAAATCATCTCCTTTTTCGCTTTCTAATACCTCAAAAATTTCATCAAAAGCTTCTCTACAATGGATTACAATAGGAAGTTTTTTTTCTTTTGCCCATTGAATTTGAGTTTTAAACGCTTCTTGTTGTTGTTGCAAGAAGGTTTTGTCCCAATATAAGTCAATACCAATTTCACCAATAGCGTAAAAATTACGTTTGTCAATCCACTCTTTTACATGAGCTAATTCTTCTTTGTAATTCTCTTTTACAGAAGTTGGGTGTAATCCCATCATTAAAAATACATCATCTGGATAATTTTGTTCTAAATCAAGCATTCTTTCTGTGTAAGAACTGTCTATAGCAGGAATAAAGAAACGAGAAACACCAGCATCTTTAGCTCTTTGTATCATTTCTGCTCTGTCTTCATCAAATTGTTCTGAGTATAAGTGTGTATGTGTATCGGTAATCATTTCTTTCTAATGTAAAATAGGAAGCTTAAAAGTTAAAGTTTTCTAGTTTTTAGACTGAAAGTTTTGCTTGTTGCTTTCCCTTCGTTTGTAATAACGTATTTTTGTTTTCGGATGCAAAAGTACGAGAAATGGCAAGTTTGAAAAAAGTATTGCGAAAAAAGAAATACGTTCGAATAAAGTTGAAGAAAATGATTACGAATCATTTGGAGTTATCTGCTAAGATTAATGGAGTGAAAGGTGTGTTCATTTTAGATACAGGCGCGTCTAACTCTTGTGTAGGATTAAACTTAACTGAGCAATTCAAATTAACTTCGGAAGAGAGTGAAGTAAAAGCTGCAGGAGCAGGTGCTACAGATATGGAAACTTATATTTCTACTGATAATTATTTAAAAATTGGTGATTGGAAATTACCAAGTTGCGATTTGGTATTATTTGATCTAACACATGTAAATACGGCTTTAACACAGCATAAAGCAAAAGAAGTACATGGAATTATTGGAGCAGATGTATTGGAAAAAGGAAAAGCTTTTATCGACTACGACAAAAAAGTACTGTATCTAAAAAAGGTGAAAAAGAAAAAGCAACGAACAATGTCGTTGCCTTTTTAATATAAATTCAATTAATTTTTCTAATCTATTAAAACTTCTCTAATACGTTTAATAGCTTCACGTAATTGTAGTTCAGAAGCTGCATAAGACATTCTAATGCAGTTTGGAGCACCAAATGCTTGTCCGGTAACTGTTGCTACGTTTGCTTCTTCTAATAATAGCATAGAGAAATCATTAGCGTCTTTTATCTCTTTTCCTTTAATTGTCTTTCCAAAGAAAGCAGAAATGTCTGGGAAAATATAAAAAGCTCCTTCAGGAACATTCAACTTAAATCCTTCTATTTTTCCTAATAATTCTAATACTAAATCTCTACGAGATTTAAACTCGTCTACCATATATTGTACTTTATGAGGAGATGCCAATACAGCCGTAATAGCAGCACGTTGTGCAATACAATTGGTTCCAGAAGTAATTTGTCCTTGCATTTTAGTACAAGCTTTTGCAATCCATTGTGGAGCACCAATGAAACCAATTCTCCAACCAGTCATCGCAAATGCTTTCGCTAAACCATTTACAGTAATTGTTCTATCATACATGCTTTCGATAGCAGCAAAACTAAATGGTTTTACACCGTAGTTAATGTGCTCGTAAATTTCATCAGAAAGAATGAAGATTTGTGGATGTGCTTCTAAAACTTTTGCTAAAGCTCTGTATTCTTCTTCGCTATAAATACTTCCACTAGGATTGTTCGGAGAGTTGAAAAACACCATTTTTGTTTTTGGCGTAATTGCAGCTTCTAATTGCTCTGGTGTAATTTTAAAATCAGTGTCTATAGAAGAAGGAATCTCTACAAATTTAGCTTCACATAATGTTGCAATAGCAGAATAACTAACCCAATATGGAGCAGGAAGTAAAACTTCATCTCCAGGATTTAATAATACCTGTGCAACATTTGCAATAGATTGCTTTGCTCCAGTAGAAACAACAATTTGATTTGGTTGATAATCTAAGTTGTTGTCACGTTTAAATTTGGTGCAAATAGCTTCTTTTAATTCAACATAACCATCTACAGGAGTGTATGAGTTATAGTTCTGGTTAATAGCTTCAATAGCTGCGTCTTTAATAAAATCAGGTGTGTTAAAATCAGGTTCTCCTAAGCTTAAGCTAATGATGTCTTTTCCTTGATTTTTTAATTCTCTAGCTTTAGCTGCCATTGCTAAAGTTTGCGAAATAGGTAAACTGTTAATTCTGTTAGATAATGCTTCAGACATTTTTTTTGTTGATTATGCTAGTTGCGGTTTTTTTCCAAGTTCGGCAATATGCCTTAAGTGTTCTAAAAGTGCTTTTCTTGTAGTTTTATATTCGTGATAAGGAAGGTTAAATTCTTTAGCTGTTTCCTTTACAATCTTAGCTATTTTCTTATAGTGTATATGAGAAATATGTGGGAAAATATGGTGCTCTACTTGATGATTTAAACCTCCAGTGTAGAAATTTACCAACCAGTTTTTAGGTGCAAAATTAGAAGTTGTGTACAATTGGTGAATTGCCCACGTATTTTTCATGTTTCCATTTTCATCTGGCAAAGGCATCTCTGTTTTAGGAACAACATGTGCTAATTGAAAAACAAAACTTAAAATAATACCAGCAGTATAGTGCATAACAAAGAAACCTATTAATACTTTCCACCAAGCAATGTTTAATACCATAATTGGTAATACAATCCACATAGCGTAGTATATAATTTTAGAAATAATAAGCTTTGTCCATTCTACTTTTGGATTCGGAAACTTACCGTAAGATAATTTTCTTTTTAAATAGCTGTGCATTTGTTTAAAATCGGTAGTAATTGCCCAATTAATAGTTAATAATCCGTATAAAATAGGAGAATAATACTTTTGATATTTATGAATTGGGAACCATTTTGCATGTTCAGAAAAACGTATAATTCTACCAGCATCAATATCTTCATCGTGATCTTGAATGTTTGTATATGTATGGTGTAGTACATTGTGTTGTACTTTCCAGTTGTATACATTACCGGCTAAAATATAAATACTGCTTCCCATTAAATCATTTACCCATTTTCTACTAGAGAAAGATTCATGATTACTGTCGTGCATTACATTCATTCCAACTCCTGCCATTCCAATTCCTATGACAATAGTTAATAATAATTGTAACCATTGCGGCATGTCTACGGTAAGGATTATTACAAAAGGAGTTAGGAAAAGTGCGAACATAATAATTGCTTTTATATATAATTTCCAATTACCTGTACGCTTAATATTGTTTTCTTTAAAATATTCGTTTACTCTTTTATTCAACGTTCTAAAGAATTTGGTTTTATCTATTCTAGAAAATTTAATTGTTTTCATACTATAAATTAAAGAGGTAAAAATAAACGTTTTTCGTTCATGTTTACCTGATAACGTAAGTTTTTAACGAGAATTATTAAATAATACCAATCTTTAACTTTTTCATATGTTTATATAGGGTCGATTTTATTTTAAAAACTGAACATTTTGTATTAAAAATGCCAATAAAAATAATTTAGCAAGGTCGCTTTTTTTGTTACCTTTGCGTAAATGTTAAAGGAAAAGAGAAGATAAATTGTTATAGACTTCTCAAAAAAATGATCGTGATTGTCTAAGCCGCTATTTATGAAATAGCTAAGAAGGCATTATTGAATTGTAATCTCAATTAATTTAAATTTTATATAAGCTATGAAGGTTTTTAAAACACTTTTTATCGCATTGTCTTTTGTTTTTGTATTCCAATCTTGTAGTTCAGGAGATGGAGACACTCCAGATTCTGGAACGTATATTCGATTTACAGTAAATGGCGTAGATTATGAGTTTGTAAATATTATTACAGCTGAATCTAATGCTATTACATTGAATGGAAATAATGGACCAGCTTTAACGGATCCTGGAGATACAGGAATGGGGATTTGGTTTCCATTAGACATAGAGGTTGGAACTTTTGAGGTGAATAGCAATATTTTAAATGGTTCTCCACATAAAATATCTTTTACCTCTGAATCTTTAGGGTTTGATTTCAATTTCGCAAATTCTGGAACTGTTACGGTAACTTCAGTTTCTGGAGATTATTTTGAAGGAACATTTTCAGGAACTGTTACAGTAGGAGATAATACAGCTACTATAACGAATGGTAGTTTTAGAGGAGAGAAATTCTAAATAGTTTTTGTAACTAAGAAGAAAATTTATAATGCCTGATAACAAACTTTAAAATGTTGTTATCAGGCATATTTTTTTGCTAAGTGTTTATAAGGTTGTAAGAGGTATTAATGAATAATTGTTATTATTTTTGCCTTTGAAATGAAAATAGTATGCAAATAATAAAGAAATACTTTCCAGACTTAACAGAGGATCAAATAGAGAAATTCGCTGCATTGCAAGATTTGTATGAAGATTGGAATTTAAAAGTGAATGTTGTTTCTAGAAAAGATATAGATGAGTTGTATTTACGTCATGTTTTGCACTCGCTAGGTATTGCTAAAGTAATGCAATTTCAACCAAATACAAATGTGATGGATGTTGGAACTGGAGGAGGATTTCCAGGAATTCCGCTAGCTATTTTATTTCCAGAAACGAATTTTCACTTGGTAGATTCTATAGGGAAGAAAATTAAAGTAGTGAACGAAGTTGTTGAAGGACTAGGTTTAAAGAATGTAAAAACTACACACGGAAGAGTTGAAGAAGTAAAAGAAACTTATGATTTTATAGTGAGTAGAGCAGTAGCTCAGATGGAAACTTTTCATCGTTGGATAAAAGATAAAGTTCAGAAAAAACAAAATCATGAATTAAAAAATGGGATTTTGTATTTAAAAGGAGGAGATTTAACAGAAGAATTAGCAAAATTCCCTAGTGCAACTATTTATGATTTAGTTGATTATTATGAAGAATCATTTTTCGAAACTAAAAAAGTAGTACACTTGCCAGTTAAATATAAAGGGTAAGTAGAATTAAAAGAATTAATAATAAAAAAGGAAGTTTGTTAACTAAAAACAGACTTCCTTTTTTTGTTGTACAGTAGTAGATTATAATCTAAATACTTTATGACTTTCAGTACGACCTCCACTTTCTATTTGTAAAAAATACAAACCTGAAGGAAGTTTCGGTACTTCAATTAAAACACCATTATTAACTACTTCTTTTGAACCATGGGTAACTAGTTTTCCGCTGTTGTCATACAACTTATAATATACACCAGTAAATTCTTTTAAAGAATTCAAATTAAGTTGTGTAGTGAATGGATTTGGATATACAAACCAGTTCTTTTTAATTTCTGGGTTAATGTTTTCTGCAGGATCAGCAATACATCCTTTAGAAATAGAATATGAGCTTTTTATGACTCTTTCGATTTTGGCGTTAACAAAACTTTCATTGGTTGAATAATTAAAAAAAGTATGATCAATAACGGTATCAGAAGCTCCTAAGAAATCTTGTAATAAAGTGGTGATTGTTTGTCGGTAATCAAATTGAATGGTTTCTAATTGATAGTTGTTATCAGAAGTAGCTTCAGATAAATCTACATTGGTTCCAGAAACTCCTCCGTTAACAGGTTTTCCAAATACAAACATAGGAGCAATTTCTCCATGGTCTGTTCCAAAGTTTCCATTTTCTTTTGCTTTTCTACCAAATTCAGAATACGTTAACCCAACTACATCGTCACCTAATGATTGTTCGTTTAAATCTTTTACAAAGGTTGTTACAGCAGAAGAAACTTCACTTAATAAATCGTAGTGTTTCCCTTTAATATCTGCTTGTCCTTGAATTTGATTGTTATGAGTGTCAAAACCTCCAATACTTACTAGATAGACTTTGGATTGTAAACCTCCGCTAATTAATCGAGCAACAGTTTTTAATTGATTTGATAAATTATTGTCTTCATAAGTAGCAGCATTTGTTCCGTTATTAAAAGCATCGGAAATAGACTTAGAGAATTTGTTAGAGGTTTTGTTTACATCGATAATATATTTCAATTCATCTCCAAAATGAGACATGGGAATGTTTGTTGGCGCCTCACCACCTAAACCGCTAATTTCAGTGAAGAACCCAGCGGGATCTTGTCCTGTAATATTTATAGAGAGTCCATGTTCTTCTGCGCCATGAAAACCTAATTCTGTTTTACTAGAGCCTATTTGTACACCTAAAGGATAAGCCGCTTCTAATTCTTCTGTATAAAACTTTTCCATAAAGCGGCCAGTCCATCCAGAGCTTTTACCGTTTAGCCAGTTGTTTCCATCATTTCCTGTAGAATAAATGTCTTTTGAAGCAAAATGACTTTTGTTTTGAGAAGGGTATCCAACAGCTTGTAAAATTCGTAGTTGACCTTCGTCATATAAGGATTTGAATCCTGTTAAGGCGGGGTGTAACCCTAATTGTTGTTCGTCTGCTAATGTAGTGTCTAATTTGATGAAACGACTAGAACCAGCATCAGGAATTCTCACTGTTGGCCTTAGGTTTGCATATGTATCGTAACCATTAATTGGAATTGTTGTATTTAAACCGTCATTTCCTCCTACTAGATTTACTAATACCAATTTTCTGTTAGAAACGTCTCCGCAATCTACTACATCTAAATCGATGGTTTTAAGTAAGGCTTTTAATTCAAATGGTAATAATCCCAAAGCAGATGTGGTACTCGCTAGTTTTATAAAATTTCTTCTTTTCATGGGGTTTGTTTTAGGGGATTAGTATTACATTAATTGGAATTCTGGCGCGTTAACCATTTGTGTTATCAGTGCGTTTAAACGAGGTTTTACAACAGTATCGTCGTTTGAGCCTTCGTATCCAAGCCAAGCATTCGTCCAGTAATAATCAGGGAAGCCTTCGAGTAAGTTTTCTGCAAAATAAGTTTTGCGTTCATCGCTAATTGGTTCAGAATATAAATAATCAGCAAGCTCAGTAATTAATTCTGTTGCCAATGAAGGTTGACTCATGTTTTCCTTTATGAAAGTAGGAATGTCTAATTCTGCATGAATTCTAGCATTATTTCTGATTTTATTTCTTCCAGATAGAAGGCTTTCAATGAGTTTGTAACGACCTAAAACAGTATTGGAAGAAAACCAGTGACGATCAAAATCTGGACTTTGGTAGTGAGCAGGGTAACCTGCTACAGAATCTGGTGCCCATAACGTCATTCCAGCGGTGTTTAAATAAAAACTATGTATGAAATTAAAGAATTTATAAAAGTAGTCTGCTTGTGTAAGTGGATGTGGAATGTCTAGTTTAAAAAATGAAATTACTTCGTTTAATAATTGTAACGGACTTTTTACAATGCTACCTATTATTTCATCGCTTTCGTTAGTGTCGTCAGAATCGTAGAAATGTTGTGAGGTAAGTAGTTTTTTTACTGTTGGCAAAATCTCGTAATTATTATCTTTTAATTCTAAAGCTAATGGTTTTATAATATTTTCTTCTATATCTGCTTCCCATTCGCTTTTTACGAAATATCTATATAGTTTTCTAGTGAAAGAAATTGCAGTTGCTTCTTTGCTAAAAACCATTTCTACAAAGTCGTCCAATTCTTGTAAAATGCCTTCTTCAGTATCGCTCCCAGTAATTACAGTATTGTCGAAAGCGTGACTGAAAGTTTTGTCGTTTTTATCATGTTTATTGATGTTAATTTCTCCTTTGGGTAAATTAGTGTCCGAGTCTACGAGTTGTCGGTTTGTTTTAATTTTAATCCCAGAAAAAACTTTAGCCGCCTGTTGTACATCTATTTCAGTGTAGTTAGTATAATCTCCACTGCCCACTTGTTCTGCTTTTAGAATGGTAAATAATTCTAAAAATTCTCTGGAATAATTTTCATTAGGATTATTCGCGTTGTTCTGTGTGTTGTCTAAATAATCTAACATGGAATTATCAAAGGTGATTTTCTTTGATAAAGTTTTAATATTTCCAAAGGCGTAGTGTTCTAATAAACGTAAATGATCGTAAAAGTGCGTTGCGGCACCTGATCCGTCATCTTTAGATACTGTGAAAGAGGTGTGTAAAAAAAAGGTTAGTTTCTGTTTTAGAGAATTTTGTTGCATTCCATTATACCACCACCAAGAAGTTATGATTCTTCTTTTTCTGGGTTGGCTACTAAAAGATCTGGGATCTTGTGTAGAAGAGGTCCAGTTTCCATCTGGATTTCCTTCTGGTCTTGGGTCGTAAGGTTCAGACCATAAATTTGGTTGGTCTTCTATGAGTTTATCAAATGCTTGTTCTGGTGTAAGTAAAGCAAAGGCAGATAATGTTTCTTTAGAGTAATCAAAAGAGGTTCTACGTAATAAATGTTTGGCTTTACGTAAACCTAAAGTTTGAGTGTGTTGATCTAAGTTCATTTTTAGGGGAAATGTATATGTTGTTAGTTTTCAATGCTTTTTAACTTAGAGGGTTCTTCGTAAAAATAGAAAACATTTTCCCTGAAAACGAAAAAAGGCCGAAGTTATTTTCAGCCTTTTTTATTTTTTAATCTATGTTAATTTAACCTAAGAAAGGATATCTGTAATCAGATGGAGAAACAAAAGTTTCTTTAATTAACCTTGGAGATACCCAACGTAATAAGTTTTGAGCAGAACCAGCTTTGTCATTTGTTCCAGAAGCTCTTGCTCCACCAAATGGCTGTTGTCCTACCACGGCACCTGTTGGTTTGTCATTAATATAGAAGTTTCCTGCGCAATTTTCTAAAGCTTTTGTAGCTTCAGTAATAGCGTATCTATCTGTAGAGAATACAGCTCCTGTTAATGCATATTCAGAAGTTGCGTCAACTAATTTTAATGTATCAGCCCAATCAGCGTCATCATAAACATATATTGTAACTACAGGTCCAAATAATTCAGTACACATTGTTGTATATTTTGGATCTTTAGCTAAAATTACTGTTGGTTGAATAAAATATCCTTTAGATTTATCGTAATTACCACCAGCTACGATTTCAGCATCTGCGTCTTCTTTAACTTGGTCGATATATTTAGCTAATTTATCAAAAGAACCTTCGTGAATTACAGCAGTAATGAAATTACTCATATCTTCTGGAGATCCCATTTTAAAAGAAGCGATATCTTCTTTTACATATCCTAAAACTTCTTCTGCCATTGATTTTGGTAAATATACCCTAGATGCAGCAGAACATTTTTGTCCTTGGAATTCAAAAGCTCCTCTTGTAATTCCAGTAGCAACTTGTTTTGGATTTGCAGAAGGATGTGCAATGATAAAGTCTTTACCTCCAGTTTCTCCTACAATTCTTGGGTATGTTTTATAGTTGTGGATGTTCTCACCAATCTTTTTCCATAATTCTTTGAATACAAAAGTAGAACCAGTGAAGTGTAATCCAGCAAAATCTGGAGAAGCTAAAACTGTATTTGTAATTTCAACAGGGTCTCCCATTACCATGTTAATAACACCGTCAGGTAAACCAGCTTCTTTAAATACTTCCATGATTACATTTGCTGAAAATACTTGGCTGTCAGATGGCTTCCATACAACAGTGTTCCCCATCATAGCGGCAGAAGCAGGTAAGTTACCAGCAATTGCAGTAAAGTTAAATGGAGTGATTGCATAAATAAATCCTTCAAGTGGTCTATATTCTACGCGATTCCAGATTCCGTCATCAGAATTTGGTTGCTCACTATAGATATCTGACATAAACTCTACGTTAAAACGTAAAAAGTCTATAAACTCACAAGCAGCATCAATTTCTGCTTGATGAATTGTTTTAGATTGCGCAATCATGGTTGCAGCATTGATTTTTGCACGGTAAGGACCAGCGATTAATTCTGCAGCACGTAAGAAAATTGCAGCTCTTTGCTCCCAAGGCATTTGGCTCCATTGGTTACGAGCTTCTAATGCAGTAGCAATAGCTTCTTCCGTGTGTGCTTTACCTCCAATATGGTATGTTCCTACAACATGTTGATGATCATGTGGAGGAGTCATTGTACGTGTATCTCCAGTTCTAACTTCTTTGCTACCAATGTACATTGGTACATCTACATTTCCGTTAAAATATGCTTTATATTGTTTTGAAACTGTTTCTCTTTCAGGCGAACCAGGTGCGTATCCTTTTACAGGCTCATTTATTGCAACAGGTACATTGAAAAATCCTTTTCCCATGGTTGTTTGTTTATTGAATTTATATATGATAATTTTGGTTTTGCAAATGTACGATTTTTAGGGTGTTTTTTGTAATGTTTCTTATTAAGATACAACTATATAAATCGTTAAACTTTTAAAAAAGAACTGAATGTGTACTGTTAGCTATTTACCTTTAGGAGGAAATGATTTTATTCTTACATCGAATAGAGATGAAAACCCAAAAAGAGAAACACTGCCTCCAAAAGAATATAACGAAGATGGAATAAGTCTAATCTATCCAAAAGATAAATTAGCAGGTGGTACTTGGATAGGGTTAAGCGAAAACAATCGTTTAATTTGTTTGTTGAATGGTGGTTATGAAAATCATGAGAGAGCGGCGTCTTATAGGGCAAGTAGAGGAGTTATTGTAAAGCAATTGTTAAAAGCAGATAATGCTGTTACTATGATTGAGCAGTTTGACTTAAATGGTATTGAGCCATTTACAATTGTATTGGTAGATTGGAATGATAATTTAAATGCTTACGAATTAGTGTGGACTGGAAAAGAGAAGAATTTCAGAAAACTTGAAGAAAAACCACATATTTGGTCTAGCTCAACATTATATACTGAAGAAATGAAACAATTGAGAAGAGATTGGTTTGCTAATTGGTTGAAAGACAAAAAAGCATACGAGCAATCTGAAATTATTTCATTTCATTTAGATGATACTAAGGAAGCGCATGTTTCTCCAAAAATGAAAAGAGAATTTGTAGAGACAGTAAGTGTTACTTCAGTAAAAAAAGAAGAAGAACAAGTGTCTTTACAGTATCACGATGTATTAAATGATTTGTTAACTCGTACAAATCAAAATAGAGCAAAAGCCGATAAGCCTACTAATAACGCACCAATGATTGCTAAAAACATATAAACAGAGTTTATCATAATATATTTAATCATGGTTTTAAAGAAACCTTGACCGTAAAACTTTTTCATTGCTATAAATAAATATAGTAAGAATAGTAAGGTGAATATGCCTATATAATCTGTTGATGGATTTAAAATGATGCTTGCAATTAAAAATATTGTAAGCAGTAAGAAAAATACAGTTTGTGTGTGGAATACAAAGATTAAATGCTCTACATAAGTATATCTTCTTCTGATGTATAAAAACTTTAAAGCAAGCGTAAAAATAGGAAGGAAGATAAATAAAGATATTGAGCTGTATGATAATACTTTGCTTAGTAGCATGTTTCTTTTTTCTTTTTCTTTAAAGAATGTGTTGGCAAGTCGAGCTCTGTCGTATAAAAAACGGTTAAAAAATGTTTTTTCATACTCTAAGCTATCAAGTGCAGCATCAATCTCTATATCTTTATGATCTCTATTGAATGAAATGAATTTGTCAATTCTAACATTACTACTGTCTCCAAAAAACGAAATTTGATTGGGTATTTTAGACTTGTTTCTTTGGGTGTTTTTAACAGTGTCTAAAACAGCTAGTAGTTGTTTTTGGGTAGTTGAATCGATTGGAATATTTTGAGTTTCAATTTTTTCGTTGAAAACATTCTTTAAAGAATCAATAGCGGCTTCTTGTGCTATATTTTCGGTTGTGTTTTGAGCTTTCTTTTTTTTATTTAACTCTTGAAATTTATCGTAAGTATCAGATAGACCGAGGATTAAAAAGAATATAATTGAAACGCTTAAATAAAATCGAAAAGGGTTTGTGTATCTGTTTCTTTTTCCTTCAATATAGTCTTTTGAAACTTTTCCTGGAGAGATTAAAAGTGGAATTAGAGTTCTCCAAAATTTAGCATCCCAAGAAAAAAAACCGGCAAAGACTTCTTTGATAAAACTTTTGACAGTGATCTTACTTCCTTTGTTTTTTTGGCCACAATTAGGACAAAAGATTTCATTTCCAAAAAATGGATGCCCACAGTTTAAACAATTAGCATCTAGAATTTTTACTAGCTGATTTTTTTTAGCCATTTAATTAAGCGTAGGAGTTGTAGTTAGTTGAAATGTTGGGATGTCTACTAAGAATTCTTCAGAAGTTTTGGTGTTTATCATTTTATAATTTCCACCCATAGCTCCTATAGAAGACATTAAAAAACAGTTCGATCGATAGTTGTATTCTTCATTAGGCTTTATTACTGGGGTTTGTCCAACTACACCTTCTCCCTCTACGTACTCTGTATCGTTTAATGAGTCGTAAATTGCCCAAAACCGTTCTAATAACTGAACTGTCTCTTTAGAGTCGTTTTTTATAGTAACGAAATAACTAAAGGCATAATGTTGCATGTAACCGCGATATATTGTTCCGTTATAAACAGTTTTCACAGATATTTTGATCCCCTTTGTGATTTGCTGAAACATAATAATAAATGTAATCTTTTTTATTGAATGTTACAACTTATGGAAGTGATTATCTATTTTGATTAAAAAAACCGTTTCCGACACCTATAGCTCTGTAAAATAAAGCACCAAAAGGTTTGTAATATACAATCACAGTATACTCATTTTCAGTTTGAAAAAAAGAACCACTTATTTCGGTTAAGTTTACTTCTTTGTTTTTATTGGCGGTAACATACATGTAATTATAAAAGCCTTGTTTTAAAAGAATGGACGCTTCATAGGTGTTTTCAGAGCTATTATATGTCATTTTATTGCTATCTGTTAGCTCATAATTATTAAAAGCACCATATACATAAACGTCTTTATTTCTATAAGGTTCGTCAACTTCAAGTGAAAAATGCATCATAGCATAATCTGCTTCAGTGTTTTCATCTTCGGCGTCTAATGTTCTAATAATGAAATTTCCATTAATATCTGGGTTGTATGTGTAAGGTTTGTATGTTCTATCTATATCTGTATAGAGGTAGTTGTGAAATAAATCTTCTCGTGTTGTTTTTGCGATGTTTACGTTGGTGTTTCTAATGTATTTATTGTCGAAATTAAGAAACTCGTTTCCTCCTAAGAAGTTGGTTTTTTGAGTGTAATTATAAATCAATCGATCTGTTCTTATGAACAAAGGCGGGATGTTTGTAACAGTAGTATTCCAATTGTTGTTTTGAAATAATTGTACTTGGATTTCTTGAAAAGGATTATTGATAGATAAACCTTGGTGATTGATTATAAATTGAACTGTTTGTTCTGTGTTATTATTTAAAGTTTCTCTACTTCTTAATACGTTTACACCTACTGTTGTTAGGTTTTCGTAAAAAACACATCTTCTTGTGAATAATACATTATCATCGTCGTCTAATACTGAAATTATATAATTACCACTTTTTGTAATGATTGTGTTTTGATTGGGTATTTGAACATTATAATGCGTATAGCTTTGTAAGGTGTTAAAAGAGTTTGTGATGTTAATGATGTAGTTTTGATCAAAGCCATTTATGTATTGATTTGACTGTAAATTACTAGGCTTCCAATCATAAGTCATGTGTTCTATTTTATATTGATAATCTTTATTGTCGGCTTCTAAATCATCAAAAGAAAGATCTAAAACAGAACCTAGAGGTACTATTGGTTGCGCTGCTTCATTTCCGTAAGGGTGTAACTGAACTGTTTTAATCTCTTGACTTATTAGGGGTAAGCTAATGAAGAAAAAATATAAAATACTTAATTGTTTATACATCATAAAAACAAAAATATCAAATTGTAAGCCAAACAACAATTAATTATTTAGAACAAATATAAATAAGAGGCTTATTGTAAGATATAGTCGTAATTAACTACATGTCGTTTTTAAAATTTTTAAATTTGCATGTTTTTTAAGAAAATCAAATACATTAGTTACTATGTCAAAAGACATCCGTATAAAAAAAGGGCTTGATATAAAGCTCGTTGGCGAAGCAAAGCAAGTAACTGCCGAACTTCCTTTAGGTAGTGTTTTTGCTATAAAGCCAGATGATTTTCACGGCGTTATCCCTAAGATTTTAGCGAAAGAAGGTACAGAAGTAAAAGCTGGTGAAGCACTTTTTTACAATAAAAGTGACGAGCGTATTTTATTTCCTAGTCCTGTTAGTGGTAAAGTTACAGAGATTGTTCGTGGAGCTCGTAGAAAAGTTTTAGAAATTAAAATTACAACTAACGGAACTCAGGAGTACAAAGATTTTGGAAAGGTAGATGTAAACTCAATGTCTGGAGAAGAAGTGAAAAATCACTTATTTGCTTCAGGATGTTGGCCGTTTATCAAACAACGTCCGTATGATGTTGTTGCAAACCCAAACCAAGCTCCTAAAGCTATTTTCGTTTCAGGATACAATAGCGCGCCTTTAGCAGCAGATTATGATTATGTTTTAGAAGGAAAAGAAGCTGAATTACAAGAAGCAATTACAGCTTTAACAAAACTAACAGAAGGAAAAGTACACGTTTCAGTTGGTTCTTCTAAATCACCGTTTGCAACTATAAAAGGTATAGAGTTACATACAGTATCTGGGCCACACCCTGTAGGAAACGTAAGTACACAAATAGCACAAGTAAATCCTATTAATAAAGGAGAAGTTGTGTGGGTAGTTACACCTCAAGATTTGGTTGTAATAGGAGAATTATTACTAACTGGTAAATTCAATGTAAAGCGTACTGTAGCTGTTACCGGTTCTAAAATTAATGAACCAAAATATGTAACAGTATTTGCTGGAGCTCAAGTAAAAGATATTGTTAAAGGAAATATTAACGATGATAATACACGTATTATCAGTGGTAATGTTTTATCAGGACTTCAAGTTTCAGAGAATGGTTTTATAGGATATTATGATAACCAAGTTACAGCAATTCCAGAAGGAGACGATTATGAATTCTTCGGTTGGAACAAGCCTATCTTCAATAAAATATCTACATCTAGAGCGTTAACATTCTCTTGGTTAAATCCAAAGAAGAAATACGATCTTAATACAAATACTAACGGAGAGCACAGAGCTTTTGTAGTAACTGGTTCTTACGAAGAGGTATTTCCATTAGATATATACCCAATGCAATTATTAAAAGCTTGTTTATATAACGATCTTGATGAAATGGAAGGTCTAGGAGCTTACGAAGTTGCTCCAGAAGATTTTGCATTAACAGAATTTATTTGTGTATCAAAACAGCCTCATCAAAAAATCATTCGTGAAGGATTAGATTTAATGAGAGCAGAATTAGGATAAGATATGGGCTTAAAACAAAATTTACATAATTTAAAAGAGAAATATAAAGGTACTAAAATGGCACCTGCGTTTAACGCAATCCATACCTTTTTATATTTGCCTAATGAGACTACACATGGAGGAACTCATATAAAGGCAGCAGATGATTTAAAAAGAACAATGAATATTGTAATCATGGCTTTAGTTCCATGTTTATTATTCGGAATGTTCAACGCAGGTTATCAGCATCATTTAGCTACAGGAGAGATTGAAAGAGTAACAGGTTTCTTTAGTGGTAGTTTTTGGAACTTTGATAACTTATGGGTAGGAGCTTTAAAAATCTTACCATTAGTATTAGTTTCATATGTAGTAGGATTAGTAATTGAATTTATCTTTGCTGTAATTAAAGGACACGAAGTTGAAGAAGGTTACTTAGTAACAGGAATGTTAGTTCCGTTAATCGTACCAGTAGATTTACCACTTTGGATGTTAGCTGTTGCAGTTATTTTTGGAGTTGTAATTGGTAAAGAAGTATTTGGAGGAACTGGAATGAACATCTTAAATCCAGCCTTAACAATTCGTGCATTCTTATTCTTTGCTTATCCAACTTGGATGTCTGGAGATAAAGTATGGGTATATGGAGCAGATCCTCGTGTTGGAATGCTAGGACAAAATGGAGTTCCAGATGCTATTTCAGGAGAAACTATTTTAGGAAGTTTAGCACAATCACAACCATTAAACTATTCTGTATCAGAAATGTTCTTCGGATTTATTCCAGGTTCTGTAGGAGAAACGTCTACATTATTAATCTTATTAGGGGCTTTATTCTTAATCTTTACGAAGATAGGAAGCTGGAGAATTATGTTATCTGCAGTATTAGGAGCTTTAGTAATGGGATACATTTTCAATTTAGTTGTAGATGCAGGAGTTATTACTGAAACAAGTAAGTTCTACGGACTAATGAGTCTAGATTTCTGGAAGCACTTAATTATTGGAGGTTTTGCATTTGGAGCAGTTTATATGGCTACAGATCCAGTAACAGCTTCACAAACAAATAAAGGAAAATGGATTTACGGATTCTTAATTGGTTTCATTTCAATTATGATTCGTGTATTCAATCCAGCGTATCCAGAAGGGGTAATGTTAGCAATCTTATTAATGAATGTATTTGCTCCAACAATCGACCATTACGTGGTACAAGGAAACATAAAGAAAAGATTAAAACGAGCTAAAGTTAAAACTGCTTAATTATGAGTAATAGAACAGACAGTAATGTATATACAATGCTATTTGCCATAGGAATGGTATTAGTAGTAGGTGCGTTGTTAGCTTTTACTGCTTCTTCTTTAAGTGGTAGAATTAAAGCAAATAAAGAGATAGAAAAGCAACAAAACATTTTATACGCAATGGGCGTAAACGAAAATGATGAGAGTAGCGTAATTTTTGTCTCTAAAGATAAAGTAAGCGAAGAGTTTTCCAAGTATATCAAGAAGCAATTAGTTATTGAAGGAGATAAAACTACAGAAGATGATAAAGCTTATTTAATCGATATTAAAAAGCAACAAGCATTAGCAAAAGAAGGAAAAACAAGAAAATTACCATTATTTATTGGAGAGAGAGAAGGAAAAACTTTTTATATCGCTCCAATTAGAGGTAAAGGTCTTTGGGATGCTATTTGGGGATATGTTGCCATGGATAAAGACATGGTAGTACAAGGAGTATTTTTCGATCATAAAGGAGAAACACCAGGTTTAGGAGCTAACATTAAGCAACGTTTCTTTATGGATGATTTTACTGGAGAATACATGATGAGTGCTGGAGATTTTGTTGGAATCAAAGTTTCTAAATCAAATGCAGACCCAAAAAATGAAGATAAAAAAGATCATGAGGTAGATGCAATTGCAGGAGCAACAATTACTGGAGACGGTGTTGCAGCAATGCTTAAAACTGAGTTGAAATTGTACGTACCTTACTTTAAAACATTAAAATAATTATGGGACTTTTATCAAAAAAAGACGCAAAATTAATTACAGATCCATTAGCGGATAATAACCCAATTACTATTCAAGTATTAGGTATTTGTTCTGCACTTGCGATTACTGCTGAATTACAAGCGTCAATCGTAATGTCAATCTCAGTATTATTTGTATTGGGAGTAGGAAACGTAGTAATCTCTTTAATGAGAAATATTATTCCATCTAAAATTAGAATTATTGTACAGTTAATCGTAGTTGCTGCATTGGTAATTATTGTAGACCAAGTATTGAAAGCTTTTGCTTATGAATTAAGTAAAACACTATCGGTATTCGTAGGACTAATTATTACAAACTGTATTATTATGGGACGTTTTGAAGCTTTTGCTTTAGGAAATGGACCATGGAAATCATTCTTAGATGGTATAGGAAATGCAATGGGATATGCAGTGATTTTAATTATTGTAGGATTCTTTAGAGAATTATTAGGTTCTGGTACTTTATTAGGTTTTAAAGTATTAGGAGACCCAATTGAAAAGACAGGGTTGTACGAATACGGATATGAAAATAACGGATTTATGTTATTATCACCTATGGCCTTAATAGTTGTAGGAATTATTATTTGGGTACAACGTAGTAGAAATAAAGCATTAATCGAGGATTAAACTTTTTCAATAAATCTTTTAGAGTACAATTGAGAAAGAGAAAATATAAAATATGGAACATTTAGAATTATTTTTTAAGTCGATATTTATAGATAACATGGTATTTGCTACATTCTTAGGAATGTGTTCATACTTAGCCGTATCTAAAAAAGTTTCAACGGCTGTAGGTTTAGGAGCTGCGGTAATATTCGTATTAGCTGTAACCGTTCCTGTAAACTGGTTGTTAGATCAATATTTATTACAACCTGGAGCTTTATCTTGGTTAGGTGCAGAATATGCAGATTATGATTTAAGCTTTTTATCGTTTATCATGTTTATTGCAACCATTGCAACCATGGTACAATTAGTTGAGATTATTGTAGAAAAATTCGCGCCAGCATTATATAACTCATTAGGTATTTTCTTACCATTAATTGCTGTAAACTGTGCAATTTTAGGAGGATCATTATTCATGCAATCTCGTGAAATTCCAACATTCGGATTATCATTTGTATATGGAGTAGGATCAGGAATCGGTTGGTTCTTAGCAATTTTAGCTATTGCAGCAATCCGTGAAAAAATTAGATATTCTCAAGTACCAGGACCTTTAAGAGGTTTAGGGATTACATTCATCATTACTGGTTTAATGGCTATTGGGTTCATGAGCTTTGGAGGAATGTTAACAGGAGGAGACGAGCCTGCAGAGAAGAAAGAAGCTCCTAAAGCAGAAGTGAAAGTAGAAAACAAGAAGGAAGATACTGTAAAGGACGCAGAGAAATTAGCAACGAACACTAAAGAAATTATAGAATAATGATGTTTTTAGAAGTAAGTACAGGAGGAACAATTTCAATAACAGTAATCGCTTTCTTAGCAGTTATCTTGTTATTAGTAGGATTATTATTATTTGTTAAGCAAAAGTTAGCACCATCTGGACCTGTTAAAATTACAATTAACGGAGAAAAAACAATTGAGGTGCCATCTGGAGGAACATTATTATCTACTTTAGGAAACCAGAAAATATTTTTACCATCAGCTTGTGGTGGTGGTGGATCTTGTGTTCAGTGTGAATGTCATGTAAACTCAGGAGGAGGAGAAGCATTACCAACTGAAACACCTCACTTTACAAGAAAAGAATTACAACACGGAATTCGTTTAGCTTGTCAGGTTAAGGTAAAACAAGATATGGACATCTCTATTCCAGAAGAAATTTTTGGAATTAAGAAGTGGGAAGCTGTTGTTGTAAGAAACTACAACGTAGCAACTTTTATTAAAGAGTTTGTAGTTGAAATTCCTGAAGAAATGGATTACAAAGCAGGTGGATATATTCAAATTGAGATACCACCATGTGAAGTAAAATATGCTGATATGGATATTTCTGCACACCCAGATGATCATCCAGGTGAGCCAGATAAATTTAAGGCAGATTGGGAAAAGTTTGGATTATGGCCATTAGTAATGAAGAATGATGACACTGTAGAAAGAGCATACTCTATGGCTTCTTACCCAGCAGAAGGAAGAGAAATCATGTTAAATGTTCGTGTGGCAACACCTCCTTTTGATCGTGCTAAAGGCGGATGGATGGATGTTAATCCAGGAGTAGCTTCTTCTTATATTTTTAACCAAAAGCCAGGAGATAAAGTAACGATTTCAGGACCTTATGGTGAATTCTTTATTAATGACTCTGAAGCAGAAATGTTATATGTAGGTGGTGGAGCAGGTATGGCGCCAATGCGTTCACATATTTATCACTTATTTAGAACATTAAAAACTGGTAGAAAAGTAACTTATTGGTATGGAGGTCGTTCTAAAGCAGAATTGTTCTATATTCACTATTTTAGAGCATTAGAGAAAGATTTTCCAAACTTTAAATTCTACTTGGCATTATCAGAGCCATTAGAGCAAGATAACTGGAAAGTTAAAACAGATATTAATGATGAAGCAGGAGATGGGTTTGTTGGTTTTATTCACCAAGTTGTAATAGACCAATATTTATCTAAACATGATAGTCCTGAAGATTTAGAATTATATTTCTGTGGACCACCATTAATGAACAAAGCAGTACAAAAAATGGGTGAAGATTTTGGTCTTGATGACGAAAATATCCGTTTTGATGACTTTGGAGGATAAAATAACTTCAAATAATATATACAAACCAGCATTCGTGCTGGTTTTTTTGTATATATTTAATCAATGGTTACACGTCTACAACTATTGTTATTGCTATTCTGTGCTATATTTGTTGTAAGAGCTCAAGATATAGACAGTACTTACATTGCTATTCAGAAAAAACTTGATACAGCAACTACAAAAGAATCAAGATTAGAGCTATTATTACAAATAGGAGATTACCTTTTAGAAAAAGATATATACAAAGCGCAAGATTATTTTAAAAAAGCTCAAAGTTTAGTAAACGAAGATGATTTTGCTAATAAAGCTAAAGTATTTAAATTCTTAGGAAGTGCAGCCCACCGTCAAGGAGATTACAGCGAAACATTAATGTATTATATGAAGTCAAAAGACTTCTACGAAAAGATTCATGATACAGCTAATGTTGCTAATATTTTATTGAAAGAAGGGATGGTATACAAGCAATCCAGAGAGAACAATAAAGCGATTAAAAAGTATAAAGAATGTATACGTTTAGCTAAAAAGATTAATGATTCTTCATTAATAGGTAGAAGTTATTTAACCATGGGAGGCTCATACAGAAGACTCCGAAAATTAGATTCCTCTTTTTACTATTATAACAAAGCGATGGCTATTTTTAAAAGCCTTAAAAATGAAGTCAAAATTAGCAATGTAAGAAATGATTTAGCGATTATTTACGGATTTCAAAAGAGATATGATAAAGCTCTTGAGACACATCTAAATAATTTAGATTTTGTTAAGAAAAATCATGGGAAAACTAACTTGGCAGTAACTTACTTTAATATTGCATATTCTTATTTCAAATTAAAAGATTACAAAACATCATTAATATACTTAGATTCATCTCATACAGTTGCTAAAAATGGAGGTTTTAAACAAAGATTATCAAGAATAGCAGATGTAAGGAGTAGAGTATATGCAGAAATGCAAGACTTTGAAAAAGCTTATGAATACCAAATAATATTTAAAAAGTATTCAGATACCATTTTCGACTTAAAAAAGCAAAAACAACTAAAAGAATTAGAACTTAAAAATACTTTTAATAAAGAAAAGAAAGAATTAGAAGTTGTAGCAAATGAGAAAGAAATGAAATCGAGATTGTATCTAATGTTGTTTGTTTTAATTCTTGTATTTGGAAGTACTATAGGTTTTTTAGTTTGGAGAGATTATAAGGCGAGAACACAAATTGTAAAAAGTAAGTATGAGAAGGAAAAATTAAAAAAAGAAGTATTGTCTCAAAAAGTAAAAGCATCTGAAACAGAACTAAAGCATTTGATTGCAGATAATACGATGAGATTAGAGTTTATCAAACAATTATCAAAACAAATAAAACAAGATAAAGATTCTAGTGAATCTAAAAGTGTGCAAGAGTATGCTAATCTATTACTGTTAAAATTACAGCAACAAATTACTACAGAAAATAAACTATCGCTTTTACAGGATAAAATTAATGCGGTTAATCAAGAATTTGATAAACATATTATAAACTTATACCCAAACCTAACAAAAACTGAAAGAGAAGTATGTAGTTTACTACGTTTAAATTTATCCATTAAAGAAATTGCTTCAATAAGAAATTCAAGCATCGATTCTATAAAAGCATTACGTTATAGAATTCGAAAAAAAATGGAAGTACCAAAACAACAAGAACTCGAAAGTTTTATTCAAAATTTATTTGCTTAGATAGGTATAAAAAAGCCTAAAAAAGTAAAAATCCTACAAATCCTAGTGAATATATAGGATTTTTTTTTGAAGTAACTTTAAGATGAGGGTTAATTTATTAACATTTTTTTAAGAAAGTGATTTAGGGGTTAAATACTTGTAATTGTGTCGTTTAAAAAATGTCACTTTTTGTCACTGTAAATTTAACACTATTGCACTGATAGTTTTTATATACTTGCGCCAGTAAAAACTAAAACATTACTCACTACTATAGGTAATTTTTCCCTAGAATCAATAATCCCTAATCCACATAGTGAATTTACCCAAAATTAGTAGTTATATAGACCAGCAGTCTGAGGGGATGCTGGTCTTTTTTTATATAGTAAAATAGCCACTTCGGAAATTAATTTGCTACACTCGTAAACTTTCTAGCTTACTTTATCTAATTTTTGAATTCTTTTGGTCTCATAATCACCCATTTCGGGTGATTATCAAGAAACATGTATCACTTAATTTTGTTTTAACATAAAAGGGGGGAATATTTATGAACTGTCCAAAATGCAAATCTTTTTCTGTGAGGAGGAAGAAGAGACGACTACTGGAAAAACTAATGTTTTTAAATAAGAAAAAATTTAAATGCTACGATTGTAAAGAAGTTTTTTTCTCGTACTAATTTTCTATATAAAAAGGAGGGAGGGTTTTCACAACCACAATTAGTTTTTTTAACCAGCATCGAAAGGTGTTGGTTTTCTATTTAGAGTAGGTTTGTCAACGAAAAAAACTTCCGTATCTTTAACCTTTGTAACTTTTAAATAAACCCAAGAATGGATTACGGAAAAGAATTTGAAAAATATGCTACCAAACATCATGGAATTAGTAGTACATATTATAATCAAATAACAAGCAGTCTTACGCCATATATTATGGAAGAACGTCAGTTAAATATTACTCAAATGGACGTTTTTTCAAGATTAATGATGGATAGGATTATATTCTTAGGAACTGGAATTAACGATCAGGTTGCGAATGTAATTCAAGCACAATTATTGTTCTTAGAAAGTGTAGACGCAAGCAAAGATATTTCTATATATATAAACTCTCCAGGTGGTGGTGTATATGCTGGATTAGGTATTTATGATACGATGCAATTCATTAAACCAGATGTAGCTACTATTTGTACAGGAATTGCTGCTTCTATGGGAGCTGTTTTAATGTGTGCAGGAGAAAAAGGAAAGCGTTCTGCCTTACCACATTCAAGAATTATGATTCATCAACCATTAGGAGGAGCACAAGGACAAGCTTCTGATATGGAAATTACGGTTAAAGAGATCGGAAAATTAAAAACAGAATTATACAATATTATATCTAAACACTCAGGTCAAACGTACGATAAAGTATATGAAGACTCAGATCGTGATTATTGGATGAAAGCTGAAGAAGCTAAGGAATATGGTATGATTGATGAAATTCTTAGCAGAAAATAAATAAGAGCTAAGAATTAAAAATGAAAGCGTAGTTATAGTAGAAAAGATAAAATGTCACAAGATCAAAATTTAGAATGCTCGTTTTGCGGGAGGAAAAAAGCAGAGACAGATTTACTTATTGCAGGAATGGATGCCCATATTTGCGATAAATGTATAGAGCAGGCACACGGTATAGTAGAAGAAGAGATAGCTGAAGCAAAAACAACAAGTCTTAGTAATGATTTAATTCTTAGAAAACCAAAAGAAATTAAATCTTTTCTAGATGAGTATATTGTAGGACAAGAGCAAACTAAAAAAGCAATGTCTGTGGCAGTATATAATCACTATAAAAGATTATTACAAACAAAAAGTCCTTCAGACGGTGTAGAAATAGAAAAATCGAATATTGTACTTGTTGGAGAAACAGGTACAGGAAAAACATTAGTAGCAAGAACTATTGCTAAAATGCTAAATGTTCCTTTTTCTATTGTAGATGCAACAGTTTTAACGCAAGCAGGATATGTTGGTGAAGATGTAGAAAGTATTTTAAGTAGACTTTTACAAGCTGCCGACTATGATGTAGAAAAAGCAGAAAGAGGAATTGTATTTATAGATGAAATTGATAAAATCGCTCGTAAAGGAGACAATCCATCTATTACCAGAGATGTATCTGGAGAAGGAGTACAACAAGCACTACTAAAATTATTAGAAGGAGCAGTTGTAAATGTCGCTCCAAAAGGTGGTAGAAAACACCCAGAGCAAAAATTCATTCAAGTAAATACAAAAGATATTCTTTTTGTAGCTGGTGGAGCTTTTTCGGGAATTGATAGAATTATCAGTAAACGATTAAATATGCAAGCTGTAGGATATAGTGCTTCTATAGATGAAGATAAAATAGATGAAGACAATCTATTACAATACATTATTCCTGCAGATTTAAAATCTTTTGGATTAATTCCAGAGATCATAGGTCGTTTGCCAGTGTTGAGCTACATGAATCCTCTAGATGCAAAAACGCTAAGAGCTATTTTAACAGAGCCTAAAAACTCAATTATAAAGCAATATACAAAGCTATTTAGCATGGATGACGTTGAGTTTACCATGACAGAAGAAGCTTTACAATATATTGTAGATATGGCTGTAGAATATCGATTAGGAGCTAGAGGTTTACGTTCTTTATGTGAAGCAATTTTAACAGATGCAATGTTTGAGTTACCAGGTTCAGATATTAAAGAATTTGAAGTAACAAAAGATTATGCTGAAGAAAAATTGACGAAGAAAGCTTTACAAAAATTAAAGGCTGCCTCATAAAAAACAAATAAAAAGACAGTAAACAAGCCTCGCAAAAACTATATTTGCGAGGTTTTTTATCTTTAACATATGATTACTAAGCAAACCATAGACCAAGTTTTTGAAACTGCCCGTGTAGAGGAAGTAATAGGAGAGTTTGTACAGTTAAAAAAAGCAGGAAGTAATTTTAAAGGATTGAGTCCGTTTGTGGATGAAAAAACACCATCCTTTATGGTATCTCCTGTAAAGCAAATTTGGAAAGATTTTAGTACAGGAAAAGGAGGAAATGCCATTACTTTTTTAATGGAACATGAGCATTTTTCGTATCCTGAAGCTATTCGCTGGTTAGCAAAAAAGTATAACATAGAAATTGAAGAATCTGAGCAAACAGATGAGCAAAAAAAACAAATAAATGAAAGAGAAAGTATGTTCTTAGTATCCAAGTATGCAAAGGACTATTTTCATGATATATTAATGAATACTCAAAAAGGTAGGGCTATTGGATTGTCTTACTTTAAAGAAAGAGGATTCCGAGAAGATACAATAGAAAAGTTTGATTTAGGATATTGTAAAGATCAATGGGATGATTTTACAAAAACAGCTTTGCAAAAAGGCTATGATTTAAAATATCTAAAAGCTACAGGACTTACCATTGTTAAAGAAGGGGGAGAACGCGATAGAATGTTCGATCGATTCAAAGGTCGTGTAATGTTTCCAATTCATAGCATGTCTGGTAGAATCTTAGGATTTGGAGGACGTATACTAACAAACGATAAAAAAGCAGCTAAATATTTAAACTCACCAGAAAGTGAAATATACCATAAGAGTAAAATTCTTTATGGAATTTATCATGCTAAAAAAGAAATAGCAAAACAAGACAATTGCTTCTTGGTTGAAGGATATACAGATGTAATTTCATTTCATCAATCTGGAATCGAAAATGTTGTGGCGTCATCTGGAACAGCTTTAACACCAGATCAAATACGATTAGTTAATAGATTAACGAATAATATTACGGTACTTTTCGATGGAGATGCAGCAGGAATTAGAGCTTCTATAAGAGGTATTGACTTAATTCTGGAGCAAGGAATGAATGTAAAAGTAGTTACCTTTCCAGAAGGAGAAGATCCAGATAGTTATGCAAAAGCAAATTCAGATGCAGATTTAAAGGCATATTTAGAGAAAAACGCGCAAGACTTTATCAATTTTAAAGTGTCTTTGTTAATGGAAGACGCGCAGAATGATCCTGTTAAAAAAGCGGGATTAATTAGAGGTATTGTAACGAGTATTGCTAAGATTCCAGATGGTATTCAACGAGAAGTGTATATTCAAGAATGTGCACGAATTATGGATATTTCTGAGCGAGTATTGTTTAGCGAATTAGCACAGCTTATTAATAAAGGGCAAAAAGAAGTTCAGAAAACAACACAGCAAAATAAACAGCCTCAATTACAACCTTTAGCGAAGAAGAAAGAAGAAACAAAAGTTAATAGTTTATTACTATTAGAAAAAGAAGTAATACGAATACTATTATTGTATGGAAATGAAGAAGTAGCTTTTGTGAATTGGGTACATGCATTCAATAAATTCGGAAAGCCAATTTTAGAAAAAGAAGAATATACCAATACTGTTTCTAATGAGTTGTATTTGAATTTACAAGAAGACGAAATTGAATTCACAAATGAAGTATTTCAATTAGTTTATCACGAAATTATTCATCAGCTCAATCAAGATGAAAAAATTTCAATAGAAAGATTAGTAGGGAATGAGAATCCATCTATTTCTAGTTTAGTTACTAATATTTTAATGGACGAAGAAAAGTACACATTAAGCGATTGGGAACGTAAAGAAGTATTTGTTACTGAAACAGCCAAAATTCTACCTAAATTAGTTACAGATGCTATATTAAACCTTAGAAGAGTATTAATTGAAACTAAAATCAATGCTATTATAAAGGAAGCGCAAGAAGAGGAAGGACAAACACCCGATTTTGAAGAAGTAACCAATTATATAGAGTTGAAAAAATTACTTTATGAGAAATTGAATAGGGTAGTATAAAACTATTTTTAGTAAAAAGATACTAATTAGTTTTTATAAGGTTAGTTATTTGATAAACAGTGTTTTGGTTTTTTTACCTGTGTTAAATATCAAAAAATGCAATCGCTACTGGTAGGGAAATTAAGAATTCAGTTGTTATAATAGTATATAATCAATAATAAGATATTCTTTTTGAGCGAAAATAACCAGTGTGTTTTAAGTATTTAACATTTTTTTATATATTCGTACACGAAAAAAAAGAATCAGAAACAAAACTATTAGAAACTATGAGAAAATTGCTTCAAATTTTTAAGCTAATTCTGTTATTTATAGAATTGCCATTCCAAATATCTAACGGACACAAGAAGCGTGCGTATAAGAAAATCAAACAGTTAATGATTTCTTCTAACCTACTTTAATGTTGTAGGAATTTCACAAACAGGAATTGGTACCATTTTATGTTGGTTAATACGATTTAAGCGTGTGTAAATACTGTATACTTCTTTTTGACGTCCCTCAAAATCCTCCAACACTTTACCTTGATTTTGCATTTGCATAGCCCATTCCAATTCATCATAAGAAGCTCCAATTTGATCTTCATCTGTTCTACTATCACCAAATAAACCATCTGTAGGTTGTGCTTTTTGAATTGATTCAGGAACCTCTAAAAAAGTAGCCAAAGCATATACTTCAGATTTAACAAGATCGGCTATTGGACTTAAATCAACGCCACCGTCTCCATATTTAGTAAAGAACCCAACGCCAAAATCTTCTACTTTATTTCCCGTACCAGCCACTAATAAACTATGTAAACCAGCAAAATAATATAAAGTAGTCATACGTAAACGAGCACGAGTATTTGCTAAAGACAAATCTAATTTAGGAGAAGCTTCTTGCTCAGGAACTACTGCTTTAAAATCTTCAAAAGTAGAAGTCAAATTTACACGTACATCAGAAACATTAGAAAAACGCTCTTTTAATTGTGTGATATGCTCTTGCGCTCTGTTTACCTGGCTTTGTGCTTGATGAATAGGTATCTCTACACATAAAGTAGGTAAACCAGTATTTGCACATAGTGTAGAAGTAACAGCAGAATCTATACCACCAGATACTCCAACAACAAAGCCTTTTACTTTTGCATTTTCAGCATAATCTCTTAACCAATTAGTAATATATTCAGCAACTTTAGGAGTATTCATGTTATACGATTTTAGTAAATTCGAAGTTTAATAATTGAACGTAAATATAGGTAATTCATGCGAAAAATTGTAAGTCTTTTAATGCTGCTAATGATTGTTTTTTCCTGTAAAAAGGAAAATAAATTAAAAGTAGATGTTTCTCAAATTAATGCTGAAGTGAAAGTAGGTAGATTTGATATTGACTTTTACACGTCTACAGCAGAGACTTTAGCAAAAACAAAACAGATTTATCCAATATTATTTCCTCATGATATAGATTCTGTTTGGATGAATAAAATTAATAATAAAGATGAGCAAGAACTTTTTGTAGAGACTCAAAAAGTCTTCAAAGATTTTTACCCACAAGAAAAAGAATTGGAGAAATTATTTCAATATGTAAAATATTATAACCCTAATTTTCAGGAACCAGTTGTTATTACTGTATTAACGAATATAGATTATGATAACAGAGTATTGTATGATAAAGGGTTTCTATTAATTTCTTTAGATAGTTACTTAGGAGCTACTCATGAATTCTATGGAGATTATCCAGAATATATAAAACAAAACAACCGTAAAGAGCATTTAATTGTAGATGTAGCCAATGCAATTGTTAATACACAAATGCATCCAAATACAGAAAGGAACTTTATAGATAAGATGATTTATGAAGGAAAAAAGATGTATGTGTTAGATGCATATTTGCCAGAGGTTTCCGATAGAGAAAAAATAGGATATAGTGAAGAAAAATTTGATTGGGCAGTAGCAAGCGAAGAACAAATATGGAAGTATTTTGTAGAAAAAGGATTGTTATATGATACGAGTTTAAAATTGAATCAACGTTTCTTAGATGTAGCACCTTTTTCTAAATTTTATTTGGGAGAAGATAACCTTTCTCCAGGACGAATTGGAGTTTGGATAGGTTGGCAAATTGTACGTTCATATATGCAGAATAATGACGTATCTTTGCCGGAACTTTTGCAAACAAAAGAAGACGAAATTTTTAAAAAATCTAAATACAAACCAAGACACTGATGGCAATAGTACATACTTCAGAGATAAAATTTAAAGTAGGATTAGATGAGAATAAAGTTCCTGAAGAAATTACATGGAACGCTCAAGATGGAGGAATAAATAATGAACCTTCTAAAGCAATTATGTTATCTGTATGGGATCACAATCAAAAAGATACGTTACGTATGGATTTATGGACTAAAGATATGCCTGTAGATGAAATGAAGCAGTTTTTTCATCAAACATTAGTTTCTATGGCAGATACTTTTGAAAGAGCCACAGATGATGAAAGAATGAGTGCAACTATGCGTGATTTTTGCGATTATTTTGCAGAAAAATTAGAATTAATTAAGAAGTAAGTAATTACTTATTTTTAATAAAACTTATCTAAAGATCAAGAATCATAATTCTTGATCTTTTTTAATATAGTTTTGTAATCTTCTTTACTACTTACAAAATCGAGTTCAGAAACATCAATAACCAAAATATTTAAATCTTGTTGCGTTTTGATAAAATTACTGTAACCATCATGGATCTTCTCTAGATAGGTAGCCTCAATATTTTGCTCGTAAGCTCTTCCGCGTTTTTGTATGTTTTGTAGTAAACGATCTGTATTTTGATATAAGTATACATACAAATCGGGCTTTACAATCTCTTTATACATCAAATCAAACATTTTTCTATATAAAGTATACTCATCATCCTGTAAAGTGATTTGAGCGAATATAAGCGATTTAAATATGTAATAATCTGATACGATGAAGTTCTTAAATAAATCAAACTGTGCTAAGTCGTCAGAAAGCTGTTGGTAACGATCTGCTAAAAAACTCATTTCTAAAGGAAATGCATAGCGCTCTTCATCTTTATAGAACTTAGGTAAGAAAGGGTTGTCTGCAAAACGCTCTAAAACAATTTTAGCGTTAAATTCATCAGACATCATATTAGAAAGCGTTGTTTTACCAGCTCCAATATTCCCTTCTATGGCTATATAATTGTATTTCTCTGCAATAGAAATTGGTCTAACAAGCACTTGTTCTATTTTAGTAATTTCCGAAGCATCATCACATGCAGCCAAACAAGCATTGATATGCTTTTTTTCTATAGGATGCATTGTAGTTGCGGCAATTTCAGCTAGTGGAACTAACGTAAATTTACGAGCTAACATCCTAGGATGTGGTACAATTAAATCTGGAGAAAAAATAATCTCATCATCAAATAATAAGATGTCTAAATCAATTAAGCGATCGGTATATGTTGTACTATCTTTTCGAATTCTTCCGAGTTCTTTCTCAATAATTAATAGGCGTGTAATTAATTCTTCTGGAGGTAAATAGGTAGAAACTTTAATACAAGTATTATAAAAGTTGTCACTGTCAAAACCCCAAGAAGCGGTTTCGTATACTGAAGCTACCTTTAAAACACTACCAATTTCTTCTGCTATTAAATCAATAGCATTTTGTAGGTTTTCAAACTTATTCCCCTGATTGGTACCTAACGACAGATATGTAATTCGTTGTATTTTCAATACATTTATTTGGTAGCGCAAAGAAACAAAAAGCATAAAAAAAATCGCCAATTTTCATTGACGATTTATTAACTATTTTAATAAGGACTTATGCCTCTTTTTTCTCACCTCTTGGTTTTCTATCCTCTTTAGAAGGTTTTCTGTCTTCTCTAGGCTTTCTCTCTTCTCTTGGAGGTCTTGGTAATAATGCTTTTCTAGATACTTTCTCTTTACGAGTTTTAGGATCTACACCAAAGTATTTTACATCAATTATATCACCAATATTTACAACATCAGTAACATTATTTGTACGTTCCCAAGCTAATTCAGAAATATGTAATAATACTTCATTTCCAGGAGCGTCAGTATATTCAACAACCGCACCAAAATCAAGAATTTTAACAACTTTAGTTTCGTAAACGCTTCCTTTTTCAGGTTTAAAAGTTATAGAATCTATTCTAGCTAATACTTTATCAATACCTTCTTGGTTTGTTCCTAAAATCTCAACAATTCCTTCTTCAGTAACTTCATCCTCATTAATTACAATTGTAGTTTCAGTTTCTTTTTGTAATTCTTGAATATGCTTACCTCCAGGTCCAATTACAGCACCAATATACTCTCCAGCAATACGTACAGTAACCATTTTTGGAGCGTGTGCTTTAACTTCTGAGTTTGGTTGAGCAATTGTGTCCGTTAATTTTTCTAAAATATGTAAACGACCATCACGAGCTTGCTTTAAGGCTTTTACTAAAATCTCATAAGAAAGACCTTTGATTTTAATATCCATTTGACAAGCAGTAATTCCATCTGCAGTACCCGTAACTTTAAAATCCATATCTCCTAAGTGATCTTCATCACCTAAAATATCAGATAATACAGCATAACGATCTCCATCAGAAATTAATCCCATGGCAATTCCAGAAACAGGTTTCTTTAATTGTACTCCAGCATCCATTAATGCCATTGTACCAGAACAAACAGTTGCCATAGAAGAAGAACCGTTACTTTCTAATACTTCAGAAACAACACGAACAGTATAAGGACAGTCTTCTGGAACCATTCCTTGTAATGCACGTTGTGCTAAATTTCCGTGTCCAATTTCACGACGAGAAGTTCCTCTTATAGGTCTAGCTTCTCCTGTAGAAAATGGAGGGAAGTTATAGTGTAAGTAAAAACGCTCTTCGTCTTGTAATGTAGGAGAGTCGATCATATTCGCATCTCTAGAGGTTCCTAATGTAACTGTAGCTAATGCTTGCGTTTCTCCTCTTGTAAAAATTGATGAACCGTGGGTTCTTGGTAAATAATCTACCTCACACCAAATTGGTCTAATATCTGTAGTAGTACGTCCATCTAAACGTAAACCTTCATTTAATGTTAAATCACGTACGGCTGCTTTATGTGCTTTACTAAAGTATTTAGAAACTAAATCTCCAATTTCTTCTAATTCTTCTTCAGTAAACATTGCTAATACTTCATCTTTAACTTCAGAAAAAGCTAATCCTCTTTCTTGTTTAGATGTTCCTTTTTTAGCAATATCATAACACTTTTGGTACGTTGCTTCGTGAATTTTAGCTGCTAATTCTTCATCTTCTGCTTCACCTTCATATTCACGAGTTTCTTTTTTACCAACAGCTTCAGCTAATGCAACCTGAGCATCACATTGTACTTTAATAGCTTCATGTGCAACTCGGATAGCTTCTGCCATTTCTTCTTCAGAAACCTCATCCATTTCACCTTCTACCATAGCTACGAATTCACTAGAAGCACCTACCATTAAATCGATATCTGCTTCTTGTAATTGAGCTCTACTAGGGTTAATAATGAATTCTCCATTAACGCGCACTACACGTACTTCTGAAATTGGAGCTTCAAATGGAATATCTGATAACTGAATAGCTGTAGACGCTGCTAATCCTGCCAATGCATCTGGCATAACTTCTGGGTCATGAGACATTAATTGAATCATTACCTGCGTTTCAGCATGATAATCTTTTGGGAATAAAGGACGTAAAACACGATCTACTAAACGCATTGTTAAGATTTCCTCGTTACTTGGTCTAGCTTCACGTTTCATAAAACCACCTGGGTACCTTCCCGCAGCGGCAAATTTTTCTCTATAATCTACTGTTAGAGGTAAAAAATCAATGCCTGGATTTGCAGTTCTTGCAGAAACTACAGTTGCCAATAACATTGTGTCTCCCATTTTTACAACAACAGAACCATCTGCTTGTTTTGCTAACTTTCCTGTTTCTAATGTAATAGTTCTTCCGTCTCCAAGTTCAATAACTTGGCTAAATACTTTTGGAATCATAAAATGTTTTTTTCTAATAAAAAATTTTCGTTGTGTGTTGTGTTGTTGTGTGTTGTTCCAATGGAAGTAATAAATACTTATTTATAAGGATTGTAGCACAAGCTACAAAATTATTCTTAAAATAAAAAAGAGGCAGGAAATTCCTGCCTCTTTTAGTAAGGTTTATTTTCTAATACCTAATTCCTTAATAATTGCACGATATCTGTTGATATCTTTCTTCTTAAGGTAATCTAAAAGGCTTCTACGTTTACCTACCATTTTAACTAACGAACGCTCTGTGTTAAAATCTTTACGATTCTTTTTTAAGTGCTCAGTTAAGTGGTTAATTCTGTGCGTAAATAATGCGATTTGTCCTTCTGCAGAACCTGTATCTTGTGCACCTTTACCATGTTTCGAGAAAATTTCCTCTTTTACTTCTTTCGTTAAATACATACCAATATTGTTTAAATGATTTTAATGTACCAATGATTTTTCATTGAAGTGGCAAATGTACAATTATTTTTTTAAAGTAAGTTCTTTATGAAGTTTTAATTAAAGGCTTGTTAATTCCTTTTTTAAAGGTTGAATTAAACCTTTTTTAAAAAGGAAAGTCAAAGAACCAGATTAACTTTTAAATTCTATTAATTATGACACGTAAAGTTTTAAAATTTGGATTTTTAGCAATTATTGGAGGAATGATTCTTACTGCATGTTCTAATAATGAAGAGAATGTTTTTGACAGTGATTTAAGTACAGCAGATATTGAAAGTGTAGTTCTAACAGACGATATTACTGCAGATATAGATAATGTACTTGAAGATGATGATAATGATTTTAATTTATTAGGAAGAGGAACAGATCAAAGTAGTAGTGTAGCAGATTGTGTGGTGAGAACAGTTGAAGAGAATGCAGAAAATCAAACTAAAACGATTACGTTAGATTTTGGAGATGGTTGTGTGGGAAGAAGAGGGCGTGAGTTTTCGGGAAAGATCATTATTGTATATGAAAGAACAGATACAGGATATTCTAAATCCGTTACGTTTGATGGTTTTGCTATTGATGGAAATCAAATTGAAGGATCGAAATCTGTTGTAAAGGTAAAGGAGAATGGAAATGGTAACAAAGAAGCTACACATACTGTTGCAATAACAGTAATACTTTCTACAGGTGAAACAGTAAGTTTGGAAGGAACAAGAATAAGAGAAAAAATTGAAGGAGACGATACTGCAAATAGAGGAGATGATGTGTATTCAATTTCTGGAAACTGGAAATTTGTTACTAAGGAAGGAAATGAGTTTACAGGAAATATTGTTGAGAATTTACGCAGAGAATATGCTTGTAAATATATAGTTAGTGGAGTAACGGAGATTACTAAAAATGGAACAATGTATACCCTAGACTTTGGAGATGGGGAATGTGATAATAAAGCTACTGTAACAAATGCAGATGGAGAAACAAGAGAAATTTCTTTAAGAAGAAGATAGAAAAACAGTAGTATGTAGTAGTTTTTCAGAAAAAAACCAGCCTTAATGGCTGGTTTTTTGGTTATGCTCTTACAGGTTGATTTTGTATTAAATCTAAATACAAGTTCACCTTTTCTTTCAAGTCTTTACGTTCATAAATTGCATCTAAGAAACCATGCTCTAAGACAAATTCAGATCTTTGGAAACCTTCTGGTAATTCTTTTCCTGTTGTATCTTTTACAACTCTAGGTCCTGCAAATGCAATTAAAGCATTAGGTTCTGCAATATTAATGTCTCCTAACATTGCAAAAGAAGCTGTAGTACCTCCTGTTGTTGGATCTGTACATAAAGATACATAAGGAATTTTAGCATCTGCTAATTGAGCTAACTTCGCAGAAGTTTTTACCAATTGCATTAAAGATAAAGATGCTTCCATCATACGTGCTCCTCCAGATTTTGAAATCATTAAAAAAGGAATATTGTGTTTTATTGAATAATCAATAGCACGTGCTATTTTTTCTCCAACTACACTTCCCATAGATCCACCAATAAAAGCGAAATCCATAGCGGCAATTACTAAATCTTTACCTAATGATTTACCTACTGCAGTTCTTACAGCATCTTTTAAACCTGTTTTTTCTTGTGCACTTTTTAAACGCTCAGGATATTTCTTAGTGTCTTCAAACTTTAATGGATCTTTAGCAGTTAACTTTTCGTTTAACTCTGTAAATTCATTATTGTCAAAAAATAACTCGAAATATTCTGTACTACCAACTCTTACGTGATATCCGTCTTCTGGACTCACATAAAGGTTCTTTTTTAACTCATCCGTGTCAATTATTTTACCACTTGGAGTCTTGTACCACAAACCTTTTGGTGTGTCTTTCTTCTCTTCTGTAGGGGTTTGTATTCCCTTGTCTTTTCGTTTAAACCAAGCCATAGTATAGGTGTTATATAGTATTAGTTAGTCTGTTTCTAGGGTTCAAGTTTACTACTTAATTCTAAAATATCATGCTAAATAATAAAATAAATTTTAAATATCACCCTAAAAATTACAAAGTATCAATATTGTTTAAGTCTTCGAAAGCCTTTTTTAAGCGTGTAATAAAGGTTTTCTCACCTTCACGTAACCATTTACGTGGATCGTAATATTTTTTGTTTGGTACGTCGTCTCCTTCTGGATTTCCAATTTGAGTTTGTAAGTAAGCTGCATTTTCTTTCATGTAATCACGAATTCCTTCGTTGAAAGCATATTGTAAATCGGTATCGATATTCATTTTGAT
Organism: Tenacibaculum amylolyticum; assembly: GCF_964511145.1. Classification (NCBI taxonomy): domain Bacteria; kingdom Pseudomonadati; phylum Bacteroidota; class Flavobacteriia; order Flavobacteriales; family Flavobacteriaceae; genus Tenacibaculum; species Tenacibaculum amylolyticum. The sequence continues at coordinate 127,921 of NZ_CAZEFZ010000001.1, forward strand.
AACTCCATATCCAATAGCTTCACGAATTTCTTCTACAGTAGAACCAGATCCTCCGTGGAAAACAAAATCGATTGTATTATGCGGTACGTTATAGTTTTCTGAAATATACTCTTGAGAGTTCTTTAAGATTTTTGGAGTTAATTTTACATTTCCTGGTTTATATACTCCATGAACATTTCCAAAAGCTGCTGCAATAGTAAATTGATCGCTAACTTTTAATAATTCTTCATAAGCATAAGCAACTTCTTCTGGTTGTGTATATAATTTAGAGCTATCTACATCTGTATTATCAACACCATCTTCTTCACCACCAGTAATACCTAGTTCAATCTCTAAAGTCATTCCCATTTTACTCATACGAGCTAAATATTCTTTACAAATCTCAATATTTTCCTCTAAAGATTCCTCAGAAAGATCAATCATATGAGAACTATATAATGGTTTTCCTGTTTCAGCGAAATGCTTTTCACTTGCATCTAATAAACCGTCAATCCAAGGTAATAACTTCTTAGCAGCATGATCTGTATGTAAAATAACAGGTACGCCGTAAGCTTCAGCCATTAAATGTACATGTTTTGCTCCAGCAACTGCACCGGCAATAGCTGCTTTTTGATCTTCGTTAGATAATCCTTTACCAGCATTAAACTGTGCTCCTCCGTTAGAAAATTGGATGATTACAGGAGCGTTTACTTCTTTTGCTGTTTCTAAAACAGCGTTTATAGAATTAGAACCAACTACATTTACAGCTGGTAAAGCGAATGCTTTTTCTTTAGCAAGCTTAAATATTTCTTGAACTTCTCGTCCTGTGGCTACTCCTGGTTTAATCATTTTAAAAATTTTAGATTAGTTTTTGAATAGAAACAAAACTACATAATTTTTTAATGCATAGAGGTAAAAAGAGAGATTGATTACGATTACGTTATCGTAACATAATTATATTAGAAAGGATAGTTAATTCCAATGTTATAAACAGCATTGGCAAAATTAAAATGCTGAAACCATCTGTTTTGAGTTAAGTATGGTTCTCTTACTTTAAAACCGAGGTCTAGTCTAGCAACTAAAAACCTAAAATCATATCGGAAACCAAAGCCAGCACCCACAGCCATGTCTGTTAATGATTTTAAACCGTTAAATCGAGCAGCTTCGTCTACTAAAGAAGAATTGGTTATATCCCAAATATTTCCAGCATCCACGAAGATGGCACTTTTTAAACTTCCAGCAACATCAAAACGGTATTCAAAAGAAGATAAAAACTTTAAGCTTCCTATATTATATTCTAATCCTGGAGGCCTGGTTCCTGGACCTAAATCATAAGTTCTCCAAGCTCTAATATCGTTAGAACCACCAGCGAAGTAACTTCTAGAGAAAGGAATATCTGAATTATTATATGTTATGATTGCACCTAAAAAAGTACGGTGCGCTAACACATTGTTCTGACCTAAATCCCAGAACTTTTTGTATTCAATATCAGTTTTGAAATATTGCGCTACAGGGATTTTAAAAACAGTTTTTTGATTATTAGCATTTGTCTGATTAGAAAGCAGTCCCATTACATTCCCAGAATTAGCAACTCTTATTCTAAAATATGAAAAGCTAGCATCTTTTACATTTTCTTGGTTGTTATAAGTAAATGAATATGCTATTTCAGGAATTAAGAAATCTGAGGTAATAATTTGGTACCTATTTATAATGTTTAATAAAACTGTAGCACTTGCAGCATCTAAATTAGGAGAACTAGCAATTTGATTGGCATACGTGGTAATAGCCGAAAAATTACCAGGTTCATTCTCTGGTGCTGTAACATTTGGAAGCACAGTTTCTCCTATTCTGGTTAAACTATTATACTCAGACCTATAGATATTAAAGTAATTGCTCACATTTAAGTTTCTAATATATTGAGCGTTTAATAATTCTAATTGTATAGATTTTTTCTTGTTATACTGCCATTTATAATCAATACCTAGAGAAATGTTTTGTTTATCTAAAGCAATATTCTTTTGAATGGCTAAACCAGTAGTAAAGGTTGTTCTGGGAAGCATTCTTTTAGGAACTAACTTATGAAATCCGAAAGGAGCAATGAATCTTGGAACTTCCAAAGAAGCGTTAGCACCTATTTCCCAACCTGGACCATTATTAGAGTTGAAGTAACTTCCAGAAAAAGAAAGTTTAAAAATTTCTGCACCTTTAAAGGTATTTCTATTAGAAATAGAAAACTTTGCCGATGCATCAAAATTTCGAATGTTAGACCTAGAAAGTTCTGTTTCTACACCAATCGTATACTTTTCTATAGGTGTAAGGAAAATATTAGCGGCTAATTCTTCTGAATTTAAAGAACTATAACGAATAGAGGTAGCTTTAAAGTTTTTAAGACCTCTTAAATGAATTTGGGTTAAATTTCTAAGAGAGTCTGTATAGATCTGATTAGGTTTAATGAATATAGATTGCCCAAGATATTTAGGGTTATATTTTAGTTTTTTGTGAGCAAGAAAATTAATGCCATTATAAGAAACAGAATCTAAATAAGGTTCATTTCTGTTAGTATAAGTATAGTCAGTATAGATGTTAATTTCTTTAATTTTCTGTACCTTAAAAGGTTTAGAAACGTAAGAACCATTTTCTTCCACCAAACGATCTGAAATATCTAACTCTACTTTTGTTTTCTGATAATTTTGAAGCGTATCAATTGAAAATAAGATGTAATTATCGTTAAAATGATAAACTCCTTTATTTCTAAAAGATTTGACTAGGCGATTTGCTTCGTTAATAAAACTTTGATCTTTATAATGAGCTCCAACTTTTAAAAAACTTTTGTCTTTTTCAAGATTGTATAGTGAGTCTATTACTTTAGATTTTATATTGGTGTAAATGCTATCTAGAAAAGAAGGCTTGTTTTTTTCTACAAAATAAGTTATAGCTCCTTTTTTATCTCCTACAGTATCTTTTTTAGACCAAACTTTATTTCTAAAATATCCTTCAGTTATAAAGTAGTTTTGTAATTTCTTTTCAGTTCTTCTAGTTTTCTTTTGGTCTATAATTACAGGAGGTTGCCCATTGGTCAAATACCAATTGTTCAAACCAATAAAAGTATTAGCTACTGCTATACTCTGCTTTTCTGAAAATATATCTTTAAAAAGGTTGTACCATCTAGGATGATTTTTAGCCCATGCTTCTACATCTTGTGAACCTTTAGGGTTTCCTAAATTATAGAAATATAAAGAAAGAGGAAGACCAAGTGCTTTGGCATTAGGACGTTGTAGTAATAAACCCTTTATTCGTTCTTCTTTATTTTTAACACTGTCTACAACAATAGTATTTTTAGTCAGTAATAATTCATTTACAGGAACATGCTTTGTAGTACTACAAGAGCATAAAAGAAGAATACATAAAAAATTAAAAGAAAGTTTTTTCATTAACTTTACGATCGCATTTAACCTCTTAACTTTGCACTTAATTATGGAGGCTTGCTTTATAATTTAAAGTTGTTACCCTAGTGTAAAGTTTTACAAAAATCAATCCAAAGGTAACGGATTTTTCAAAAATACCATTTTTATAGTTAATTGCTGTTAAAAAACTGCCAATGAGTTTATCTAAAAATCATATAAAATTAGTTAATAGTTTACGTCAAAAAAAGTACAGACAACAACATGGTTTGTTTGTAGCTGAAGGAGTAAAGGTAATTCATGAACTTCTCGCTTCTGAATTAGAAGTTGAGACTATTTTTGCTATAGATGATTTTGATGCCTCCGGTATTACAGAATCAATAATTAGAATAGCTCCAGCAGAACTTAAAAAGATAAGTGGATTAAAAACACCAAATCAAGTATTAGGGGTTTTTAAGATTCCAAAGCAAAAACCAATTACAGATAAAGGGCTTGTAGTAGCATTAGATACGATCAATGACCCAGGAAACTTAGGAACTATTATTCGATTATGCGATTGGTTTGGTATAACAGAATTAATTTGTTCAAAAGATACAGTAGATGTATATAATCAAAAAGTAATACAGTCTACAATGGGTAGTGTTACTAGAGTTTCTATTGTGTATACAAATCTTACCGAAGTTATTCAAAAAACACAATTACCAGTATATGCTGCTGATATGGATGGAGACAACATATACGAAACTAAAATACCTACAGAAGCAATGTTAGTTATGGGGAATGAAGCAAATGGTATTTCCAAAGAAATAGAAGCGATCATTCAACATAAACTAACAATACCACGTTTTGGAACTATTCAGAAAACTGAAAGTTTAAATGTTGCCACAGCAACTGCTATTTTATTAAGTGAATTTAGAAGAGGATTAAAATAATCCGTTAATCTGTGAATCAATACGATCAATAATATAACCTAAATCTTCAGGTCTATCTACAAAGTCTAATTTATCAACTTCTATAATTAATAACTTACCTTTATTGTATTTACTAATCCATGCTTCGTAACGCTCATTTAATCGGCTTAAATAATCGATACTTATAGAACTTTCATAATCGCGTCCTCTTTTATGAATTTGTCCTACTAAAGTAGAAATATCTGCACGTAAATAAATTAGTAAATCTGGTGGTGTTACTAAATTCTCCATTAACTCAAAAAGAGAAGAATAATTACCAAAATCTCTATTGGTCATTAATCCCATGGCATGCAAGTTGGGAGCAAAAATATGAGCATCTTCATAAATAGTACGATCTTGTATAATAGTTTTTCCAGATCTACGTAATTCAAGAATTTGACGAAATCTACTATTTAAAAAATATACTTGTAAGTTAAACGACCAACGTTCCATTTCTCCGTAGAAATCGTCTAAGTATGGATTCTCATCTACCGATTCAAAATGCGGTTCCCAATTATAATGTTTTGCTAATAACTTAGTTAAAGTAGTTTTACCAGCCCCAATATTTCCTGCAATTGCAATGTGCATACAACATAGTTTTAAGGAGGTCAAAATTACATATTATTTCCGATTATTTTAGTTTTAGTACGTTAATTTATATCCATACCCACGAACATTAATGATTTCCACTGAAGTATCTTTTTTTAACTTTTTGCGAAGCTTTGAAATAAAGACATCCATACTTCTAGCGTTAAAAAAATCATCGTTACCCCATAATTTATTTAGAATGAAAGTTCTGTCTAGTACTTCGTTCTTTTTCTCTGTGAGATAATATAACAATTCTGCTTCTCTATGAGTAAGTAATTCTACCTCGTTATTGTAATAGAGTTTTTGTTTTTCGTAATTAAAAATAAAATCACCAATAGTTATTTTTTCTAAATTCTTTTTAAGTGTAACTCTATCTAATAAACTATGAACTCTAACAATTAGTTCTTCCATAGAGAAAGGTTTTTTTAAATAATCGTTTCCTCCATGTTGAAAGCCGTCTATTACATCTTTAGTTTGTGATTTAGCTGTAAGGAAAATGATAGGGATGCTATTATTTTCTGCTCTAATTTCTTTTGCTAATGTAAAGCCATCTTTTTTAGGCATCATTACATCTAATACCAATATTTCTGGTTGATGTTTTTGATAAATATCATAAGCTAATTCCCCATTCAATGCATGAAAAACTTCAAAATCGCGAGTTTCTAAACTTTCTTTTACAATTTGACCTAAACTTGGTTCATCTTCGGCTAGTAATAATTTTATCTTTTTACTCATGAGTCAGGTTAATTTTAAAAACGGTTTTTCCAGGGGTAGCATGTAAGCTTATAGTACCGTTATGTTTTTCAATGATTTTTTTAGTGTAATATAATCCAATACCAAAACCTTTTACATCATGAGTGTTTCCTTTTGGAATCCTGTAGAACTTATCAAAGATTTTGTCTTGTTGATTTTTGTCAATTCCTTTTCCATTATCGGTAACAGAAATAGCAATACCATTACTTGTAGTGTGTAAAGCTACTTGTATTTCGTTACCACCATATTTAATTGCATTATCAATAAGGTTAGAAATTGAATTTTCAAAGTGAAACTCATCTATATTAAATAATAATTCTGATCCATCACTAGCGAAAGAAATATGTTTTTCTGTAGTAAGTAATTGATGTTTCTTGGTAAGTTTTTCTAATAGTACAACAATATCAATTGTCTCCTTTTTTAGTAAAAGTTTTTCGCTGTCTAGTGTGGCGGTTTCTAATAACTTTTCCACCATTAGATGTAATTTTTTTATTTGATTTTCTGAAATACTTACATATTTTTTTGTTTTCTCAGTGTCTTCAATAGCATTAAAATTATTAATAGCTTCTAAAGCTGTAGATACTGTGGTAATTGGTGTTTTAAATTCGTGTGTAATATTGCTAATTAAATCGTTCTTAATTTCAGCTAAAGCCTTTTGCTGATTAATTATCTTTAATAAATAAAAAAGACTGGAAATAACAGCTAATGATAATAGCAAGGATAATAAAATACCAGTAGAACTTCTTTTTAATGCTTCTATAGAAGGATTAGAATATTTCATTACAAAACGATTGTCAGGTCCTAGAAAGGTAGACTTTGAATCAATTACCTTAAGGTTTTTGGAAGTAATAGGGTTAAAAATTGTGTAAATGGTATCTTTTTTAAAGTATTCGAAGCCATAATTAACAGCTATTTTTTTTGCTGCTAATTGCTGCTGAAGTATAGAATCTATTTTTTCGGGATTTATAGTGTCATTTTGAACAGCCACAAAAATAGTTTCTAACCCTTTAATTAGTTTTAGACTATCAGTTGCTCTCTTTCCTCTAAAAACCCTTACATCGCTTGCACTATTTTGTTCTATATGAACACCAGTTTTTCCATCTTTATTAAATTGAGTAATGGCTTTTATTGAGCTGTTGAATCTTTTATCATGAGAATGATCTAATTCATGATCGCACATAATACTATCTATTATATGAGAAGTATCTCTAAAGTCTTTTGTGTCATCTGTCTCAAAATTAATAGAAGTAACTCTAAAATCAACTGTATTATAAATTGAATCCTGTTTTTTGCTTTTTGTTTTTGCAGAATCCTTTTTTGAAGTATCTATGGATTTAAAAATGTCTTTCCAAATAGCACTTGTTTTCTCTTTAGTAGTAGAATCTTTTTTATTCGTAACAATAGCGAAATAACTCCTCTTAGATAAATCAGCGAAGTATTGTTCAATAGAATTGTCTAAGCTTATTTGAATCTCGTTCATTACCCGCTGCTTGTTTTGCAAGTAATTTTTATAGTTCCAATAAAATTGAACAGCTATTGTCGTAAGAATAGTTGCTGTAATAAAATAGATGATCCACTGATGTTTCTGAGTTTTCATATCCCAAAATTACGGTTTAAATAGATATAAAATCAATCGGTTAACACTAGTTAACACTAGTTAACTCAAAAGCAAAAAAATCAAAAACATATTTGTAGTGTAATTTAAAAATCAACAAACTATGAACAAAATTCTATTATTACTAATGCTTCTCGTAGCAGCAAAATTAAGTGGACAAGAAGAGGTAACTACAGCAGAAATTCATAACAGAAAAATAATATCACTTATTTACACGGTTGATTCTTTAGATGAATTAAATACGATTCAATGGGACAATATAAAAGAGATTGTTAAGGATAACGATAAAGAAGATAAGATTGCTATTGGCTGTAATGTAAAGGATGAAAACAGAAAAGAATGTGAAAAGAAATACAAATATAAATTTGTTGTTAGAGGTAAATCGGAAGATATAGATCATACAATAACCATAGCAAAAAGAATAACAAAAGCAATCCAAAAACTATAAAAAACAAGAGTCATGAGAAATATAATTTTACTATTTGTGTCAATGTTAACGGTAGCCGTTTATGGACAAAATTTTCAGGGTAAAGCAACATATAAAACCCATAGAAATATGGACATAAAAGTTAGTTCTGGTGATAATGCTCCTAATTCAGATATACAAAAGAAATTGCATGAAAGAATGAAAAAAATGTTTCAGAAAACATATACACTAGCTTTTAATAAATCTGTTTCTACTTATACACAGAATAAAGAGTTAGAACCAGAAGTTAATAGCGGAGGTGTACAAATAATGATGTTTGGAAATGGTGGAGGAAACGACGTGTTATATAAAGATGTATTACATAAAGAATATATTAATAAAACAGAGATTAGCGGAAAACGATTTCTTATTGAAGATACATTGCCAGAGACACCATGGGAAATGACTTCTGAAACTAAAAAAATAGGAAACTATACTTGTTATAAGGCAACAAGATCTAGAGAAGAAGAACAAAGAAGTTTTACCATGACAGATGGGGAGCAAGAAGAAAGCACAAAAACAGTAACTATTACAACAGAAGCTTGGTATACACCACAAATTCCAGTGAGCAATGGACCAGGAATGTATTGGGGGTTGCCAGGATTGATTTTGGAAATTCATGAAGGAAAACAAACTATTGTGTGTACAGAAATTGTTTTAAATCCATCAGAAAAAATTGAGATAAAAAAACCTAGAAAAGGAAAAAAAGTATCTCAAGAAAAGTTCGATAAAATTATGGAAGAGAAAACAGAAGAAATGATGGAGCGATTTAAAAATAATAGAAAAACAAAAGGTAATGGAGAATCTATTAGTATAGAGATTAGAGGTTAATTATATAAGTGGTTTAAACCTTTAGTTTATTCTATAGTCTAACAGAAGATAACTGAAGTTATCTTGAATATAAATAAAGCTAATCGATATGAAACCACTTATTACTTATCTATTTATTTTTTGCTCTGTAGTGTGTTTTGCACAAAAAAACTTTTCTGGAAGAGCTGTTTATCAATCTAAAACATCGTTTGATATGGAACGATTCAATAATCGTGATATGTCTGAACAGCAAAAGAAGCGGATAATGGATCGGATGAAAAACATGTTAGAAAAGACATACATATTAAACTTTAATAAAACAGCTTCTATATACGAAGAAGAAGAAAAATTAGAAGCACCTGGAAGAGGAGGTGGATTTCGATTTGGAGGTTTTACAGGAGGAACACAGTATAAAAATACAATTAGTAAAGACTTTTTAGAAGAAACAGAATTTTTTGGAAAAAACTTTTTAATTAAAGAAAAAGTTGAGCTGCCTAGCTGGGAAATGGGAGCAGAAACCAAAAAAATAGGAAACTATGTTTGTTATAAGGCTACAATGTTAAAAAAAACAGACGCTTTAGATTGGCAAAATATGCGAAGAAGAAGTCGTGGTAGAGATAAAAAAAGAAAAGATGATGAGGCTACTAAAAAAGTAACTGAAGATATAGAAATGCCAAAAGAAGTTTTAGTAACTGCATGGTATACACCACAAATTCCAGTTAGTAACGGACCAGGAGAATATTGGGGGTTACCAGGTTTAATCTTAGAGGTAAATGCAGGAAACACTACAGTTTTATGTACAGAAGTTGTGTTGAATCCTAAAAATTCAATTGATATTAAAGAGCCTTCTAAAGGAAAAGAAGTAACTAGAAAAGAATACAATGCTATTGTGAAAAAGAAGATGGAAGAAATGCAAGAAATATGGAAGGGAAGAAGAGGAGGAAGAGGTCGAGGCTCTAGACGTTAGATAATCAAATTTTTAATAATGAAAAAAATAATTCTTATAGCAATTTTATTAATTGCTTGTCATACTAGTGCCCAAATTAAACTTACGGGAGTAGTAAAAGATAGTATAGGTAATACATTAGAAATGGCAAATATTATTGCTATTAACAAACAAACTAAAAAGATAGACTCCTATGGTTTTACAGATGCATTTGGGAATTATAAATTGAACCTGAATAAGAATGCGAATTATACTGTTAAAGCAAGTTATGTAGGAATGAAAACAGGAACTTTAGAAGTTGGAACAAAAGAAGCAGATTTAACAAGAGATATTATACTCGCCTTAGATAATACATTAGATGAGGTAGAAATTATTTCTAAAATGCCAGTAACAGTTAAAGGAGATACAATTGTTTACAATGCAGATTCTTTTAAGAGTGGTACTGAAAAAAAATTAGAAGATGTTCTTAAGAAATTACCGGGTGTAGAAGTGAATGATGAAGGAGAAATTCAAGTGGAAGGAAAGACCGTGAATAAGGTAATGGTAGAAGGAAAAGATTTTTTTGATGGAGATACGAAGCTAGCTACTAAAAATATTCCTGCAAATGCAATTGATAAGGTGCAAGTATTGAAGAATCATAGTGAAGTACGACAAATGAGTAGTGTTACTGATAATGAAGATAACATTGTGATTAATTTAAAGCTAAAAGAAGGGAAAAAGAATTTTTGGTTTGGAGAAGTTGCTGCTGGAATTGGTATGGGAACAGAAGATACTAGATACATAGTACATCCAAAATTATTTTATTACAGTCCAAAGTATAGCTTGAATTTAATTACCGATTTTAATAACATTGGGGAAATCCCTTTTACACGTCGCGATTATTTTAAGTTCACTGGAGGTTTTAGAGGTGGAGGAGGAAGAGGAACAGGGTTTAATGTTGCCTCTTCAGATATTGGTTTCTTAACATTAAGAAATAATAGGGCTAAAGAAATTGAATCTCGTTTTGGCGCACTTAATTTTAGTTATGCTCCTAAAAAGAATTGGGATATTAGCGGATTTGCAATTTATTCTGGATCAGATACGGATTTAGAAGAAAATACAATACGTAATTACTTAAATCCAGATAATAACAACGATGCAGCTATAGATACAGAAACTACACAAAGTACCACAAACCAGCAAAACGATTTAGGATTGATTAAGTTAAGTTCTAGTTATAAGCCAAACACAGATAATCAGTTTGATTATGATATTTTTGCGAAAATTTCAGATCAGCAAGAAAGACAATTGTTAACTTCAGAAAGAACAACTATCGGAGGAATAACAACTACGGTTCCTATTACAGAGTTAACAACGCAGAATCCTTTTTCGATTAATCAGAATATTAACTACTATTATACATTAAACGATCGCAACATATTTGCTTTTGAAGCACAACATTTATGGCAAGATGAAGATCCATTTTATAATGCAAGATTATCTCAGTTGTCGTTTTTTAATCAACTAGGATTAACAGATCAACCGTTATTTGATGTTTCTCAGAATAAAAGAGTAAAAACGAATAAAGTTGATGCAAAATTAGATTATTACTATGTAATTAATCCTAAGAGTAATGTAAACGTAACTTTAGGAACTACATTGAGTAATCAAGAATTTAACTCAGATGTATTTCAAGTATTAACAAACGGAGATCAACAAAATATTAATAATCCAAATGCAATTAATAATGTAGATTATTCTTTTGATGATTATTATGTTGGATTACACTATAAGTTTATTACTGGAATTTTTACATTTAATCAAGGGGTTACTGCGCATAAGTACTCAGCAAAAAACACACAACTAGGGAGTGTTTTTGATAACAGTTTTACAAAACTATTACCAGATGCTTCTATTAAAGTTGCACTTAAGAAATCTGAAACACTGAGATTAAATTATAGTCAGCAAGTTAGTTTTACAGATATTAACAGTGTTGCAGAAGGATTTGTATTTAATAATTATAATAGTTTGTATAGCGGGAATAGAGAATTAGAAAATTCATTATCTCATAATGTGAATTTGAGCTATTTCAGTTTCAATATGTTTAATTACACGAATGTTTTTGCAAATATTAACTATAGCAAACGAATTGATGCAGTAAAAGGAGCTACACGTTTTGATGGAGTAGATCAAGTATCTACTTCTATTAATTCAGTATTCCCTGATGAAACGATTTCTGCTAATGCAAATTTTCAGAAGAGTTATAGAAAATTTAAAGTAACACTAGGAGGAAATGTGGCGTATGCAATTTCTAATAATTTATTCTTTTCTGGACTAACAGGTGAAAATGAAAATAGAGAGTCGAATTCGTTTACACAAAATTATAATACAAGATTTAGCTCTAATTTTAGAAATGCCCCTAATTTTGATATAGGTTATAATGTAAGTATTAATAAATATGATCAAGGAGGAATTGTGAATACTTTTACAACGCATAGTCCTTTTGTAAGTTTTGATACGTTTATTACAGATGAATTAGTGTTCAACACAAAATACACGTATAACAATTTTAGAAATCAATCAAGAACATTGAACGATTATAGTTTTTGGGATGCAGATTTAAGCTACCAAAAAGGAGGAAGTAAATGGGAATACATTATCAAAGCAACGAATTTGTTAAATACAAGGTCTTTAAATCAAGATGAGTCGAATGCTATTTTTAATAGTTCTTCAGCATACATTGTACAACCAAGATTTGTAACCTTTAGTGTAAAGTACAATTTATAGTTTGTTTTGTATTAATCAAAAAGAAAGGCGCGTTATATACAACGCGCCTTTTTATCATTTTAAAGAGTAAACTAATATTACTAGTTTATCTTATAATAATCTTTCTAGTTGCTTTTTGATTACCATTTTCAACTTGTAACAAATATAAACCAGCATTTAAATTATTAAAGTTGAATTCTTCAGAGAAAGTAGCTGGTGTATTTCTAAACGCTTTACTTTCTACTAATCTTCCTCTAATATCAAATAACTTAATTGTAGTTTCATCAGAATTTAAAACTTTAAAGCTTACATTAAAGTTACCATTAGAAGGGTTAGGGTATAATATAAAATTCTCAAAAGCAAGATCATCAATAGATGCAGTTGGGTTACTAACATTTATTGTGTAATCCTCTGTTTCTCCCCATTCAGATGCATGGTTTGCGTCACATGCTCCTACAGTTAACGGGAATCCAGCGCCATCAAAATACTGAATAATAACTCTCATACGTGTAGATCCATTTAAAGCATTGTTAGGAATAGTAATGTTAGAGTTACGGGTATTAATATTTCCAGAACCAGATCCTAAATCGTATAATTCAGTATCATTATCGAAGGTGTAATCTTGATTCCAATCGATATACACATAAACATGATCTTGGAACCCTGCAGCATCAAAAGTTACACTTATTGGATATTCATTTCCAGCAGTTACATCTGTAGAAATTGAAGTATAATCAATATAACCATCCACCGTATCATTACCAGAGTTATTGTTTATGGTATTAAAAGTAACATTTGTAATATGATCAGTTCCCCCAGCATCATTTGTAAAAGTAGAAGCGCAGTAAGAAGGGTTTGCTGTTGTGAATTCCGAAACACTAGAATTAGCACCTTCACCACAAGAGTTTTTTGGTTTTACCAACCAATAGTATTTAGTATTTCGATTTAATGGAGCTGTAGGAGTAAAAGAGTTGGTATTAGTATTTTCATTGATAATTACATCTGCAAATGCAGCATCACTAGCTACAGTTATATCGTAAGAAGCCGCGTTTGGATCTGCTCCCCAAGAAAAAGTTGGTATTATATTAACTTCCGTAGCATTATCTACAGGAGCAGTTAAAGTAATATTATTGAAATTATCACCAATTACTTTTAGAAAAGCATCGGCAGTTTGAGTTACAGAAGTAGATTGCCCTTGAACAACAATTGTATATTCTTGTTGATTAACACCGTCTAAATTACTTACAGTCATAACAACATTCCCTTCTGCACTAATAGATGTAGGATTAAAGCTAGCAACTGCACCGCTAGGTAACCCTGTCGCTGATAAATTTATAGTTTCAGAAAAACCACTTACAAAATCAAAGTTTAATGTGTAATCAGCGGTACTGTTCCCTGAATTACAAACCGTTTGTTGATTTGTATTATTATTCATAATGAAAGTAGGAACTGTAGAGTTAATGGTAAAATTTGTAGAATTAACATTATAGAAAATATTCCCTATAGCCTCTACCATGATTCTAGCAGATAAAGTTGGGTTATTAGGAACACTAATTTGATGACTTCCATCATTTGGAGTACTTTCTACAAGAGTAATTGGAAAAGTAAGTCCACCATCAGTAGAAAGTTTAATTCGTACATTTTGACAATTAATAGGTGCTTGATCTGTTGTTGATTTATTCCAAGTAATTGTTTGTTGAGTACCAGTAGTCCATACTACTGCAGCATCAGGAGCAGTAACTAAAAACGGATCAGCATCTGTAACAGTAATTTTTAAATCATCTCTGTCACTAGCAGCTCCTCCAGGGTTATTATCTCTAACTAAGAAAGAGAAGTTCATTTCTCTTGCTACAGAAGGAATTACTTCCCATGTTGAAAAAGTAGAACCTGCTACAACTCTCGAAAGAGCAGGTAAGTATCTGTCAGGAGAATTTGTTGGAGGTAAAGACCTAAATAAAGGTCCACCTGCACTTGCCGAAGTAGGAGGCATTACTGCGATTTCTGTATCAATTTGCTCCCAACAATAAGTTAATCCTGCTGTTCCGTCTGCATCAGTTGCACTACCTCTTAATACTAAAGGTGTAGATTTTGGAACGCTTACATCTGCTCCAGCATTAGCAACAGGTGTTGCATTATTTGTATTAGTTATTGTAGCACAACTGGTGCTTCGAATGTGATTCCACATACTTGTAATACTAAATGAGTGAAAATAATCATCACTATTTACCTGAACATTTGGAGAACAAATTCCAGCATAAGCCATAATTGTAGATCCACTACCTGGCTCTACAGCATTAGCGGATGATCTATTGTTGTTACATGAGTTGTTAAATGTATGTGGCCCTCCAAATTGATGTCCAATTTCATGAGCAACAAAATCAATGTCATACGGATCTCCAATAGGGTTTCCTGTTCCTGTAATTCCTCTACCTTTTTGGGAATTTATACATACGACACCTAAACCGGCTAATCCACCACCTCCGGTACTAAATGTATGTCCAATATCATAATTTGCATTACCAATAACATTATCACATACAGTTTGACTTTCATTAATTAATGTACCAGCACTATCATTTGACAAATTATCAGTAGCTGGATCTAAAAATATTAAAGGGTTATTACCGTTTGTTAAAACAATATTCATTTTTACAGCCAACTCTTTTTCATATACTCCATTTACACGAGCCATGGTAGTGTTCATTGCAGATAATACTGCAGCTCTTTTTTGTGCGTCAGTACCTCCAGCAACACCTTGATTGTTTACGTGGAACTGTGCGTATTCACCAGTACATGCTAAAGCAAGACGATACGTTCTTAATCTTCCATCGTCTGGAGTACGATGATGTGTATCGTGTTCAATTTCTTTTTTTACTTCTTCTTCTTCAAAAAGACAATGAAAATCATTACTAGTATTTTGAATATTAGTTCTATTGTAAGAAATATAAGTTCCATTATCTTTAGTGTATGGATCTACATAAAATGTAGGATGTTGTCCAGAATATATAGTAATATGAACACCATCTGTTCCAATACTTACTTTTCCTGTTTCCGTTTCATCAGTGATACCTTTAATAGAATAAGATTTAATGAAGCCATATTTCTCATTCACAGGCTCAGTAAAATTTGAATCTTCAATAAGTTTATAGTTTGTTAACTTTCCATTATATCCAGGTAACGTGATTACCTTTTCTACACCTCTGGCTCCTTGAGTAAGTTCATTTTTAAAATTCTCTATATTTAAAGAATATAGGTTGAATTTTTTGGGTTGCGTTTTTCTAAATGTTAATTCACTCTTAGAAGCTGTGTTTTTGGAATTCATTTTTTTCCACGAACTTTGTGAATTGACAAACCCTACACATAATAGCGCTAGCACTAGTGTAATTTTATTCATAGGGGTTAAAATTTAAATTATTAATTAGGTTTAATAGTATTTATTAATGTTATCTATATAACAAAAACAAAGTAATTGTTAAAAATATGAATAAAAACGTCTATTTAACAGAATTATTACAGAAAGATTATAAAGAAACGTGGGATTA
This sequence comes from Tenacibaculum amylolyticum, assembly GCF_964511145.1. NCBI lineage: Bacteria > Pseudomonadati > Bacteroidota > Flavobacteriia > Flavobacteriales > Flavobacteriaceae > Tenacibaculum > Tenacibaculum amylolyticum. The sequence goes on from NZ_CAZEFZ010000001.1 coordinate 143,716, forward strand.
TCAAACGGATTTATTACAAAGTATTATAGATGTTAAGATAAAAAATAGAAGGGAAAAGCAATCAAATCAAACAGATAATTACTTTTTGTTTGTAGAGCATCCTCATGTATATACGCTAGGGAAAAGTGGAGAAATGGAGCATTTGTTGTTGAATGAAAAGCAACTAAAAGAAAAAGAAATTGCTTTTTATAAAATAAACAGGGGAGGAGATATTACCTACCATGGGCCTGGACAAATTGTAGGGTATCCTATATTAGATTTAGAAAATTTCTTTACAGATATTCATAAATACCTTCGTTTATTAGAGGAAGTTATTATTAAAGTTATTGGAGAGTATGGTTTAAAAGGAGAGAGAAGTGAAGGAGAAACGGGAGTTTGGTTAGATGTAGGAACTCCTTTTGCAAGAAAAATATGTGCTATGGGAATTCGAACGAGTCGTTGGGTAACAATGCACGGTTTCGCATTAAATGTAAATACAGATTTAGGATATTTTGACCATATTATACCTTGTGGAATTAGAGGGAAAGCGGTTACTTCTATGGAAGCAGAATTAGGTAGACAAGTAGATTTAGAAGAAGTCAAGATGAAAATTCTTGCTCATTTTAAAGAACAATTTGAAGTAAAAGAATTCATAAAAAAAGCGAGCTTGTAAGCTCGCTTTTTTATAATATTAATCAATCAATATTAGTCTAGTTATTTTATAGCTTTTAAGTTAAAAGAAAGTTCTATTAAATCGTTAATAGTTTTATCTTTTAAATTATCAAAGAACTTACCTGAACCATATTTTACATTAAAATCAGTTCTGTCAATATTAAACTTATCACTCTTTAATGTAATATCATTTCCGTTTTCTGTTAACGTAGCAGGAATAGTAATACTCTTAGTAACATCTTTAATAGTTAAGTTTCCAGTAATTTCAAGTTTACCTTCCTTTAATTCAGAGCTAGCAACTTCAAACTTTGCAGTTGGGTATTTTGCAACATCAAAAAAGTCTGGAGCTTTTAAATGTCCGTCAAGGTTATTTTTCATTTTACCTTCCAAGTCTGTACTAGAAATTGTATTCATATTGATAACAAACTCTCCAGCTTTTACAACCCCGTTTTCAACGTCAAATACTCCTTTTTCTAAGTTAATAGTTCCATTATGAGCATCTCCAACTTTCTTGTCTCCTTTCCACTCGATTGAAGATTCAGCTACATTTACCTTGTAAGAGTTGATTGGGTTTTCAACTTTTTTCTCAACTTTTACTTCCTCTTTAGTTTCTACTTTCTTTTCACTTTTACAAGATGTTACTGCAAAAGCTACTACTGCTAATGATAAGATTAGTTTTTTCATGTTTTTGTATAATTGAATTGGAATTTATTTTCCATGGCAAATATATTTAATATCTGCTATGTATAAAATTATTTTTTGTCTTTTGTATCTATGATAATAGTCACTGGTCCATCGTTTAAAAGTGCTACTTTCATATCAGCTCCAAATCTACCAGTTTGCACTCTTTTTTCAATAGTTTTCTCAAATTCAGATACAAAAGCTTCATATATAGGAATTGCTGTAGTTGGTTTAGCAGCTTTAATATAACTTGGCCTATTTCCTTTTTTAGTGGAAGCATGTAACGTAAACTGACTTACAATAATAGCATCTCCTTTTGTGTCTAATAACGATTTATTCATTACATTATTTTCATCGCCAAAAATTCTGAGATTTGCTATTTTTTTAACCAACCAATTAATGTCTTCTGTGGTATCTGCTTCTTCAATGCCAATTAAAATTAAGAGTCCTGCACCTATATTGGCAACTTTTTCGTTTTCAATAGTTACGCTAGCTTCACTAACTCTTTGAATTACTGCTTTCATACTACCAATTTTTTATTCCCAAATATCAGTTCTATAATTTTCCTCTTCTCCTTCTAGTATTTGTAAATAACTTTTGTATCTCGACCAAGAAATTTCTTCAGCCTCTAAAGCATCTTTGACAGCACAACTAGGTTCGTTTACATGGATACAATTATTAAACTTACAATCTTGTTTTAATGCAAAAAACTCAGGGAAGTAGTCACCAAGTTCATCTTTATCCATATCTACTACACCAAAACCTTTAATACCAGGAGTGTCTATAATGCGAGCATCAAAGTTTAAATCGAACATTTCGGCAAACGTAGTAGTGTGTTGCCCTTGTTTATGTTGCTCAGAAATTTCTTTGGTTTTTAGATTTAAAGTTGGTTCAATATAGTTTAGAAGTGTGGTTTTACCTACGCCAGAATGCCCAGAAAACATACTTACCTTTCCTGTCATCATTTCTTTAATAAGGTCTATATTTTTACCAGTAACAGCTGAAGTTTCTATGCAGGTATAACCAATAGGTTCATAAATATCTTTTAAATATAAAATTTCGGCTTTCTGTTCTATACTATACGTGTCAATTTTATTAAAAAGTAAAACAACTTCTATAGAGTAAGCTTCTGCAGTAACTAAAAAACGATCGATAAAGGTGGTGAAAGTTGGTGGATTGTCTATGGTAATCATTAGAAAAACCTGATCGATGTTAGAGGCAATAATATGTGTTTGCTTAGAGAGATTCACAGATTTTCGAACGATATAATTTCTGCGATCAAAAATTTTAGTGATAATTCCTGTTTCTTCATCACTTTTAGTGTCTAAATCAAACTGAACTTTATCTCCAACTGCAATTGGGTTTGTACTTTTAATACCCTTAATTCTAAATTTACCTTTAATTCTACATTTGTAAAGTTGGTTATCTTCTGTTTTTACCCAGTACCAACTTCCTGTAGATTTATACACCGTTCCTGTCATAAAACAAAGATGAGAATAAAAATTGAATCTATTCTAGTTAAGGTGTGTGCATTAGTTTTTTTATTTTATGAGGAACTGTTCCTCTTTCTCCTAATCTTATAATCCCAAAAATAATATTTGCAATTACTCCAGGATTGGTAATTAAAGAGGCTATTTTGGCAACACTTTCATCTCGTAAATGAATTGTTTCTGCTATATTTTCTTCAGGAGTATTAGCGAGTTTTACGGCAAATTTCCATGCACCGTCACGAGCTACTTCCATGCTAAAATCTACTAAGAAGTTGTCTACTTTACGTGTGAACTTCAAAATTTTCTTTAAGAAAGGCCAAATACGAGATAAGTTTTGCTCTACATCGCTTACTAATGAAGACAGAATGGTATTGATTTTATTAAAGTCATCTTTTAAATCTTCAATGGGTTTTCCTTCCATTACTTCTGCTGCGGCAATACCTAAATCTAAATTGATATGAGCATTCATGCCAATAAGTAAATGCTGTAATACAATAGGCCAGAAATTAAAGGACAATAAAAAAGCTTTTTCCCAAGATTGTGTGGTAGGACGATTTGCTTGAAATTCGTAGTAAGCATCAATATATCTTTTTGCAAAAATGATATCGAGCTTTTCCATACGAGGTCCATCATCAAAAAAATTATTTTCAATTCCTTCTTTTACTTGAATGGTTACTTTTTGGTAAAGAGCAGCAAAATAACCTAAAGGACTTTTTTGTGCTATGGATTCATCAATGATGCCTTGTAAAACAGCAATAACATCCTCTATGGTATGAATTGGTTTCATGAAGTTTATGGGTTGGTTAATGAGGTGAATTTAAATAAAAAAAGCGCAATAAATGCGCTTTTAAATTAACCGTTAATGATTTTTTTCTGATGATTGATACTTTCTTGGTGAATCGCTTTGAAGATTTTAAGAACAAATTCTTCACTAAGATTACTTTCTTCACCTTCTAAAATCATTTTGCCAAGAATTTCATTCCAACGTTTAGTTTGAAGAATAGCAACATTCTTCTCTTTCTTTAATTCTCCAATTTGATCAGCAATTTTCATACGCTTTCCTAACATTTCAATTAGTTGATGATCTACTACGTCAATTTGAGTTCTAAGTGTATTCAATGCATTTCTAAAATCAGCTTCAGTATCTGTTTCTTTTCTGATTTTTAAATCCTCCATCATTTGAATTAATGTAGCTGGCGTGATTTGTTGTTTTGCGTCACTCCAAGCATTATCTGGATCGTAGTGCGTTTCTACCATTAATCCATCAAAATTAAGATCTAATGCAGTTTGGCAAATATCAAAAATAATGTCTCTGCGACCAGCAATATGCGAAGGATCACAAATTAATGGTAAATCAGGGAAACGATTTTGTAGTTCAATAGGGATTTGCCAGTTTGGATTGTTTCTGTAGCGTGTTTTTTCATACGTAGAAAAACCTCTATGAATTACACCTAATTTTTTGATATCAGCTGCATATAACCTTTCAATAGCTCCTAACCATAAAGCTAAATCTGGATTTACAGGATTTTTAACTAAAACAATTTTATCAGTTCCTTGTAAAGCATCTGCAATTTCTTGAATGATAAAAGGACTTACTGTTGTTCTAGCTCCAATCCATAAAATATCGATGTCGTGTTCTAAAGCTAACTTTACATGATCTTTATTGGCAACCTCAGTAGCAGTTAACATTCCTGTTTCTTCTTTTGCTCTTTGTAACCATTTTAAACCTAATGCTCCTACACCTTCAAAGTTTCCTGGTCTAGTTCTAGGCTTCCAAATTCCTGCTCTTAGTACTGTTGCATCTGAATCTTTTAATTCGTGAGCAATTTTTAATACTTGCTCTTCAGTTTCGGCGCTACAAGGTCCTCCAATTACTAATGGGTGACTTAATTTGAAGTCATCTAACCAAGTTCTTAATTTTTTAGTATTTTCCATGTTCTTTAATTTCTTTTAGAGAAGTTTTACTTCTTGAATTCCGCTTAATATTTGTTTGATGTGATTGGTATTTTCCATTTCAGCATACACTGCTGAAAAGTTATCTTGTTCTAATAATGCTTTAAAATTTTCTAAATTTTGAATGTATTCTTCTAAAGTTTCTATTACATTTTCTTTGTTTTGTTGAAAAATAGGAGCCCACATTGCCGGAGAACTTTTAGCTAAACGAACAGTAGAAGCAAATCCACTTCCAGCCATATCGAAAATGTCGCGCTCATTTTTCTCTTTTTCTATGACTGTTTTTCCTAACATAAAGGAACTAATGTGAGATAAATGAGAAACATAGGCTATGTGCTTATCATGAGATTTTGGATCCATATATCGAATACGCATTCCTAATTTTGAGAAGATATCTAAAGCTTTTTCTTGTAGTTTGAAAGCTGTTTTTTCTACTTCGCAAATAATGTTTGTCTTACCTTTATATAAGCCAGTAAGTGCTGCGTTAGGTCCAGAAAATTCTGTTCCTGCAATAGGATGCGTTGCTAAAAAGTTTCTTCTTTTAGGATGTTTTTTAATAATCTCACAAATTTCTTCCTTAGTAGAGCCAACGTCTAAAACTAAGCAAGTGTCTGAGACTTGATCTAAAACTTCAGGGATCACTTTTAAAGAAACATCTACAGGAATAGCAATAATTACAATATCTGCATTGATTAAATCTGCATTCGTGGTTTTTTTATGTATAATGCCTAAATCTAAAGCTTTCTGTAAATGATCTGTATTTTGATCTATTCCATATACAGTAGCTGATGTAAACTCTTTTTGAATGTCTAATGCTAAACTACCTCCAATTAAACCTACTCCAATTATAAATACATTCATATTACTTGTCCATTAAATTATCTATTCTTTGAATAGCTGTTTTTATATCTTCTTCCTTTACACAGAGTGAAAATCGTATATAACCTTCTCCTTGATTTCCAAAGATGCTTCCAGGAGCCACAAATAGGTGATACTTATGCAGTAATTCATCTATAAATTCTTCTGATTTTCTATTAGACGGAATTTTTGTCCAAACAAACATTCCAGTACTATTTTTTATATAACTACATCCTAATTTTTCAATTAACTGATATATAAGTTCTCTTCTTGTTGTATAGATATTGTTTAAATTCTTGAACCAGTCGTTTGATAGTTGTAAAGCTGCAATGGCTCCTTTTTGAACTCCATAAAACATACCTGAGTCCATTTGTGTTTTTACTTTTAAAACTTCGGTTAGAAATTCTTGCTTACCTGTAAGCATACCAACTCTCCAACCTGCCATGTTAAAAGATTTGCTTAATGAGTTTAGTTCTAAAGCAATGTCTTTGGCTCCTGATATTTGTAAAATACTAGTTGGAGTATTATTAAGTATAAAACTATATGGGTTGTCATTTACAATAAGAATATTGTACTTTTTACCAAAGGCTACAATTTTTTCTAAAGTTTCTATAGATGCATTTGTTCCTGTTGGCATATGTGGATAGTTAACCCACATAAGTTTTACGTTTTCTAAATCTAATTTTTCTAATTGAGAAAAATCAGGTTGATAGTTATTATCTTCAGTTAAATTATAATATAGAGGAGTTGCACCAACTAATTTTGTAACTGAACTGTATGTGGGATAGCCAGGGTTTGGAATTAACACTCCATCACCTTCATTTAATAATGCTAAAGAAATGTGCATAATTCCCTCTTTACTTCCCATTAGCGGAAGAATTTCCGTGTTAGGGTGTAAGGAAACTGTATAATTCTCTTTATAAAATGTACTAATGGCTTCTCTTAATTCTGGAATCCCTTGGTAACTCTGATATTTATGAGCGCCATTTTCCGCTACACTATTCTGAATAGCTTCTATTACAGAACTTGGTGGAGGTAAGTCTGGGCTTCCAATTCCCATATTAATAATAGGTTTGCCTTCTGCAATTAAACCTCTTACTTCTCTTAATTTTTTAGAGAAGTAGTACTCTTGTACTGTTTGTAAACGGTTTGCAAATGTTATCATAGTCTTCCGTTTTTATATTCTCCTAATATTTTAAAATCGTTAGCCATAATCTCAATAATAGATTTTGCTTTTTGATAGTCTTTATATGTTTCGAAAGTAACATCTACAAAAAAGGCGTACTTCCATGGTGTTTCAATTTTGGGTAATGATTGAATTTTCGTAAGGTTCAACTTACAATCGCTCATTACATTTAAGATGGTGGCTAAACTTCCTCTTTTATGATCCAATTCAAATTTTAAAGAAGCTTTATTAATTTCATGAATGCCATTTTCAGGTTTTGTAGTTTGAATAATTACAAATCGTGTAGCATTTTGTTTTATGGTTTGTATTTCATCTTCTATAATAGATAAGTTGAAAATTTCAGCTGCCATTTTAGGGGCAATAGCTGCAACTCCAGTTAGTTGCTTTTCTGAAATACGCTTAGCAATTTCTGCAGTGTCTACATCTTCAATTAATTTAATGTGCTGATGGTTTTTGAAGAATTCTTTACACTGTAATAAAGCCATAGGATGAGAACAAACCTCTGTAATTTCTTCTATGTTTTGATTAGGCAAAGCCATTAAATGATGATGAATAGGAAGGTAATATTCGCCAGAAATATGCAAGTTGTTTTTATCAATTAAAGCATAGTTTGGAATGATAGATCCTGCAATAGTATTTTCTATAGCCATGATTGCTTGATCTGAATGCCCTGTCAATAAACTATCAACAAGTATGTCAAAAGACAAACATTCGTTAAGCGTAATATCCTTATCATAAAACTTTTTAGCAACAATATGATGATTGCTTCCTTCTATTCCTTGTATGGCTATTCTTTTCATTTTAGATCAAAAAAAAAGCCTCGATACTATCGAGACTTTATATTTATATTGTTTTTCTGTTACCTAAAACGATGATACAAAGTCTCTCCTCTTACTATAAAAGTAAAAGTAAAAATAGAAACCTTGCCATACGTTTTGTAACATAATTGTTATCAGTTAATTTAGATATCACAAATCTTGGAAATTAATTTTAGTCTAGCAAATTTTTTTTTGTTTTTTTAAGTAAACGATTTCGCTTGGTGTTTTTAAAAGAATATATCTTTAGGAGAAGAGCTAGCTATAAACAAAAAAAACCTCTCAAATTAGAGAAGCTTTTTGCGGTCTGGACGGGACTCGAACCCGCGACCCCATGCGTGACAGGCATGTATTCTAACCAGCTGAACTACCAGACCGTTGCATTATTGCGGGTGCAAATATAACATGCTTTTTTGAATTGACATAAAGATTAATGCAATAATATTTAATTTTTTTGTTAATCGTTCGTTTTGAGGGAGTAAGAAAATGAATGTTTTTTAGGTGAAGTTGAAAAATAATTAAAATAAAAAAAGCTTCTCAAAATTTGAGAAGCTTTTCGCGGTCTGGACGGGACTCGAACCCGCGACCCCATGCGTGACAGGCATGTATTCTAACCAGCTGAACTACCAGACCGTTGCGTTATTGCGGGTGCAAATATAGCATGCTTTTTGATATTTGCAAACTTTTTTAAAGAAAAAATTAAATTTTATTTCTGTTTACTAGATAAGCAGTAAGAATTTTGTTGTAATTCTCATTAATATCTACTGGTACATAGGTGATTTTGTATTGCAAACATTTATTCTTTAAAGTGTCAAAAAAATCGGTAACTTTTTCTTGATAAGAATCTTTTATACTATCAGCATATAAGTTAATTTGTTCACCAGTTTCTACATCTACAAACTTTTTAGGTGTGTTTTCAAAGTCAAAATCAAACTCTAATAGCTTATCATAGGTATGGAAAAGGATTACTTCATGTTTATTGTACTTTAAATGTCGTAACGCATCAAATAACTCTTCTTGGTCTTTTTCGGGCTGAAACATGTCTGTAAATACGAAAATGAGCGATCTTCTATGAATCTTTTGTGCAATTTCATGTAAATATTGATATGTTTCTGTTCCAGTATCTTTTTTAGAAGTTTCTAATAACTTTTCTAATTGGTGTGTTAGAATTTTTCGATGACGTTCACTTCCTTTCTCTGGAGCGTAGTATTCATAAGTATCAGAGTAAATACTTAACCCAACAGCATCTCTTTGTTTTTTTAAAATTTCTATTAAAGAAGCTGCTGCTACTGCAGTAAAACCAATCTTATTTAAATTGTCAAGTTGTTGTTTTTGCTTAAGAGGGTAATGCATAGATGCTGAATTATCAATGATAATATGGCATCGTAAGTTGGTTTCTTCTTCGTATTTCTTGGTGTATAATTTTTCAGTTTTGGCAAATAGCTTCCAATCTATATGCTTTGTGTCTTCACCTTTATTATATAATTTATGCTCAGAGAATTCTACGGAGAAACCATGGTAAGGACTTTTATGCATACCCGTTATAAAACCTTCTACTACTTGTTTTGCAAGTAAGTCGAGGTTTTTAA
>NZ_CAZEFZ010000002.1:0-6268 GCF_964511145.1 Tenacibaculum amylolyticum
TCGCCGTCCAGCGAGCGCCGAACTTGACACGGACACACTGGCAAGCTACGCATTGCCGTGGACGTGCCACAAGCTTTTTTTGACCGCTTTATATACAATCATTATCCACCAAAAAAAGTGCAGTAGAGTGAGGCAACCAGCGGCGAGCCTCAATGAAGCAACGGTTTTGTTGCCATAAGCAACCAAAGGAAGTTGCGGGTGAACGGAGTTGTGGGGAAGCGAAGGTTTTTAAAGACCTTTAAAAACGAGCCTAGTGGTGCGCAGTGAACACCTTATAACCCCCTTTTAAGCAACATTATCTAGCTGATAGGATGGAAGTTGTTGACGATTTCGTGCAGGTTTTCCAAGTCGTCTTGTATATACTTTTCTGTGGAAGATATATAACGATGTCCTGCTAGATATTGCACCTGTCGTAAGTTATGTTTCGATAACCAATTCACGATTAAGCTTGAACGTATTTGTGAGTGGCTAATAACTTTATGATTGTATAGTTTTAAGTTTCGTATAATTCTATGAGTGATACAATACACTTGGTTAATCGTTCCAAAAACAAATTGCTCTGTATTGTCTGTGGTCATTCGTTTGGATAGATAGGGTCTTTGTGTATTTATATAGTTCATCAAGTCCATCATCTGTAAGGGTTGTAATTTCATGGTTCTTGCATTGCTTCGTCTGGTACTTGGGATGTCTATCTTTCCTCTATTTAATTGCAGGTATTCTTCCTGTAAGTGATAGAGTTCTATGGCTGTGATACCTTGGAACACCATCAAACCCAATACTACTTTATCTCTTAATTTGGTAGCTTTAAAAAAGGTGTCGTAATGTTCTATATCGTAGCTATAATATAAATCCTCTAATTCTTCTTCATTTAATAAATTATTGATGACTTTGATATGCTTTCCCCTAATGGCCATATCGTCTGCTGGATTATCGACCAACTCGCCTTTGTCCATCAGGTAATCATAATATAACTTAACTGCTCGTAGTTCATTATTGGTAGATTGACGTTCATAGTGCTTTTCTGTTTGCAGGTATTTAGCATATTTCAATAGGGTGCTGTAATTCAGTTGGTGTGCCGTCATACCATGACGTTTGAGCCAAGATTTAAAACGCCTGATGCGTAATTTATGAACTGTGATTGTACTTTGGCTGTATTGGTTCTTTGATAGATATGCTTCGTAACTCATTGGATGTCTTGTTTGATTAAGTGCGTGTAAACTTGTGTGGATTCTAAACTACTATGCCCTAAAAATTGGCTGACTGCCTTAATAGTTACACCTTGCTCCAGTAAATGCGTTGCTATGCTGTGTCGTAGTTTATGCGGTGTAATGCGCTTGTCTTTAAGGTCATTATTGTTGGTGGCTTTGATAATAGCACGTAGTCGCAACTTTATGGCTTGCCCACCCATTCTACCACCTGTGGAGCTGGTAAATAAGGCTTCACTTTCATTGGCTTTATAGAACTCCAAACGTGCATCGAAGATATAATCTTCCAGTATGCGTAAATTGTAATTGTTGATAGGTACGAACCGTTGTTTAAAGTTCTTGGTTTTCCTAACCAATATGCGTTCCTTGTCAAAAAGCACATCGTTCAAGTTTAAGTTTACTGCCTCATTTCTGCGCAGTCCACAACTGTACAATATCACTAATATGGCTTTGTCTCGTAACCTGAACCGTTGCAATGGACTTGTAAATGCTGTTGCCTCAAAGAGTCCCTTTACTTCTTCCTGTGTAGCAATATCCATTTCAGTTAGTCTGTCTTTTTTCTCAAAACGCAAGTGTATGGACAGGCTTTTGGCATTGTGTTTCTTTAGGTATTCATTGAACCTTTTGAGCGCACTTATATGTCCGTTCAATGATGGATTACTCAATGCACCTCCATAACTCTGGTTAGGTCGTTGCTTTAAGTATGTGTAATAATCGGTGATGTTTTTTCGTGTGATTGTGCTAATATTGTCATGTCCATTCTGTTCCAACCAGTAGAAGAACTCCTGTAAAAAAATAGGCGAGTACTTTACAACCTTATCACTATACCCCAAGATGTCCAACCATTCTTTAAATGATACCAGTAATGCCTTGTAGCTTCTGTTATGTAGCTTTAATTTTTTCACTCGGTTATATTTTTAGGGTTTTGTGGCGAGTTATGGTTAACTAACTGGCTTTCTTCTTTTTAGGTTCGCCATTTTGTTGGTGGCGAGTTACTGGCGATGTGGCGACTTCGATGCGATGCAAACAAGTATTTAAAGCTTCATCTATTTGTGCCTTTAATGTCTCATATTCCTCTAGGTCTATCACTTCAAAACAGTAGCTTTTAACCTTGTCCTTTTTGATACGTCTTATGTAACCTTCCTCCAATAACTGCTTGTTGTAACGTCTCAATGTAGTTTCTTTTACCCGTAGGTTTCTGCGTATTTCTGCATTGGTAAAAGTTGCCTGATTGTTTTCTTTTAAATATGCTTTCAAATTTTCTAGGTGGTTTCGGGTCGCGCCATTTATGGTATCACTCTTACGTAATAGCACATCAATGATAAGTTCGTTGGCTTCCTGTATATCCTCAAAGGTAGTTTCAATATAGACCTCGCCTGTGTCCTCGTTTACTTTCTGCTCACGTTGGTACTGTTTGTAAAAGGTAATCGCTTCAATAAATTGTAAATAATGGCTGTTGGTTCTTCTTGGTTTAAATACGGACAGTGGCAACTCCAAGTATTCTGCATACGGATTTATAACGGTTACCGTCTTTAAGCATCGCTGTACGTTCTGCAATAATTGTAAGGCATCCATTTGTGCTTGTTTGTCCAGTTTGCCTGCCGATGCCAAGCGTTGGTACTGCATGATACGGCTATCCTGCTCATGGCTTTCATCTATGTAGAGCAAAAAACTTCGGTTGCTGTTGTCCTCGTAGATACTCTCCTGTGTGGTGCAGCCTGCAACACTTACAGGGCCTTCAACGGTCAGGTGTATCGTTTTGGTCGTGCCTTTGGTGTCCTTGTGCACAACCGTTTTTGTGATGCGCTTTTTGGATTGCAGTTCCCGTAATGGATAGAGTACGGATTCTGCACCATCCAAGTCCTCTATGAGTATCAGTTTATGTTGTAGCTCGGTTCTGTTGAAGTAGTAAAATGCATTGGCGGACAATACCGTGATTTCCACTTTATCTTCTTCCGGTATCAGCTCTGCAACTTTAGATTGCAGGTGTGTTTTGCCAACTCCGGAACTGCCCAAGCTGATACAATGTAATGGGTTATTTGTTTTACGACTTGTAAAAATGAGATACATTAATAGTCGATTATCGACTTCGCCAATGACACCACTTTTGCCTATAAGCTCATTGGTGCGGTTTAGTAAATCTTTCTTCTTTAAGAACGCCTCCGCGGCTCGCAGTTCTGTGGCTGTGAGTTCTTTATAGGTTGGTGTTGCTTGCTGTTCCAACAATACAAAACGGTAGTTTTCAAGCTCCTTGGTCAAGTCCTGTAATGTTCTCCGTGCAACGCTTGTGCCTAGCTCCAAACGTTCTGCTATTTTCCTGACGAGCTTCTCTACTTGATTGTCATTGTAAAGGTCTACCGAGTGGCGCAGTACATTATGCGATTTGGGCTTCTGGACAGATAGGGTAATGCGAAGTGTCTCTAACTTATTGGTCTTGATACCCCCCAAGATGTGTAGCTCTAAATGCTTGGTGGTGTACTCATAATTGTTTGGATTCGATGTATTGAGCATTGTTAAAAACTTTTCCAAATGTAATTATCAGATACAAATATATCCTTTATTTACATTTATAACAAAACTATCAGATACATATTTCGCTTTTAATTACCTATTTTTGTTATATAATGTTATTTTAATTAACATTTGATACTATTAAGAACATCATGAATACAGGTAAGATTATAGAAGAGCTACGCAAACAACACAACTGGTCTCAAGGTGAGTTAGCAGATAAAACTAATGTATCAAGAGTAATGATTGGCAAGTATGAACGTGGTGAGGCTATTCCCTCTATCGAAGCTGCCAAAAGTATTGCCGACGCTTTTGATGTATCTCTCGATTATCTGGTTGGCGAAGGTATCAACGCTACATTTGACAAAAAGACTGTGAGGCGTTTACAGGATATTCAAAACCTTGATGATGAGACGCAAAATATGTTGTTTCGATTAATCGATACCGTACTTCGAGATACTAAAGCTAAAAAGGCTTACTCCTGATATTATGAGGTATTGTTTTGTATTCTTTTGCCTTTTAACCTTTAGTGGTTTTTCTCAAACAAGCGATTGCTCTAAATTTAAAACAGGGACTTTTAAGTATATCGGTTCTGATGAAAAAGATACCGTAATAACAAGGACTGATTCTATACAAACTGAACAGGACAATATAAAGGGGGTTAAGTTTACAGGTTCTGTAAAATGGCTATCAGATTGTAAATATATCTTGACCTATACAGGTGTAAACAATCCTAATTTCAATTTTATAATAGGAATAAAATTAAATGTTGATATAACTTCAACCACAAATAGCACTTATAAATACACCGCATATAATGATATGGGTAAGATTACAGGGGAGATTGTCAAGATAGAATAATAAGCAAAGAACCACCTAATAGGCGGTTCTTTTATTAAATTAATTTATACTATTTTGAGTAAAAGAATCCAGTATCTCCTTGATTGCTCTATCTTCTTTTCCTTCATCTTCGATTTCACAATTATAACTAGCAAGTATTAAAGTGTTCCCTCGTTGAAAAAACCAATACTGCCACCATCTTTCAGAGTCTTTTAACTTCGAGTAAGCAAAGCCATTGGTTATATGCACCTCAAAAGATTCATAATCCTCCAAAAAATCTTCTAATTCAGCTTTTAAATCTATCTCATTGTCATTTCCGACATAGTAAACAGAAAACTGTAATGCTCCTAAACCGTTTTCAGAATCATAAACAGATATTACATTATCCTCTTTCTCACAAGTCCATTCATCAGGATAAAGGAATACAAACCCAAACTTATCGTCAGTATAATTTTTCATTAATTCTTCTTCTTATATTTTTCAGGGTCGTAATAGATAACTTTACCTTTCTTCCCTGTTGCTCTTTCATATTGAGGCAACTGCTTTTTCCCTTTAGCTTTTCCTGAACTTGTATTAGGCTTTATCTCAACTGGACTGCCTCCAGGCGTAACCAAATCAGCTCTTACTGTTTTGCCTGTCTCAGGGTCTTTCATTGGAACTTCAACGCCCCAACCTTTGGCAGCTGCTTTTGACTGAATATCTTTATGAGCCTTTTTACCAATTTCTATTGAAGCTTTTACTTTAGGGTTAGCAGCCCCTTTACCTACCTTAACAACATCATCGGCAGTATTTTTAACAACGTCATCTGCAATTCCCGCTCCTTTAGGGCCAGGCTGTAAGGCAACTATTCCGTTCATTATCACTTGGCCTTGCGCCCTATCATCACCATCAATCGCTTTAGATATAGTCTCACCACCTGCTAGTTTATAAAGAGCATCACCAAAGTAGTTTCCAGTAATGTTCTTTGTTGGTGTTGAACTGGTAGGGGTATTATCTAAGTGAGTTGACGTATTTCCACCTCGTGGTTGGCCTAGTACACCATGCCAAACCTTATCCATAAACCACTCCGCCAATTCTAACCCCTCTAACTCAACTCCCATGCCAAGTTTATTTTCTTGGAATGCATAGGTGGAGTTGTACATATAATCCTCGGCCAGCGGGTCAATCTGCCAGAACCTACCGATTGCAGGGTCACTTACACGATATTTCCATTCGTGAGTATTCAGCCCTAAATCTTCTGTAAATTCTTGCTTTTGATAGGTCTTAAGGTTATTCTTTACTCCATTAAGAACATTGTTGTAGCCCTTATGTTCTAGACCGAATGGATAGTAATTTTGCTCCCTTCTGATTTCAGATTGTGAGATAGTTCCATTGCCATTATCGTCAGCATAGGTCAGTCTCGTATTGCCCCATATATCAACATATCTGTACACATACTGATAAGAACTTCCGTTAGGCTCAATATATCCTTCTGGTTGGGTTATCTGTTTAAGTGTACCGTTTTCGTAAACATAGTTGCCATTGTAGTCTGTCGTTGTTATAGCTCCATTGTCATTGGTAGTCTTTCGCAACTTTGTCCTATCAGCAGCATAGACGTAGTTTATTTTTTGGGTATTCGAGTTATTGAACTTAATCTCCGTTGGCATGTTAAGGTGATTGTACAGAACACTCGTTATTCCCTTATTGGCGTCTGTGATTAAGTTCCCATTAGT
>NZ_CAZEFZ010000003.1:0-184770 GCF_964511145.1 Tenacibaculum amylolyticum
CCGGCG
Source organism: Tenacibaculum amylolyticum (assembly GCF_964511145.1). Lineage (NCBI taxonomy): Bacteria > Pseudomonadati > Bacteroidota > Flavobacteriia > Flavobacteriales > Flavobacteriaceae > Tenacibaculum > Tenacibaculum amylolyticum. The sequence continues at coordinate 7 of NZ_CAZEFZ010000003.1, forward strand.
ACATTCAGCTTGGAAGGCTGACGCTCTACCAACTGAGCTACTCCCGCGTCGGTATTGCGGGTGCAAATATAGCACCCTTTTTAAGATTGGCAATGTTTTTTTATACTTTTTTAATAAAATTTTTCGTCTTCTCGCATAACTTTCAGAAAATGAAAACCATAGATGTTGAAGCCTTCATTGTAATAGAATTTATGAGATTTGGTGTTTCCAGAATACGTGTTTAATTCAATAGCTTCACAGCCTTTTTGCTGTGTGTATTCATAAATCCATTTAAAAAACTGTTTACCAAGACTTTTTCCTCTATAATCTTCAGATATAATTACATGATCTGGTTCAACACTTCTTCCAATATAATGTCGTGTAGCATACCACAAACCACAAATACCAATTATTTTTTCATCATCATAGGCAGCCACACACTCATAATTTTGGTAATTTACCATTTCTAATACACGTTCTTTTAATAATTCTGGAGGTGTTTTAGTATTAATCACTTTTAATAAAGGAAGTATATCTAGAATCCTGTCTTTTTCAACAGGCTTAAATGTAATATTCATAAAATTTAATTTGACAATAAAAATAATGGTTTCAGTAAAAAAAATAGCGGTAGAAGATACTTATTTCATACGACAAGAAATTTTAAGAAAAGGAATGAATCTGCCTTATACATTTGATGGAGATGATGCTGAAGATACATTCCACATTGGTGTTTATGAAAGAGAGAAAATTGTTAGTATTGGAACTTTTATGAAAAGAAGTAGTGGTGTTCTTGAAGGAGCTCAATATCAATTAAGAGGAATGGCAACTCTTAACGAAGCTAGGGGTAAAGGTTATGGAAAGTTATTGCTTGATTTTGCGACAAAGGAATTGTTAAAACTTAATATAACCTATCTATGGTGTAATGCTAGGGTAGTAGCTGTCAAGTTTTACGAAAAAAATCAATTTCAAATTATTGGGGAATCCTTTATGGTAGCCATAGTAGGACCGCATTACAAAATGTATAAAACAATTAAAAATGAGAACAACTAAAAATCTAATAACTACGCTTTTTATATGCGTTTGTGCTTTCAGTTTTGCTCAGAAGAAAGAAGTAGTTATTGAACCTATAAAAATAACGGAGAATATTTATATGTTAAAAGGCCAAGGAGGCAATATTGGATTATTTATTGGTGAAGATGGAGCATTTATGATAGATGATCAATTTGCGCCTTTAACGCCGAAAATCTTAGCTGCAATTAAAAGAATAACAGATAAACCAGTAAAATATTTAGTAAACACACATTGGCATGGAGATCATACAGGAGGTAATGAAAATATGAGTAAAGAAGGAGCAATTATCGTTGCACATACCAATGTAAGAAAGCGTATGGGAGAAGAAAGTACGGTACGAGGTAGAAAAAAGCCAGCCTCTCCAAAAGAAGCGCTTCCTGTAATTACTTTCGATAAAGATGTTATGTTTCATATAAATGGAGAAGATGTATTAGTATCACATGTACACAATGCACATACCGATGGAGATGCACATATTTATTTTACAAACAGTAATGTAATGCATATGGGAGATACCTATTTTCAAGGAAAGTTTCCATATATAGATTTAAATAGTGGGGGAAGTATAGATGGTTATATTGCTGCAGCTAACAAAGCATTATTAATGGCAGATGATGATACAGTAATTATTCCAGGACATCGTGGGCTTTCCAATAAAAAAGAGTTAACGTCTTATAAAAAAATGTTGGAAATACTTCGTGATAGAGTACAAACAAAAATAGATGAAGGAAAGACTTTAGAAGAAGTTAAAAATGATGCATCTATAACTAAAGAATACGCTAAGGATTATGGTGGTTGGTTTATTACTGCTGAAGGAATTCGAGAAACAATTTACAGGAGTTTAAAAAATAAATAAAGTTAAGAAAGTGCTGAAAGGCACTTTTTTTTATGCTGTAGTTGTTGTGAATTACTTCTTCTGTTTATTAAAAGAAAAAATGAAGGCGCTTAATAGAATTAGAATCACAATTGAAATTAGGATTGCTTCAGGGCTAGTATCCGAAACATAATTTTTATTAACAGGACCAGTATGAATAGGACCACTATAAGGTGTTCCTCTTTGTAATATTGTATAAAGCATTATTTTGAATATAGATAAAATAGAAAATATAGTAGAAATAAATAATAATGATTTACTAAGTCAGTACAGTGAGTGATAGTGTCAGTGGTACTAATTATATGAAAAGGCATGGTAATCGACATGTCTTTATTTTCAGATTAAAAATAAATAATGGTTAGTCAGAGAAAAAAAATAAAAAACCCTGGAGTATTAATAAAACAGCTAGAAGAATTCTAACCCAATTTTTGATTTTATCAGTCCCTTTTACCATAAATATTTTAGGAGAATAGGATGAAAAAAGAAGAACTAAAAGTATTAAGAAGGATATAAATTCATGCATAGGTCAAAACTAGTAAAAACAAAATAAATTAAAAGAGAAGAAAACATGAGAGGTAAATAGAAGAAAAAAGCGACTCGAAAGTCGCTACTAATTAGCATGCTTCTCCACAAGCTTCTACTCGATCTGGACCACAAGCGATAACAATTTCACCTGTTAGGCAATGACAATAATAGCATCTAGAACTGCTGCCTCCTGAAATAAGTTGTTGTTTAGTTTTAGATAATTCAATTCCTAATTTAGAAATGTTTTTTAGCATAATAAAAAATTTAGAAGGTTAATAAGGCAAAAAGATACAAAATAAAAAATCATTGAAACACTAGAATAATGGTAATAGTAATAGAAATAGAATATGACTTAAATGATGAAGTAGTTTCTATTTATGAAAGCGAATTAATTAAATGAAAAGTGTCAAGAAAATAACCTAAAATCAATCTTTAGCTTACTACAAACATCTTACTTAAGGTGTTTTTTTAATTGTCAAAATTTTAGAAAACAAAATATAAACTAATTGTAGTTTTAATATTCATTCAAGGGTATAAAAAAACCCACTCAAAGATTGAGTGGGAAAATTGCTATGAAAAAGAAAAAGTATCTAAGACGTCTCTTAGATGTTGTAAATTTAAGAAAAAAAACTGTTAAAAAGGAAATAATTTTTGAAAAAATTAATAAAAATTAAAGTTAAAAATGGAAGTGATTTATAATCAGTATGTATAAGGGTGAGTTTTTATTTTAAATTTTATTTAGCTACGTATTTTTTAGATCTATACTTATAATGCTATACGGATAAAAGTTAGCTTCTTTTAGTTGTGTTACAGAAATCATTTAGCGTTTTACAGAAATATTGTTAGAATTCATTGATTCTTTTTTAAAATAACATTGTTATACAGTTACTTAGTAACTGTATAGAATAGTATGTTAATGAGAATAGTAAAAAATAGGGGGAGTCTTCGTGGAAATCTTATTTCAATTATTTGTAGTTGCATGCTTTTTACAGTTATAATTAAATAAGAAAACATGCATAATATATCTAGAAGAAAGTTCGTGGTAGGTATGGGAGCTTCTTTAGCTTATCTTACTTTAGCGCAATCGTGTCGTTTTTTGGGTGCAGATAAAAAAGCGTTGCGATTAATGCCTCAATTACCTGAAATAGATGTTACCAAAGGTATTCAATCTGCTATTAATTTAAACCTACAGAGAAGTAAACACAATTTCGGAACTCAAGTTTTAAGTGATACTTATGGAATTAATTCCAATTACTTAGGGCCAATAGTTCGTGTAAAAAAAGGACAAGAAGTGCCTTTTAACCTAACTAACAATTTAAAAGAGAAAGTAGCAATTCATTGGCACGGATTACATATTCCTGGCCACGTAGATGGCGGGCCGCATCAAGCTATGAATATTGGAGAAACATGGTCGCCAACACTACATATCAACCAAAGAGCTTCTATGAATTGGTATCATGCACATACGCATGGACATACAGCTCCACAAACCTATAAAGGTTTGGCAGGAATGTTCATTATAGAAGATGATGATAGTCTTTCTGCGGATATTCCTAAAACAAATAATGTAGACGATTTTGTGGTGGTATTACAAGACAAACAATTTGATAAAAATGGACAAATATTTTTAACAAAATCAAATGTAAATAATTCATTTCTAGTAAATGGAGTAAAAGGAACAGTAGATTTAAAAGTACCAAAAGGATTGGTGCGATTGCGTATTATAAATGCTTCTAATGGAGCGTTTATGCAACTAAATCTTAGTAATAAAAAGCCATTATATGTTATTGCTTCAGATGGAGGATTTATTAATAAACCAGTAGAAGTAGAAACGATGGTAATATCTCCAGCGGAACGTTTTGAGGTGTTGATAGATTGCGACCAAGATGAACCATTTGCTTTGGAATCGTTACGTTTTGACGATGAAACATTAAAAGCAACACCAACAAATGTTATAGATAATAGTACGAAGAAAGGAGAACAAGCAATTGTATTTTATCCTACAGATGAGATAAAAGGATTTACTGGAAGTATGCCAAAAACATTGGCAAATATAGAAGCGCCTAAGCCAGAATTAGCCTTAAGAACACGTAAGTTTAGTTTGAGTCAGGAATTATCACCAGAAATGCAAGTTAAAGCAAAATTATGGGGAAATAACTGTAATGACGACGATCATGTGGCAATGGGAATTAATGGACGTCCAATGGATATGAGTTTAATTAACGAAGTGTCTCCAATGCATGAGTATGAAATATGGGAAGTAACTGCAGTAGATGGAGGGCATCCATTTCATGTTCATGGTTGTTCTTTCCGTATTATAGAGCAAATGGATCAAAAACCGCCAGAATATGCTAGTGGTTGGAAAGATATTATGTACGCAAATCAAAATCAAACCTCTAAGTTATTGGTAAAGTTTGATTATGAGGCAACAGAAAAGTACCCGTATATGTATCACTGTCATATATTAAGTCATGAAGATTGTGGTATGATGGGGCAATTTACTACAGGTAAAAATGTAACACCGTTTTCAGCAGATACAGTTTCATTAAAATAAAGAATAGAAAGATGAGGAATATTTTAATTGTTATATGTGGGTTTCTACTTGCCGTTAGTTGTAATACGAATGATAAAAGACAGACTAATGCTAATGTAGTGTATCAATGTCCAATGAAATGTGAAGATACGAAGACGTATACGAATGGTGATGTTAGTTGTCCGGTGTGTAAGATGGATGTAAAAGCTGTAACTAAAGAAGAAGCTAAAGTTGGAAATGCATCGCACATTGTAACTAAAGATGAATCTATTTTTGATTTAACATCTCAATGGAATACAGAAGAAGATGAATCTATTCAATTAAAAGATTTAAAAGGAAAAACATTGGTAATAGTAATGATTTATACTTCTTGTAGAACAGCTTGTCCTTTATTAGTACAAGATATGAAAGCAATTGAAGCGAAAGTGCCTAAAGATTATTTAAAAAATGTACAGTTTGTGTTGGTAAGTATAGATCCAAAAGTAGATACGCCAGCGCATTTAAAAGAGTTTGCGAAGTTTAATAAAATGGATGACGAACATTGGACTTTTCTACAAGGAACTGAAGAAGGAACCAGAGAGTTTGCAAATACTTTAGCCTTAAAATACAAGCGTATTTCTCCAATAGATTTTTCACATTCTAACATGATTAGTGTTTTTAATCCTAAAGGAGAACTAGTATATCAACAAGAAGGTTTACGAGTAGAAAACGAAGGGACAGTCGCTAAGATTTTAGAAGTTACGAAACCAAGTTTAAATTAATTATTTGTAAAAGTATTTTTCTAAATCCACTTTAGAGAATATAAAGTATGTTTTAAAAAGGCTTTAATGGTTGCATTAGAGTCTTTTTTATGATTTATATGTAATAAACTAAGGATTTATTAAAATGATTAATTAGGGAGTAAAGCCTTGAATTATTTAAGGAGAAAACTGTAGGATTTAGTTATAATTATAAAGCGACTTTAAGTCGCTTTATAGTTTATCTATGATAATGAGTGACAGTATAAGTATAACCATCAGTACATTCCCATCCTTGATTAACTATGGTGAGTCCAGAAGGGCTTGTGTAGCTAATTTCACTAACCTTTGAGCATGTTCTTGAACCACCATTAATTTTGCCTTGTTCAGATTTATTTAAAACTGAACCTAAATTTGAAACCTTGTCTAGCATAACTAAGAATTTTTTTAATTAATAATAAGATTAACTAAATATATATAAATATTGAATCCAAAGATGTTAGATGTGTAAACGCAAACAACTAACTAATAATAGCGACTATAAAACTCATTAAGGTGATGTTAGTAAAAATCAAAAATTGATTATAGCTCAGGCTATCTGAAAAAGGGGAATTATTATGAAATATCCAATATGAATACTAAAAACAGATCTGGCTAGATTAGAATGTCATATAGAAAAAACTATGATGAGCTTATTTGATAAACCTTAATATTTATTACTAAACACCTTTTTAAGGTGTTTTTTATGTCTAAGAATTAGTAAAACGGAATAAATAAAAAAAGCCGAGAAGTTAACTTCTCGGCTTTTGCTATTGGTTGTAGCGAAGGGGGGACTTGAACCCCCGACCTCAGGGTTATGAATCCTGCGCTCTAACCACCTGAGCTACCTCGCCAATTGCGGATGCAAATATATATCATTTTTAGATTATAGCAACAAAATATTGTAATTTTTTTTAAAAGAATATTTGTATATATTGTACACCAAACTTATAAAGTAAATGAGCAAAGTTAAATTCGAATTAGAGATACCTGTACACGCTTCCCCTGCTTTGTTATACCAATATTTCGCAACTCCTTCAGGATTAGAAGAATGGTTTGCGGATAAGGTAAACTCAAGAGGGAAAATTATCACATTTTTTTGGGATGATAGTGAAGAAGAAGCTACTATTGTAACTAAAAAAGCAGATGAACGTATTAAGTATAAGTGGACAGAAAGTGAGGGAGACGATAGTTACTTTGAATTTAGAGTTCAAGTAGATCCACTAACAAAAGACGTTTCGTTAATTGTTACAGATTTTGCTGATGACGAAGAAGCAGCTGAAGAAGCCAAAATGTTATGGGAAAATCAAATTGATGAGCTAAGACATTTGATTGGTGCTTAAACAAAGAAAATTAACATATAAATTCGGCTTATACAGCCGAATTTTTTTATTCTAATATCTGCATATTTAGTAATTTCGCATTTCTAAAATTTTCTTATGTTAAATTATAATGGGAGCTTAATTCAAGCTGATGAATTGAGACTTACAAACGAGAATAGAGCTTTTAAATATGGAGATGGAATTTTTGAAACTATTAAGATTCAGAATAAAAAAGTCGTTTTTTTTGAAGATCACTATTTCAGATTAATGGCTTCTATGCGTATGTTACGTATGAAAATCCCAATGCGTTTCACATTAGAATTTTTAGAAGAAGAAATACAAAAAACAATAGCACACTACAATTCACCTATATTAAGAGTTCGATTAAATGTTTATAGAAAAGATGGAGGTTTGTACAATCCTGCAACAAATGAAGTAGATTATTTAATTGATGTTAAGGAGGTTTCAACTACTGTTAAAGAAACATACCGAATTGATTTATATAAAGATTTTTATAATTATTCAGGTTTACTATCTACTGTAAAAACTACTAATAGAATGTTAAACACAATTGCAGCTGTTTTCGCAACTGAAAATGATTTAGACAATTGTGTGTTATTAAATGAAAAAAAAGGAGTAGTAGAAGTTACAAATGGTAATATTTTTATTGTAAAAGGAACAGTTATAAAAACTCCAGCATTAACTGAAGGTTGTATAAAAGGAATTGCAAGAAAGAAGGTTCTAGAAATTATAGAAAAACACCCAGATTTTACCATTGAAGAAACAAATATTTCTCCTTTTGAAATTCAAAAAGCAGATGAAGTATTTATTACAAATGCTATTATTGGAGTACAACCCGTTACAAACTACAGAAAAAAAACATTTAAAACAGAAATAGGAGGGAAGATTCAAAAAAGCTTACAAGTTTTAATGTTTACAAGCTAGATTTCTGTTTTACAATCAATAATATATAAGATTACATATTTATATAAAATAACAAACTAAACGAACAGAAATTCCTCAGGACTATTCGTCATTTTCTCATAGTAATATCTATTGACTGTTAAATTGAATTTAGGAAATTTAATCAGAAAGATATTACCATAACTTTTAATTAACTTAACTTTTGTTGGACTTTTTTTCATGATATAAACTTTACTATATACTAAATAAGTTAGCATTATAAGTTATATGTGCGTGAAAAAATAGTTTAATGAGTTAATTATGTAGGTAAAGAGAAGGAATTTAAAAGCAAGTGGGGATTAATGTGCTTTTAAAAAAGAAAGTAAGAATTCAATTCATTTGAATATCTGCTGGTGCATTTGCCCAAATTTTATACTCTCCCCCTTTTTGTAATAATTTATTTTTCCAAATACCCTCTTCGTCTTCGGTAAAAATATTATTGAAATCATTTTCAGAAATAAACCACGAATTAGTGTTTAATTCACTTTGTAATTGGGTAGAACCCCAACCAGAATACCCTAGAAAAAAACGAATGTCTGTTGGTTTTATTAAATCATCTTTCAGTAATACTTTTAGAGCTTTAAAATTACCCCCCCAATAAATACCATTGGCTACTTCAATACTATCTGTAAGTAAATGAGGAATTCGGTGTATAAAGTATAAGTTGTCTTGTTCTACAGGACCTCCTTGATAAATAGTGAATTTACATTCAATATCAGGGATTAAATCCTCAAGTACATATTGTAAAGGACGATTCAATATAAAACCAACAGAGCTACTTTCCGAATGCTCTGTTAATAATACAATGGTCCTTTTAAAAGAATCATCATTCAAAATTGAAGGCTCTGCTATTAACAATCTGCCTTTTTTTGGAGTCAACATTGTCATATTGCTACATTTTTATAGAAAAATAAACATATTTTTTTATTTTTTTAACTTTTCTTTAATAAAAAATGCTGTTAAAGAGTCTTTTTCCTGAATTAAATCCTCTGGTGTCCCTTGAAAAATTAAATTTCCACCTTTTTTACCGCCTTCAATACCCAAATCAATGATGTAATCAGCACATTTTATCAAGTCTGTATTATGTTCAATAACAATAATAGAATGTCCACGATCTATCAATGCATTAAAAGAAGCTAATAATTTATTTATATCATGAAAATGTAGTCCAGTAGTAGGTTCGTCAAAAATAAATAAGGCTTTATCTTTTGTATTTCCTTTAATTAGGAAAGAAGCTAATTTAATACGTTGTGCTTCTCCTCCAGATAAGGTAGAAGAAGATTGTCCTAAAGTAACATAACCTAATCCTACATCTTGTAGAGGTTTTAATTTAGAAGCAATTTTAGTAGCACTATGTTCAGAAAAGAAATCAATAGCATTATCAATAGTTAGGTTTAAGATATCGTCTACATTTTTACCATGAAAAGCAACTTCTAAAACATCTTTTTTAAATCGTTTTCCCTGGCAAGTATCACATTTTAAATGCACATCTGCCATAAACTGCATTTCTATAGTAACAACACCTTCCCCTTTACAAACTTCACAACGCCCACCTTCCACATTAAAAGAAAAGTGTTTTGGTTGGTAATTTCTAATCTTAGATAACTTTTGTGTAGCTAACAATTTTCTAATATCGTCATAAGCTTTTACATAAGTTACAGGATTCGAACGAGAAGATCTACCAATTGGATTTTGGTCTATAAACTCAACATGTTTTAAACTTTCAAAACTACCTTCAACACCAGTATATTCGCCAATTTTATCTCCGTAACCAATCAGTTTTTTTTGCATTACTGGATATAAAATCTTTTTAATCAAAGTACTTTTTCCACTACCAGAAACTCCAGTAATTACAGTTAAGTTATTCAAAGGAAAAGTAACATCTATGTTTTTAAGATTGTTTTCTCTAGCACCAATAATTTTAATAAAGTTATTAGTAACTCTACGTTTTGTTGGTACTTCAATATTTAATGCACCTGATAAATATTTTGAAGTTAGCGTATCCGATTGTAAAATCTCATCATAAGTTCCTTCAGCTACAACATGACCTCCATAGGTTCCAGCTTCTGGACCAATATCTATAATATAATCGGCCTCTTTCATGATGTCTTCATCATGCTCAACAACGATTACGGTATTTCCTAAATCTCTTAAGTTTTTCAGAACTTTAATGAGTCGTTCTGTATCTTTTGGGTGTAATCCGATACTAGGTTCATCTAAAATATACATAGAACCTACCAACGAACTTCCTAGAGAAGTAGCTAAGTTTATACGTTGGCTTTCTCCTCCAGATAATGTATTGGATGTTCTGTTTAGTGTAAGGTAACTTAAACCAACATCGGTTAGAAATTGCAAACGATTTTTAATTTCTGTTAATAGACGTTTTGCAATTCGTTCTTCATATTCATTAAGTTCAATAGAGTTGAAGAAAACAGACAATTCATCTAAAGGAAGGTTTACAAGATCTGAAATGGTTTTACCATATACTTGAACATAATTAGCTTCCTTTCTAAGACGTTTACCATTACATTCTGTACAAATGGTTTTTCCTCTGTAGCGAGAAAGCATTACTCTATTCTGAATTTTATAGCTTTTCTCTTCTAATTCTCTAAATAGCTGATGTATTCCTCTAAATTTATTTGTTCCATTCCAAACCAATGCTTTTTGATCTTCAGTTAATTCAAACCATGGTTTGTGAATAGGAATATCGAAAGCAGCAGCATTTAAAATTAAATCTTCTTTATATTTTTTGTAAGCATCTGTTTTAAAAGGAAAAATAGCATTTTCGTAAATAGAAAGTCCAGTATTTGGAATTACCAAGTCTTCATCAATTCCAATTACGTTACCATAACCTTCACAAGTAGGACAAGCACCATACGGATTATTAAAACTAAATAAATGGGTATTCGGTTCTAAAAAAGTAATTCCGTCTAATTCAAATTTATTACTAAATTCTGTAGTGGTATTGTTTTCTAAATTTTCGACATAACATACACCTTTACCTTCAAAAAAAGCAGTTTGTACAGCGTCTCCTAAACGATTAAAAAAATCTTCATCATGTTGAACTACAACTCTGTCTACTACAAGTTCTAGAGTATTGCCTTTAAAATTTTCAATAGGAAACTTATCAATACGATATACTTTTCCTTCAAATTTTAATCGGGCGTAACCTTGTTGTGTTAAAACTTTAAGTACCGTTTGAATATCTCTTCCTTCTGGAATAATAACTGGAGCTAATAATAATAGTTTCGTTCCTTCGGTTAATTCTTTTATATGATTTACAACATCTGTAACCGTATGTTTTTTAACTTCTTTGCCAGAAATAGGAGAGAAGGTACGACCAATACGTGCATATAAAAGTTTGATATAATCGTATATTTCTGTAGATGTTCCTACCGTAGAACGTGGATTGGTAGAGTTCACCTTTTGCTCTATGGCAATAGCAGGCGCAATTCCTTTGATATAATCTACCTTCGGTTTGTGTAATTTTCCTAAAAACTGTCTTGCATACGAAGATAAACTTTCTACATAACGCCTTTGTCCTTCTGCATACAACGTATCAAAAGCTAAGGAAGATTTACCAGAACCAGATAATCCAGTAATGACAACAAATTTGTTTCTGGGAATAACAACATCAATATCTTTTAGATTGTGAAGTGAAGCCCCCTTTATAATTATATTTTCTTTAGGATTAACAGTAGAAATATCAGTATTCATGTACTCAAAAAAATAAGGTGTAAAAATAAGGCTTTCTGTTGGGTAAAAGAAAAATAAATAAGAAGTAAAAAATAAAAGGTATCTAATAGATTTAGACACCTTTTAAATATGATTTTTGATGTTATTTTAAGAACATGTAATGGTGCTAATTTCACCAACATCTCCAAAATCACAATCGAAAGAAACACTTTTGTTTCCGTAAGTTCCAGTTGATTTCATACCGCCACCAGAATGAATATCGATATGTAAATTACTTCCATTAACACTAATAAGTAAGCTAGCTTTATCTGAAGCATATGGTACTTGATTCACTATTTTAGGGTCAATTTGTATATGTAGAACTCCATTTGATTCTAGGTTTATTTTATCGCTAGAAATGTTTAAATATTGAATTCCTTGATTTTCCATACCTTGTACAGGTTCGTTTTGATTCATGGTTACCCATCCATCTACGCCATAGGTCATTACATTACTTATATAAAACTCAGAATCTTTTTCTTTTGTGATAAATTTGAAAGTAGTAGTTAAAAAATTTGACATAATTTTAATTTTAAAAATAGGTTAATTCCGTACTCGTAAGGCTTTTCTGGATACGCCTCGTTTTTATAGTAGTTTCTGAACTCTACTTTTGAAAACCCATGTAGCGCTATTATTTATTCTCTGATATAAAATTACTTTTAAACTAGCTTGATAATGAGTATAATGTTGTGAAACGAGAATTTTATGTTGTGAAATAAGGAAAGAAAATAGATGTGCTTTTTTTAGTTTAAAAATTGATGCGAAAAAAACCTCTATGTTTTTGACATAGAGGTTTTATGAAATTATATAGCTGACTTTGTTAAGCCAAGGCTAAACTTAAATTTGCAGCAAACGGATCATCAGTTTTTACAAAATTTTCATTTTGACACCCAAATAATTCATGGTTTGTAAATTTTCCACCTTTATAAGAAACAACCTCAAGTTTTGAAACAGTACTCGAGAATTCCTCAAGTTTATTTAAATCCATATAAATATCTCCCATTGTTCGGGCATTAGAGAAGTAATACTTCAAGTTATTATGACTCGCAACTGTACTCCATAATGTTTGTGCAATGTTTGGAAATTGTGTATTATTAGAATCAAAGTTAACAGGGACAGAAGCGTTCATAACTACCGATTTAGATTGTGTTAAAGAATCAGGAATACTTTTAGCATCATGTAAGTGATTTAGATAATATGAAGCTCTAGCAAATCTATCTGAAGGAAAAGGACTACCAGGAATTGTATGACTTGGAAAGAAATTTTTATCACTCCATTGCCAACGCCAAAATTGATTTAATTCTATTTGTTTAGCATAAGAAGGTTCATTCGTCATTACTCTGAATTCTGGCTTATGATAAATCTTATAATTTCCTTTGTCAACTTCTATAATAGCAGAATCTCCAAATTTATCTGAAACAGAAAGATGTAAAGAAGCAGGTTTGTCAGAATCGGGAACAATTCCTCCAATTAATTGAATTTGAGTTTTTGCATCTTTACTGAAAGCGTTTACTACTTCTTGCACAGAACAACAAGTATCAAGTACAAATTGTACCCATCTTAAAACATCTAAGTTTTTACATGAACTCCCATCTTTTCTTTCGTAAGAAGCGTTGCAGTCATATAATAAATTAGCAACTAACCCTTTTGAATTTATTCCATCAGAAGCGCCAAATGGAGCTTTAGTTCCAACCATAGTAACAATACTGCTGTATTGTGCTTCCCAAATTAATGAATGTTCATTTTCTTTTTCAGTTCCACATTTAATCATATTCTCATCTGAAGTTACTTTAAAAGCAAATATTGTTGTAGGCATTTGTGTTGCCCAATCCATATTTCTGGCAGTTGTTAAATAATTGTTTTCTTCATTGAAATTGTTAAATACTCTAGTACACATAATTTTAGTTTTTTAATGGTTAATAGTGCTATAAATTGTTTTCTGGTATGAAATTACCATCAAATTTGATTGAGAGTAAATAGAATGTTGCGAAATGGGAATTTTATGTTGTGAATAGTAGTCTAAAGAATATAAGATTAATTGAAAATATCTTTCAAAAAAAACAGTTCTTTAAATATTTTATTTAAAGAACTGCTAGTTGTAATATAAAAAAATAATGACTTTTATTTTTTATGATCAATTTTTAAAGAATAACCATCTGTAGTATTTTTTTTAATAGATATATTTACTTCACTATTGCCAGTAAATACAAAAATGGTTGGAAGATCTTTGTTCATTGGAACCTTTGAATCGATTATTTTGCCTTCTGGTTTCATATTTTTCATTTATTTTAATTATTTATTCGGCATCAGAAACAATAATACTGCAGGCAGCAGGACTTTCTCCTGTTATGTTTATAACTATATTTTTGTTGCCATATGTTCTATTCAAATAACCTTCATCAGAATAATGTTTACCATTTCCGTTAGCAGCTTTCCAAGCTTGTTTACCTGAAACATAACCAGTTTCATTATGCGACAATTTCACATAATTTTGTTTATTTGGGGGTGTTGCAGCTATAACAGCAAATGAAATTGTGGAAGTTTCAATTTTTAACCCAATATTAGATCCTGCACCTTTAGCTATTACTCCAGCTTCCCATAATTGACCAGGAGATATCTTATTTGCGTCAGGAGATTTAATTTTTTTTAAACTACCATGATCAATATAATAATCTATATTAATTTCAGAACTCGTATTGTTTTGTACACCAATAGCTAAATCATTTCTGTTTTTATCAGAACCAAATATATCCTTGATTAATTTGTCTGCATCTATTACATCATTTATAATTGAATTGCTCATAATTTTATTTTTTAGAATTTTAATTTCGTTTTTTATAGTAGTTTCTGATCTCTACTTTACATCGTTATAGAAAATTTGTAGTAGCGCTGTTTTTGTTTTCTGATATGAAATTACTCTTAAATCAAATAGATAATTAGTTGTGTGTTGTGAAACGGGAATTTTATGTTGTGAAATGAATGCAATGAAGATAGTAAGGTGAAATAATACTAGTTTTTTTAAAAAAAAGAGTTAGAGAGAACTCTCGAAGAGAAATAAAAAAAACTCCTAAAAGAGCATGAATCTTCTAGGAGTTAAATAAGTGTAATGTATTGGTATTTACATAATTAATGTCTAATTTGCTATAGCCACATCAGCATTGTTAGTAATTGAAGCTAATTTATCAACGTTAAGTTCGTCAGTTAACTCAATAAGTTCAACTTTTTGATAACCAGATTCTATCCATTGTCCATCATATAAGTAAGAATAGATAGCTGTACCAGATTTCCAATTTTCTTCTAATGACATTCTAAGTGTCACATTTTTTATTGGTTGAGGCACACCAAATACTAATGGAGCAATAGGAGAATATCCATCTGCTACTACTAATATGTTACAAGAACTCATAGTTGCCATGTAAGAAAAATCTCCGTTTAAAATTGTAGGAACATTTTGAGAGTGACTCGTAGCTTTAAATATATGTCCCTTTCCTACAATCTCTTTAGTGTTCGTATCAACAATTAAAGATATAGTAAAAGAAGAACCACCTTTTAAGTTGTTACTAATTCTATACTTTAAGTTGAAATAATGTCTAATTTCAGTGTTTGAATTTTCCATGAGGTTTAATTTATTTAGTTACTCTTATTTGATATGTTGCATAACGAACATCTTCGTTGTTCCAAGCACGTTTGTATACAAAAGTTAACTCAGCATCTACCTCTTTATCAGAAGTGAATGAGAATGTGCTTTTTCCAGGAACACCTACCATACCGTATGGATGAGGATTAGTAGTATAGATAGCAGAAAAAAGTAGTAAACCTTCTGGTAAATTAGCTAAATACCAAGAATATCCAGTACTTGCATTTCCTTCAAGATCAATACTAAAAGGTTCGTTTACTTTAGCTTCGATGATTTGTTGTTTAACAATAGTTTCCATCTGTTTAAAATTTTAATAGGTTAATTTCTTACTCATAAGGCTTTTCAGATCTCGCCTCGTTTTTATAGTAGTTTCTGAACTCTACTTGTTTTAGTTTTTAGAAAACTTATGTAGCGCTAGTAGTTGTTTTCTGAAGTAAAACTACCTTAAAATCAGGTTGATAGTTGTTGTGATGTAGCGAAACGGCGATTTTATGTTGTGAATAAGATGTTTATAAGGTGAGGAAATATTGGAAAGAAAAGAATAAGTAAGGAAAAAAGTATTGAAAATTATATTGTTATTTACTTTACAGTAGAAATTTGAAAAGTATTAGTTGAAGTGTTGTAAGTGATTGTTTTAGTGAGTTTTACGTCGATTTTTAAATAATTTCCTATAGTTATATTACTAATGTTTGGCGTAAGTATTCTGTTAAAATTGTTTTTTTGAATTGAAGTAGGTATAATCATATTAGTGTTTATTCCTTTTGCAACAAAAATTCTAATTACTGTTCCTGGGGCAAAATATGTTGTTTGATTTTTTGGAATAGACGTAATACGAATAGCACTATTTTGCTCATTGTTATTTATCTTTATTTTTTGCCCTATGCCTGCAACTAGGTTATTGAGTTGAGACTGATTATTGAGCCCGCATACATTTTCTGAATATGCGTTACCTTGATTAGAAAATAATACCCCATTAAAAGAGTATATGTTGCCAAGAGGAACATTTATTTTATAATTAAATTTTATTGTATCAAAAGGAACAATTTTTTGAGATGTAACGAATAAAGAAAAATCATCGTAAAAAATAATTTCATTATTGTTACCAAATGGATGAAAGGAAGCACTCACAATAGAAAAATTATCATCTTTATTAGGAGCATGTACAATAATTATTTTTTGTTGATTTTTAATAAGAAATTCCCTTCCTTCTTGATTTATATTTATAATTAATTTATAGCTCATAATTTTAAAAAGCCCCCTTGATATATCAAGGGAGCTATCTTTATATGTTAGTTAAGTAATTGACTAAGTGAAGCTCCAGAAGATATTTCTGTAACAGGTAATCCGCCAGGAGCATTGGTAATACCAAATGTACTAGGAATCATTTCCAAATCGAAATTAATGTGAGAAGCATTGAATTCAAAAGTGCAACCTGGTGCAGCAGCATTACCTACAACAGAACCAGAAATTAGGTTTTTTTGAGCAGCAAATAATACAACTTTTTGATTAGGTTCCATAGAAATAGTACCTTGAGGAGTACTTGTAAAAGCACAGAAAGGAGCAAAGACACCGTTAACTTTAGCAGCTAAACCAATAGTAATATTACTTGTGCCAGCAGGACGGTTGTTTAATACTGAAATCGTTCCAGGAGTTGCAGAACCTATTGTGCTAAAAGTACCATCTGAGTTGAATTGTACTTTGCTACCTAATGGTATTTCAATAGATAAAGCTTCCATTTTAATTGTTGTATTAGCACCAATTTCAGCTTTATTAAAAACGTACACTTTATAAAGAGGTTCATAATCAATTTCTACAGTACCAAACATTTCTTTATAAGGAACAGCAAACCATGTTGGTAATCCAGCAGCTACTTGATTTGGTCCAGAAGCTCCTTTAAATCCAAAAAGAGTAAAATTATTTTGCTGTAAATATTGAAGGATTTCCCTTTGCTCAGCAGCTGTAAAATCGAAATTCATCGTAAAAATAGTACCTCCATTTACAAATAATGAAGTTTTTCTAAGTTCTTGTGTTAAGGTTGACATTTTTTTTATTTTAATGATTGGTTTCCTACTCGTATGGCTTTTCGGATTTCGCCTCGTTTTTATAGTAGTTTCTGAACTCTACTATGGATAGATAAAAATTATCTTTTAAAACCAGCAGTGTTACCATAAATAGCAGTGCAAATAACTCCTTCAAAAGGACCACCAAATGGACCTATTTGATACTCTGAGTCTACACGAATAGCTTGTGGGTTATTTATATTAATCACTTCTATTTCTTGTTCTTGAAAATTATTGGATCTTCCAGTAGCTATTACTGCTGTACCTGCTTCATTTAAAATTTGGACATTCATTTTGAATTGTATTTAATAATTAATTTCTTACTCATAAGGCTTTTCAAATTTTATCTTACTTTGTAATAGTTTGTATATTCTGTAATTACTGGTTAAGAAATTACTTTTGTACAATTTTTAGAAATACAAAGAATACTATGATATATGATAAGCTTGATTAAGAATTTGAAGTTAGAATTAGATATTTTAGCCTCTAAATGATAGCGTGTGCTAATTCTGGGTTTGACTTATTATTGGCATTTTTAACTTCAACTTGAGTAACCTTAAAAGGTTTACCTTCATAAAAATTTGCGTAAAGTGCTTTTGATTCAAGATCTTGACTACTAGATAGCATTTTTCCTGTCTCAGTTTGATTTACAACCATTCTAAGACTATTGTTTATGTATTTCCATGCACAAATCGATGAAAGATCTACACTAATCCATGGTTCAACAACTTGAACTCTTGAGCTAGTATATTTTACATCCATATATCCTTTTTTAGTATCAGCAACTCTGTAATAATGGGTGTCAGGTAAATCATGATAATTTTCTAACTCAAATACAACAGCTTGTTCTTTTGTGCCATTACTGTAGAAGATGTCATTTTTTAATTGTACATAGCCAAAGTCTTTTCCATTTTGCTCTAGTTTTAAAATTACTCTTTTTTCCATTTTAATAAAAAATTTAATGATTGGTTACCTACTCATAAGGCTTTTCGGGGGAACGCCTCGTTTTTTATAGTAGTCTCTGAACTCTACTTGTCTTAGTTTTTAGAAAACTTATGTAGCGCTAGTAATTGTTTTCTGGTATGAAATTACTTTAAAACCAAATAGATAATTAACAATGTGTAGTGAACGAGTAATTTTATATAGTAAGCGATTAATTTTTCGTAGTAAATGAATACGGCGAGTTATAATTCTATTTTAAAGAAAGAATCTGATGAGTTAAAAATGAGTTTTACGAGTATGGGAAGCAAGCAAATTATTTTAAAATTGAAAAACTTTTGATAAGATCTTTGTATTTATCACTAAAAAGAATAAGATGATCGTTTTTTAGGAGTAATGAATTTTTAGAAAGCGTAATTTCTTCTATCATTTCAGTATTTACAATATATTTTCTGTGTACTTGTTGAAATGCTTCAAGAGGTAAGTATTGATTAATTTTACTAAGTGCTATTTGAATTACAAATTTTTCTTGCTCTGTTATAATGTTACAATATCTATTTTCAACTTCAATATAAATAACACTGGAAAGACTTACTTTCTTTAAAACATTTTTCTTTTTTATAAATAAATATTCACGTGCAATTACAGTATCTTCTTCTTTACTAGCGAAAACATTTAGCTGACCATAAAATTTTTCAATGGCCATTTCAATAGCATAAAGAAGTTCTAGTTCGTTAAATGGTTTTAATAGATATCTAAAAGGGTTGGTTAGCTTAGCACGTTCAAAGATTTCACGATCTTTAGAAGAGGTTAAAAAAAGAAAAGGTTTTAACGCATTAGGAACTGTAGATATAGTTTCAGCAAATGTAATTCCTTCGGGATTTTCTCCTAAGAAAATGTCTATAATAACTAAATCTATATTGTATTGATAATATTTTGTAAGTGCATCTTTATAATTAGAAGCAACAGCTATTACATTGTAGTTATATTCCTCTAGCATTGCAACTAATTCTTCTAGAAACTCTATGTTATCTTCAATAATAAGGATATTTAAATGTTCCATTTATATTATGCTTTAGAAAAACCGATAATTATTTTAGTTCCTTTATTTATTTCGCTTTCAATATTAAAAAAGGCATTGTTTTTAGTAGTTAATGTTTTACAAAGTTGTATACCTAAACCTGTACCAATTTCTTGTTGATTTTTCTTTTTGTTTAGCAGAGGAGAAGGAGATAAAAGTTGTTTAACCATTTCTTCTGTCATACCAATACCATTATCAACTATACAAAAGTTAATCAAATCATTTTCGTTATTAGTTTCAGATTTACAAATTATAGTTCCATTTTCAGAAGAAAATTTAATTGCATTATCAAGTAGGTTACGTATGATGATTTTTAGAGAATCTAGATCAGCTTTTATAAAAGTAGGTTGTTCTACTTCAATGATAAAGTTAATGTTTTTGTCTTCAAATAACGGGCGATAATTAAATTCAATTTGTTTAAGAATACTACTTAATTCTAGAGATTCTATATTAAAATAAGTATTGTTTGTTTGTAATGTAGCCCAGTTTAATAAGTTTTCAAGTAGATTATATGTTGTTGTAGCAATAAGTGCGTTTTTGTTTGCAATTGTACTCAATGAATTATAATTTTCATTTTCAATATTCCGAATAAGTTTATAATTACTTCTCTGCATTAAATTTACAGAGGATCTTAAATCATGACTCACAATTGAAAAAAGCTTATCCTTTGTTTTGTTTAAAAGACTTAATTGCTCTTTTTGTGAAGTAATAATTTTAGTGGTTTTATTTTTTCGAATTAAGAAGTAAATAACAGTAACGGCTAGTAGTAAAAATAGAATAGAAGAAGCTATAAAACCATTTCGTTGAAAAGATTTTACTTTGTTCTCTAATTTCAAAATATCAATTTCATTTTCCTTTCGTTCTTCGAGAATTTTCTTTTCTAATTTAGCAGTATTGTATATTTTCTCTTGATCGTAAACTAATTTTCTCCATTTTTCAGATTCTTTTCTGTATGCAAGTGCTTTGCTGAAATTTTTCCGATTTTCTTCAACAACAGCCATGTTTGTAGAAGTTAGTCTTTTGATTTCATTATCAGAAGTTTTTTTTGAAATTTCATAAGCTTTCATAAAATAAGCAATAGCTATACTGTCTTTGTATTGCTCATAGTACAAATTAGCAATATTAGAGTATGCATTAGCTAATTCTTTGTTGTTTTCTTTTTTTTCTGCTAATTTTAAATAAGTAGATAAATATTCATTGGCTTTATCATAGTTTTTTAAATGTAAGTAACACACACCAAGATCATTTAAAAAAGAAATATCTTCAATATCATCTATAGAAGTTATTCCTCGATCTTCAATGTTTTTGAGATAAACAAGCGCTTCTTTAAATTGACTCTTTTCTAGTGAAATACTACTTAATGCGTATAAAACTTTATTGTAAAATAGAAAATCACTCGGAATTTTTTTAAATACTGTTTGAGCCTCACTGTACAGGTTTTTCAGCATAAAACTGTGAGCTCTCATGTAGTTAAAAAATGAAAGTTCTGATTTTGAGTTTTCGGTATCAGTTACCTTTGAAGTAGCAACAATTACAGAATCCCATTTTTGTTGTAGAAAGAAATCACTTGTCTTTTTAAGAAGTTCATTTTTATCGTAATAATCATTTTGGATTTTTTCAAAGAAATGAGAATGATATTTTATGTTTTTCTTTTGAGGAAGTATACTAATAGAAAATAATATTAAAATGAATGTTAACGCTTTTTTAAAGTACATAAAGGTTATGGCAATTTCGGAAGTTTGATATCGAATTATACCTAAAAAGTGTAATTCATTTTAAGTAATACATTCTTTATAAAATAAGAATCCGTGTTATAATTTAAAAAAGAGTAATTACCCACCATTACTTCCTTTTACCACAGTTTCTGTCCCTCTAGAAGTCTCAGGATCAATATCCCATATAAAGCTTTGTGCTAC
Organism: Tenacibaculum amylolyticum; assembly: GCF_964511145.1. Taxonomy (NCBI): domain Bacteria; kingdom Pseudomonadati; phylum Bacteroidota; class Flavobacteriia; order Flavobacteriales; family Flavobacteriaceae; genus Tenacibaculum; species Tenacibaculum amylolyticum. The sequence goes on from NZ_CAZEFZ010000003.1 coordinate 21,418, forward strand.
TTTTATGCATCTCAATTCAATATTATCAGGAAAACCAACAGTAGATGTAGTTGTAAACTCAGTTGTATAAGCAATGTATTCACCATCAGTAGATTCTCCCTTAATAGCTTTACAAACTCCTTCGCTATTCGTATGAAGAAAGAATTGAAGTTTATAATGACCATAATTACTTATCGTAAAAAGCTGGTTGACTACTAAATGATGTTCTTCCAAAGGAAAAGATGAATTTACAAAAAATAAGATACAAACTTTAATACTGTCGTTATCCTCATTGTATTCGACTTCTAAAAGGGAAGGAAGTGGTTTTTTATACTGATTTTTAAAAGTAAATCCACCTGTTTTTTGTATTGGTACTTCCATTGGGTTACCATTAGCGGCTAGCAGTGTATTTCCAGGAGGAAAAATAATACCTTCGTAACAAGGATCAGTAGGTGTAGTAGATAGTTCCATAAGTCGGGGGTTTAGTTTTCTTAAATGTACAAATAATTTGAATAGCATGAAAATGGCCAGAGACCTTTAATGAAGTTGAAAAAGAATGTTATTAAATATAATTGTTGATTTTCAAGTATTTAAAACGTGTTGTTTGTTGAAAATGAAATTAAAACGAATTAATTATGAAGGAAGCGTGATTTTTTAATAGTTTTTTTGAAAAATAAATTATTTTTTGAATAAATTTTAAATAATATTTGGTTTTGTTATTAGAAAACTACATATTTGTCTAATAATTTAAAATTTAAAACGTTACGCCTATATATAAAACTACTTTTTAATATTTAGTAATAATCCCTTATCGAAGAGTAATCTGTTGCTCTTCATAAAAAGTAGAGTTATGTATAAAAACTTATATGATGATAGCGTTTTAGTACGAGAGTATATAAATGGAAAGGAAGTGGCTCTCGAATTTCTAGTTAAAAAACACCAACAAAGAATTTTCAGTTTTATTTATAGTAAAGTACAAGATAGAGACGTTGCTGAAGACGTTTTTCAAGATACTTTTATTAAAGTAATTAAAACATTGAAAAAAGGATCCTACAACGAAGAAGGAAAGTTTTTGCCATGGGTAATGCGAATAGCTCATAATTTGGTTATAGACCATTTTAGAAAGAATAACCGTATGCCAATGTTTAATAACTCTGATGATTTTGATATTTTTTCAATATTAAGCGACGATGCGTTAAATGCAGAAAAGAGAATCATTAAAGAACAAATTTTATCGGATGTTCGTTGTTTGATTGAAGAGTTACCAGAAGAACAAAAAGAAGTTCTTAAAATGAGAATGTACATGGATATGAGCTTTAATGAAATCTCTGAAAGTACAGGAGTAAGCATTAATACAGCATTAGGTAGAATGCGTTATGCTTTAATTAACTTGAGAAAAGTAATTGAGAAAAACAAAATTATTTTAATTAGTTGATAATAAATTGTGAATTTGTGCGTTAACAAGGTAACAATTTATTAATAAACCTTATTATATGGCAGAAATTTACTCTAGTAAACCATCCGATTATAGGATGAACCCAAAAGATAAAACAATTCAATTTATATTGAATTTTTCGAAGACTTTCAGAGCAGTAAGAACCAAGTCCAATGTTCTCATTGAATTGAATTTGAATTAAGAGTAGAAAAGCTTCAGCCTTACCACTGAGGCTTTTTTATTATTTTTTCTTCTTTAAATATTCGTCTATTACTGTCTTTCTTCCAATAGTACTTGTAATAATATCATTTTCTAATTTCCAACCTCTTGCTGGAGAATACTCTCTTCCGTAATAAATAATTTGTAAATGCAGTTTATTCCATAATTCTCTTGGAAATAAACGCTTAGCATCTTTTTCTGTTTGAGCTACACTTTTACCATTTGATAAATTCCAACGAAACATTAATCTATGAATATGAGTATCTACAGGAAAAGCAGGAACATTAAAAGCTTGAGACATTACAACACTAGCTGTTTTATGACCTACTGCTGGTAATGCTTCTAAATCTTCAAAGTTTTGTGGAACTTCTCCATTATGTTGCTCAATTAATATTTTAGATAAACCATAGATTCCTTTAGATTTCATTGGAGACAATCCTACAGGTTTAATAATCTCTCTAATTTCATCTACTGTTAATTTAACCATGTCATAAGGATTATCAGCTTCTTTAAAAAGTAAAGGAGTAATCTTATTTACGCGCTCATCTGTACTTTGTGCAGACATTAAAACAGCGATTAAAAGTGTGTAAGGATCAGTATGATCTAATGGAATTGGTGTCTCTGGATATAATTGTTCTAAAGTATCAATTACGAATTGAACTTTTTCGGCTTTGTTCATTTTTCAGTATTTTTACATAACAAAAATACCGAATTATGACTACACTAAAAATAGGAGATAAAGCACCCAATTTTGAAGCAAAGGATCAAGCAGGAAATACAATAAAACTTTCAGATTATGCGGGTAAAAAACTCGTGTTGTTTTTTTATCCAAAAGCAAGTACTCCAGGTTGTACAGCAGAGGCTTGTGATTTAAGAGATAATTACCAAACATTCCTGTCGAAAGGATATGAAATTTTAGGTGTAAGTGCAGATAGCGCCAAGCGTCAGCAAAATTTTATAAATAAAAATGAATTACCATTTCCTCTATTAGCAGATGAAGATAAAGCAGTGATCAATGCTTTTGGAGTGTGGGGACCAAAGAAGTTTATGGGACGTGAATATGATGGAATTCATAGAACTACTTTTGTAATTGATGAAAATGGAGTCTTAGAAGATGTGATAACAAAAGTGAAAACAAAAGAACATGCAAATCAAATTTTAGCTTAAAAAGAAATTTTTGCATATAAAATAATAAACAGCAATTAGAACTTAAAAACTTCTAATTGCTGTTTGTTTTTTATAAAATACTGCTCTTAAAAAGTATTTTAAACTAAGATTTAAATTACTGCCCAAAACCATCATGACTACAATCATATTGGCATCGAGATGCGCCTGCGCCTAAATGAGAAAGACATTCGCTATTTGCTAAAGAAGAAGCGTTAGACCCCGCAGGGTAAAAGTTTGAAAAAACACTAACATCGCCAAATGCACCTGTAACCCAAATAATGCAATTTATTTCCTCAGGAGCAAGTGATGGACCTAATGATGCTTTAGTATTTAATAATTCAGCTTTTGAAAGAACTGATACACCGTTTAATTTTAATAAGTCTTTTAGCATAATATTAATTTTTAAATTTTGATATTAATATTAAGAATAGTTTCTATGGAAAAATTGTAAAAAACAGAACTAATTGTCTATTAGTGTTTTATAGATAAGCTAATTGAAAAAACAGTGAAAATCCTGTGGTTTTTTATTTGGTAAAAGAGTAAATTTCTATACATCAACCACATAGGGAAATCTATAACTTCATGAAACAACATTATTTAATAGCAATAATATTGGTATTTGTAATGAATATGAATGTCTTTGGTCAAGTGAATAAATTACCTGATCGAGTAACAAATACGCACTATACTTTAAGTGATTATTATGAAAGCTCTCTAACGAATAGAACTCAACTTTCTAAAGATTCTATTAAAAGAGCAACTAAGTATTTGAAACAATTCTATGATTCTGTAACTGAATACTATCGATATTTTAAAACAAAGAAAAAGGTATTAAAAGGAGTACGAGTGTATGCCGATAACGATGCATTTACTTTTTTTGATAATAGAGATCATGAATATACAGGAGGAATGAGAATTGAGTTTATTACAGATTACGTAGGCTTAAAATTATTGTCATTTAGAAGAGAACATCGTTTTTTAACTTATCAAGCTGTATTTTTTGGTTTTGAATTATATACACCAGATGTTTTAGATGTAAGAAATGTTGGAGATTTAAATCCTAATGATAGACCTTTTGCTTCTTTTCAATATATAGGAAGATCCAGAAACATATTAAAGTATGATGGTTCGTATCGATCTACAGGAGAGTTAAAATTTGGTGTAATAGGAGGAGAAGTAAGTAGAAACTTTCAACGAATTATCCATAGAGATATTACAGATTCGCCTAATAATAACGGATGGGATTTTCAAATAGCAAATGGAGGTAGATTAGCTATTCAATACGACAATAGTCATGAGTGGCAATTCAAAATGCAAAAGAAAAATATTTATTTTCATTATGGATTTCAATATGGTGTAGGATGGGCCAAAAATTATGTAGGACCAATGTTTACCATAACAAATAAAAGCTTTTTCGAGAGAAACCCTCATAATGCAATTAATAGCACAAATAGATATTTTGGTTCTCAAAAATGGTGGGATCAGGTAAAGCAAACAGCATTTTTTGCAATTCAATTAAAACCTGAATTTGTTTTTTATAACTCTATGTTACAAGGCTACCCAACAACCAATGAAGATTTTGTTTTTGATGGAAATACTAGAGTAACTATTCCAGTAATTAAAGATATTTATCCAGTAGTGGGAAAGTTTAGTTTGAGTGTAGGCTTTAGAAACTATAATTCCAATTTATTATTTGAGTATTATTTCCAAACTCCAGAATACGATTACTCATTTAAAAACAAATTCTTGCATAAGTATGCAAGAATTTCGTTTACTATGAATATTTAAAGTTGTTCGTTTTTTAGTTCTCGTTGTAATTGTCTACTTGTTTTAGAACTTCCGTCATGACTCCATCCAGGAGGCATAAAGACATATTTTAAACGAGTACCTAGTGGTAAATGTTTTTTTCGAGAGAAGAAATCTTTAAAAATCTCTTTCCATTCATGAAATATAATATTTATAGGTCCTTTGTCTTCTATATTTTTAGTTAAACCAAATTTCAATTTTTCATATTCTTCTTCATCTTCTTCTGCCTGAAAAGTACCAAATATACGATCCCAGATAATTAAAAACATTCCCATGTTCTTATCTAAATACTTCACATTAGAAGCATGATGAACTCTATGGTGAGATGGTGTTACGAAAATATATTCCCATACGTTTAATAAGAATCCAACAAAACCTTTCTTCGTATTCTTTTTAATGAAATTAGTATGACATAATGTTCCGTAGTTTTGATTCATTGCATAAGCAAACATTATATGTAAAGGTTGAATTCCTACTAATATTAATGGAATTAAAAACATAAAACGATAGAATGGTTGAAACACAGGAGAACGGAATCCTGTAGAAATATTATAATACTCTGAATTATGATGAGTAACATGTACTGCCCAGAAAAACCTTGAATGATGATCTACGTAATGGTGTATATAATATAAGAAGTCCTGACCAACAAATGCAATAAACCAATATAAGAAACCAGTATGTTCCCAGTTTATAAATCGATATTCGTAAAAGAAGTCCATTACTATAAATGAAACTCCGTACATTAAACCGTCTAATAAAACATTAGTTAAAGCAAAATATACATTGGTAGATACATCTTTAAATTCATAATTTTTAGCTTTTCTTTTGTAGCTAAAATACATCTCCATACCAATGGCCAAAGCACAAATAGGGATAAACCATTTATAGGCATTTTGATGAGTGAAAATATCCATACTATAAATTTTTTAGGGGTACAAAGATACTAGATTTTTAAATTTTATTAGATGATTATTGTCAGTTTAACCGTTCAACAATCCAGTCTTTAAAACTATAAAAATTTTGAGGAGCTACACCATGTCCTACAGGGTATTCTGAATACTCGTTTACTAACTGTAAATTAGAAAGTGTTTCTGGAGCTTTTCTTGCCCAAGTAACAGGAATTACTTGATCTACAGAACCATGAGAGATATAATAATCTGTTGTAATTTCCTTAGAAATTTCCGAAGGGAATAGCTCTTCATTTAAATAACCACTTAAAGCAACAACATGTTGTACTTTATTCGGTTTTTGTAAACTTAAAGCATAACTTAAGATAGCTCCTTGGCTAAAGCCTAGAAGAAATACTTGTTTTGGTATATATTTCTCTTTTAATTCGTCAATAAAATCTGAGATTTTATTAATAGAAAGTTGTGCTTGTTGTAAATCAGAAAACTTCTCGTTTGCATCTGTAAAATTGATTGCATACCAAGCATAACCGCCATATCCCATATCATAAGGAGCTCTAGCGCTTACAATTAGCAATTCATCTGGAAGTTCTTGTGCAAAAGAAAATAAATCTTCTTCATTACTACCATATCCATGTAATAAAACTAAAAGGTTAGGATTTTCAACGGCAATTTTTGGGGATCTAATTATATGAAATAAACTCATTTATTTTTTATGTTATAAACTTTTAAACCAGTCTTGAAAATAATCGCCAAAGATAGGGACTTTTTTCTCCTCTCCATTTAAAGCTCCAATAAAACCAATAAACCAAAGTACCGCTAAAAAAGCAAAGACCCCAAATGAAACAAATCGACCTAAAATGCTAGCAATAACCCAACTATTTATAAACGATAGAATACTTAATCCTACCATTTGTCGTATATGAAAGCTGGCGAATGAATTTTTTGCTGAATTGTTTAAAATTAAAGCAATAATAGTGCCTATGAATGTTATATAGCTAATAATAGCATGTGTTTTTCCTTCTTTTGCTGTTAAGTTTTCCATAAGATTAAATTATTTTAAAACGAGTTGCTCATTGGCATAAATACCATAAACTTCTCCTTTAAGTTTGTGTCCTATAAATATACTATTTTTTGAAGTGGATACTATATTTTCTTCAGAAAACTCAAACTCTCCTTTAGGATTAAATAATGTAAGATTAGCTACTTGGTCTTTATTTATACTATTTTCAGAAATTCCAAAAATACGTTTTGGTTGTGTACTCATGCAATTTACAATCGTTTCTAGATCAAATATTGTATGTAATGCAGTAAAAGCACTTTCCATTCCCACGGTACCATCTTTAGCTATTGAAAACTCTACTTTCTTATCTTCAATATCAATTGGATTATGATCAGAAGTGATAATATCTATGGTTCCATCTTTTACACCAGCAATTAAAGCATCTACATCTTTTCGAGTACGTAAAGGAGGATTGACCTTAACATTTGCATCAAAGCCATGTAATAAATCATCTGTTAATGTTAAATTATGAACAGCAACGCTGCAAGTAACTTGTAACCCTTTTTCTTTAGCTTCTCGAATTAGTTGTGCAGATTTTTCAGTAGAAATTGTAGGAATATGTAATTTACCACCTGTGTATTCTAATAAAAATAAATCTCTAGCAACTTGAATTTCTTCAGCAAGATTTGGAATACCTTTTAATCCTAATATTGTAGCATTAACACCTTCATTGGCAACTCCTTCACCAGCAATTTTCTTGTTTTTAGGAAAGCTCATTACCAAGCCATCGAAATTTTGAGCATATAACAAGGCTATTTTTAACAAATTGTCATTTTCAATAGGTTTGTTGTAATCGCCAAAAGCAATGGCGCCAGATTGTTGCATGTCAAACAATTCAGCCATTTCTACACCTTTACTTTTTTGAGTAAGTGCTCCAATAGGATAAACATTTACAGGACTGTTTGTAGCTTTATTAATTAAAAACTCAACTAGCGATTTGTTGTCTATTATTGGAGTCGTATTTGGATTGATTGCAATTTGTGTAAATCCGCTTTTAGCGGCTACTTGTAATCCATGTTGAATAGTTTCTCGTTCTTCATAACCTGGTTCTCCTAAAGATACACTAGTATCAAACCAACCTGTAGAAACATGCAAATTTTCTAAATCAACAACAGTATATTCATCATTAACCGTAATGGAATCACTAATTTCAGAAATAGTACCGTTTGTAATTAAAATGTCTTTTGTTTGATTGTGGAATGGGCTCTGTGGATCTATTATGGTCGCCGATTTTAAAAGCGTAGTCATACTTTAAAGTATTTTAAAATCAAAATTTCTAACAGCAAAGATACAATGGCTAAAGCTAAAAACCATTTCCAAAGCCAATGAACTTTCGTTTTATCATTTATTTTTTTTACAGTTTCTCTTACTGAATTAGATGCTTTTATATTTTCATTGCTTTTTGATAGCTCTTGAGCACTCATAAATTCTAATAAACTTTCATTCTTAGGAAAATTAAAAGCAATAGTAACTAATGGAGTTTCTTCTTTCTTAACAGTATAAAAACCTGCATTATCTGGAAGTTCTTTCGTATGCAAACTTACCTTATTCTGAAATGTTTGTTGCAGAGGAATAAATGAAGAATTATTACCTGTTATCGTAAGAATATCATCTTTGTCTAATTGCGTATTAACTTCAATTGTATTTGATTGATCAATGAAATAATATAACTGAGAAAGTTGTAAACTTTGTTGACCAATATTGTAAAACACAGGAACTATTAAAGGAGAATTTGTAAAGTTACCAGCAGTTTTGTTTAATGGAGAGGCAAACCAGTATAGTTTTGAATTTGGTAATTGTACTTGAGTTATAAAACGCTGATTATTTTCAAAACCTATAATTTTACTAGCATTTGAAAAGTTGCTAGTAAAGGATGTATTTACATAAGGATATTGAAAATTACGTACTTTCTTATCAAAAACATCTTTTAATAGTGGATGATTAAAATTGATAGACGTAATTTTTAGAGAGTCCTTTTTTTGTGCTTCAATTTTACCAGCAGAGAGGTTTGTAAGAAAAGTATTGTATGATGGTATATCAGACTCTTTATTTGGAATAATAATTAAATGACCACCGTTTTTTGTGAAACTAACTAAACTAGTAATTAAACTTTGAGGGATTCTTTCGAGCTCATTTAGAATAATAAGCTGTTGTTGATCTATAATATTATAATTTGTCTTTTGAAGTTCAGAACTAGTGAAGTTGAATTCATTTTCAGTATAAATTCTTGAGAGAAAATCGTTATTAGCTCCAATGGCCAATACATTAATTTTTTCGTCAGAGTTTAATGAAAAATAAAAGGTATTATCAAAGCTATATGTATCGTTATAAGTTATTTGTATACGTCCTAAAAAAGGATTTGTTTTTTCTATAGTAAATGTGTTATTCTTTGTAGAATTCTCATCAATAGAAATAGTTTGTTTACTAATTAGTTTATCGCCATTATAAATTGCAATAGGAACATTTTCTTTAGCAGTACCTTGGTTTTTTACAACAACATTAATCATTAGAGCATTTGTTGCATTTTGATTAACAAATACACTATCTACAGACAGATTGTTCTTCTTTTCAGGAGTTAACTGTACTAATGACAAAGGAATTTTTTTACTAGCGAAATCTTTTGAGTCTAAATTCTGAAAATCAGATATAATAACATTTTCAGTTGTGTTTTTTAGATTGGCAATTTTTAAAAAGACTTCATTAGGAGCTATGTTTTTAGAAGTGTTTTTTACTTTTTTTAAAGCCGTTTTTAGTTCATTAACGGTAATATTACTATAAAAGTTATTGTTTGTGAGTAAAGAATAAGTACCATCAGTACTATTTTCTATAAGTTCTTGCGCTGCAGTTTTTAATAAATTACCAGAATTTCCTTTTGTATTTGTACTTAGTGAATTATCTAGATACAAAAAGGTATGTTGCTTTTCCTGAGTTGTAGTATTGCTAAAGTAAGGCTGTGCAAATGCAAAAATAATTGCTGCAAATAATAATAGGCGAGTACTTAAAATCAACCATTTTTTTAATTGAGAACTCTTTCGGTTTTTAATCACCAACTTTTGTAAGAAAGCAACATTTGTAAAAGGCACTTTTTTAAACTTACGAAGCTGAAATAAGTGTACAAGAATAGGAATGATTAATAACGACAAGAAGTATAAAAACTCTGGATGTTTAAATTGCATATACGGGTTAATTATGATGTAAAAATAGAGAAATAGATTAATAAAATTTTGTTAAGAAGAGATACAAGTTGTAAGCAAACCCTTAAATTTGTTACTTTATCAAAAAATAATTTACGAATGTCTTTAACCGAGTGTGATTGTAGTACCTATATTCCTTTTAAAGAAACAGGATTTTTCTCTACAATGATGTGTAATTACCTTGAAAAATCTGATACATTAGAACATTTTTACGGTAATTATCCGAATATTGAAGGATTTAAAAAACAGATAAACGAAAAACAAAAATCGTTTAGCAATCATACTAGAGAAGTGTTAGTGGCAGCTTTACGCTCACAATACGAGAAGACAAATATTTCTGAAAAGACAAAAGCAAATATTGATGCTTTATTGACTTCAAATACATTTACAGTAACTACAGGACATCAATTAAATTTGTTTACAGGTCCGTTATATTTCTTGTATAAAATTATTTCAGCTATCAATTTAGCAGAAGAGTTGTCGGCGCAATTTCCTGAACAACAATTCGTGCCTATATATTGGATGGCTACAGAAGATCATGACTTTGATGAAATTAATTATTTCAATTTCAAAGGAAGCAAAGTACAATGGAATTCTGAACAAACAGGTGGAGTTGGACGGTTTTCAAATGATGGTTTATCGCATGTTTTTCAAGTGTTTCAACAGCATTTAGGAACTTCAAGAAATGCCACTTATTTAAAAGAGTTATTTACAGAAGGTTATTTAAAGCATTCAAATTTAGCGGATGCAACTAGATATATTGCAAATGAATTATTTAGCGAATATGGATTGGTAATTATTGACGCTGATGAGAGTGCACTTAAAAAGGAATTTGCTCCTTTTGTAAAGCAAGAGTTATTAGAAAATACTTCTTATCGAGAAGTATCGAAAACAAATGCATTACTAGGACAGTCGTATAAAATTCAGGTTAATCCTAGAGAAATTAATCTATTTTACTTAACAGACACACTTCGTGAGCGTATTGTTTTTGAAGATGCTATTTTTAAAGTGAATAACACTACAATTAGCTTTTCTAAAGAAGAGATTCTAAAAGAGTTGGAAAATCATCCGGAACGTTTTTCTCCAAATGTAATTATGCGTCCGTTATATCAAGAAATAATTCTACCTAATTTATGTTACATAGGTGGAGGAGGAGAGTTGGCTTATTGGATGCAATTGAAAAGCTATTTTGATACTGTAAGAATTCCTTTTCCAATTTTATTATTACGTAATTCAGTACAAGTTATTAATCAGAAGCAGTATAAGAAGTTAGAAAAATTATCTGTTTCTGTAGAAGAGTTGTTTTTAAAGCAAAACGATTTACTGGCTAAAAAAGTAAAAGAGAATGCAGAAGTGCATTTCGATTTTGCTGAGCAGCGTACTGTTTTAGAAACACAATTTAATTCACTACGAAAAATCGCAGAGCAAACTGATGTTTCTTATGTAGGCGCGGTAAATGCACAAGAGAAAAAGCAATTAAAAGGTTTACAAAATTTAGAAAAGCGATTGTTAAGAGCGGAAAAAAGAAGACAGGCTGATTTAGTTACTAGAATTACAGAGCTTCAAAATACAATTTTACCGAATCAGAGTTTAGAAGAACGTCAACGTAACTTCTCTGAGTATTATTTAGAGTATGGAAATGATTTTATAGTGTCTTTAAAGAAGGCTTTAAAACCTTTGCAATTAGAGTTTTTTGTATTGGTAAAATAGAAGCTTACTATAGCTGATTTTTGAAAATCAATTTCTAAGTTTTTGTATTCTATTCATTATTAAACCTATATAAGAGGTGAAAATCACAGCCCATGTTAAGGCTATTTCTGAATAGTGAATTTCTTGTTCATTCTCTAGAAAAAAACTGTACTGGTTGTATTGAATGATTAATAATAATAGTACTATTACAATGTATATTATTAAAGATAATTTGATGTGTTTTTTAGATTTTGGACGATAACCGATAAGTATTTCTTTTGTGTAAATAGTTAAAAGAACAATTGTAGTTATATTAGGTAAGATTAAGTTCCAGAATGTATTTTCTTTATTTAAAAAATAAAATAGCAAAGTATAAAAACTTCCGATATAAAGAATGATAAGGTATATAGCTAACCACAATAATTTAAATAAGATAGGAAGTGTTTTTGTAGTAAAAGTATTATTCGTTGTATTCTTTTTTATATTCAAAAATACTAAAACTAAAACAACCTTTTCAGTTACATTAAACTAAAAAGGTTGTAAATTTTATATAATAAAAAGAAGAGTTATTTCTTTTTTTCTGTCATTTTATAAATTGTTTCAACAGCAAAAGAAGCTAAAACAATACCTACAGCAATAAATACATCTTCTTTACTCTTACTGTAATGCTGAATAATTAAGGTTACTAAAGCAGCAGAACATGCTATACATCCTAATAAAGGAATAATCTTATTCCCTTTAATTTCTTTGGCTAGTTTAAAACCAACAAAATTCACAATTGCAAAAATTAATAAGAATCCTACACTACCAGCTGTAGAAATACTTTCTAGTCTAAGAGTATTAACAGCTAACAAAGTAACAATTGTAGTAATTAATAATCCAATAGGTTGGTTCCAAAATTTATAGGTAAATGCATGTGGCAATTCATCGTCTTCTGCAATTTCATAATTAACACGAGAACCCCCATATAAAGACGCATTAATAGCAGAGAAAGTAGATATTAATGCAGCAATAGTAATTATTGTAAATCCTACTTTTCCTAACATTGGCTCAGCAGCTACGGCTAATACATAGTCTTGTGCCTTTGCAATTTTATCAAAAGCTACAGATCCTACAGTTACCATTGCAATAATAATGTATAAGAAAATTACAAAGATTATAGCACCGTAATATGCGCGCGGAATATTTTTTTCTGGATTTTCAATATCTGGAGCTGCGTTAGCAATTAATTCAAAACCTTCATAAGCAACAAAAATAACCATTCCTGCAGCTACTAATTTAAAAGTAGATTCCCAATGTGCTGGAGAAAGTTGATGTAAATACGAACTGCTATACAAGCCATAAACTCCAATAACAACAAAAGATAATAAGATTACTAACTTAATAATTACAGCAATCGATTCTATTTTACCAACAACTACAATACTGTAGTAATTAATAAATGCAGCAATAAGAACAATAGCACTACTATAAATATGAAAATCTAAGGTTTTGTCACCAGTTAAGCTAAAAAGGTTAGGAGCATAAGAACCAAATGCAGAAGCATATAACGCAAGCATAATTATGTAACTTATCCATAATAAGTTATTAATACTACCACTAAAAATACAAACTCCAAATCCTTTATTAATAAATTTAACGGTACCACCTCTGTCGGGGTATTTAAGCGAAAGTTTTACGTAACTATATGACGTAATTAATGCAATTAATCCAGCAATTAGAAAGGAAACTGGAGTTCCTCCTTTAGCTAGTGAGGCAGCTAAACCTAGTACAGCAAAAATACCCCCACCAACCATTCCACCAATTCCAATGGATACAGCTTCTTTGAGTCCTATTTTTTTACTCATGTTAATGTTTTTTTAGTTAATTGAATCTTAGTTTTCGGAACTTAATAATTCGTTAAAAGTTACAGTATATAAAAAGTCAATTTACTGTTATATTATCAAATCACCAAGTTACTAACTCCTTCAGTCGTAATGAATAGGGTTTACATTTCAAAAAAACTAAAAACATTTCTGTCATAACATAAGCCTTAGCTAAACTTTTCGTGATTAGAATTGGCAGGATGTTTAAAATGTTCAACAAATAATATGTCTTTCTTGTTAGGGTTCTAATAATGACCAAACATTATAAAATTAGTCTTTGTCCAATCTTTAAAGTACTTGATCTTTTAATTTTATTTGCTTTACAAATTCTACGTATAGAAACGCTATTTTTATAAGCTATTCTAGATAAAGTATCACCTCTTTTTACAATATAAACTTGTCGTTTTCTTTTCTTGTAAGCAGTAGCTTTTTCATACGAATCTAAAATTACAAGATTACTTTGTCTTGTTGAAACATGATAGTAAGGCGTAGCCCAATCTTCAGTAACCCAAACATTTTTAGAACGAATTTTGGTATTATCCTTAAAATTAAAAACATGTTCAGGATTAACATCGACACCATTATATCTAACTTCTAGATGTAAATGACTACCTCTAGATCTTCCTGTATTTCCACCTTTTCCAATAAGTTGCCCTTTTTTAACAACTGTATTTACTTTCACATCATATTTAGACAAATGTGCGTACACAGTTTCTAATCCATTATAATGTCGTACAACTATAGTTTTACCATGGCCAGCATGATAACCAACATAACGAACTTTACCATCTAGTATACTATACACATCATCACCAGTAATTAAATCGATATCAATTCCTCTATGAGATCGACCACGACGCCATCCATATCTTGATGTGATTACGTGTTTTCTTGGAATTGGTGAAGCATATGAACTATCTAAGAAGCTAATTTCGAAAGGAAAACTAATTTCTGTCTTGTTATAAGGATTGAAATGTATTGTATCCCAATTTCGATTAAAATTTACAATACTTAAACTGTCTTTTATCCTAGCTGTTTTTAAAGTTTTTTCTTTATATGCTTTTATTATAGAGGGTAATTTACTTAAATCTTGACTATGTAAATTAGAAAATGAAAAGCTAATACATATTAACAGTATTAATTGAATTCTAAATGAATTTTTCATAGAATTATAAGTAGTTAAAATTTTTAATTAAACAATAAGTTTGTTGTGTTAGAATTTTGTTTGAAAGTTAGTTGATAAAATCAATCGGATTAACATATTCATTATTATGTTTAATTGCATAATGTAAATGCGGACCGGTTACTAAACCTGTACTACCAGAATATCCAATGATTTCACCTTTTTTTACAGTTTGATTTTTCTTACAATTGAATTTACTTAAATGAGCATATAAGGTTTCATAACCATTGGTGTGTTTAATAATAATAAGGTTTCCCCAATTCTTTTCGAAAGAAACATTAGCAATTACACCATCAGCTGTTGCAACAATAGGAGTTCCATTGGCAGCTCTAAAATCAATACCATTATGGTGTCGCATAGTTTTTAAGATAGGATGTTTTGCTGGACCATATTTAGCTGTAATATCAACTTTAGATACATTTTTAATAGGCGATATTGATGGTTTTGTTATATTCTCATTAATGATTTCAGGTATAATTGATGCTGGAATTATCGTATGTTGTTTTGTAAATGATACCATGCATAAAAAAGCTATTGGTAATAAAATCAAGTATTTAAGCTTTAATGATATATTTGATTTTGTTTTCATAATCATTTCTATTCTTTTTTTAATTAAGGGTTGCCTAAAATGGCTGTACAAATTTGAATTTGATGTGTTTTCAATTTCAATTTTTAGCAGATTTAAATATCTTATAATATCTATTTGTTGACTATTAATGACTTCTGAATCAACTTGGTATTCATGAATAGATTTAAGAGATTTTCTATAGAGATAAACAAACGGATTGAACCAAAAGAAAGCGATGTACAATTCTGTTAAAAATAAATCTAAGGTATGTTTATGGTCTATATGTTTCTTCTCGTGTTCTAAAATGATAGTATCAATAGTATTAATTAAATTTTTAGGAATGAAAATCCAATTAAAACAAGAAAAGACTTCAGTTACATTAGCGTATATTAACAGGTATTTTTGATTTCTTTTGGCTTCTGAAGTACACTTTAAATTATATAATTTAACTAAAGATTTTAAGAAGTTAAATAAAGAAATAAGAATACCTAAACCATAAATTACTGTAATAATTAGCAGCCAGTTAATGTTTTCAGTAGTTATAATTGGAGAAGTATGTTCTATAATAGAATCATTATTTACGAGGTCTAATTCAATGAAAGACGGAATTTCAATAGTATTAGTAGTTATTGGAATTATATAAGAAGTACTTGCAATATATATTGAAAAAGGAATGATACTTAGTAAAATGATTCTATTTAACTGATGAAAAGTATGTTTACGAAGTAATAATTGAAATACTAGGTAAAATAATACAAATACCGCGCTCGATTTTAATAAGAAAACAATAAGACTATTCATCTTTCTTTTTTAAATGTTCTATTTTTTCCTCAATAAGCTCTTTCATTTCTTCCAATTCAGATAGGTTTAATTCTTCATTTTTAGTAAAATAAGAGGCAAACTTTCCTGAAGATCCATTAAAAAAACTAAAAATGATATCATTCATATATTCAGAAAAGTATTTCTTTTTACTAACTATTGGATAATACTCTCTAGTCTTACCAAAAGTATTATAATCAATAAATTTCTTCTTTACCAATACCCGTACAACAGTAGAAATAGTAGTATAAGCAGGTTTAGGATCTGGATACTGTTCTACAATATCTTTTAAGAAAGCTTTTTTTAGCTTCCAGATATAGTGCATGATTTGCTCTTCAGGTTTGGTTAGTTTGTTCATGAAGGCAAATATATAAAAGTTATTACTACAACTATAGTTATAGTAATAAAAAATATGTTAAAGTATATTTTAGGTTGTTTAGAAGTAATTAATCTAGCTCAAAAAAACTAAAAACATTTCCGCCATAACGCTTGTCATAGCTAAATTTTTCGTGATTAGAAAGGTTGGTGTGTTTAGAATGCTCTACAATTAATACACCTTCTTCATTAAGTAAGTCATTTTCAAAAACAAGATCTACAATTTTTAAAAATTGTGCTTCCTCAAAATCATAAGGTGGATCTGCAAAAACAACATCTGCATTGATAGCTGTTTTTTCTAAGAATTTATAAACATCGCTTTTAAAAGTCGTAATATTCATTTCCAGCTCATCAGCAGTTTTATTAATGAATTTTACACAGTTAAAATGCGCATCTACGGCATATATATTTTCTGTACCACGCGAAGCAAATTCATAACTAATGTTACCAGTACCAGCAAATAAATCTAATACTGTAATATTATCAAAATAATACAAGTTATTTAAAATATTAAACAAAGACTCCTTTGCCATATCAGTAGTTGGTCTAACAGGTAAATTCTTAGGAGCATTAATTCGTTTGCTTTTGTATTTTCCAGATATAATTCGCATTTATGACAGTAGAATATAATTTGAGTGTGGGAAAAAATGTTCAGATTTCTCTAAGAAATCATGATTTGGTTCTATAAAATCAACATTTTGAATATATTGACGAGCTATAGAATACGTTTCGTAATCATTAACAATATTCCCTAAAAATAGAAGTTGGAATGTTGTAAAATCTAATTCTAATTGCTCAGCAACAAATAAAATATAATATAGAAAATCTTCTTTAGACGTAAATTCAAAAGAATTGTATAATGTAAAAGCACCATTTACAAAAACAACAACATCCATATTATAATAGGAAACATTTACATACATGGTTTCCTTAGTATTTTGTTGATGCATTTTTGTTAACTGTTCTATAAGAACAGTAGAATGATGTTTAAACTCGAACTCTCCAAAATTTTGGAATAAAAAATTATTGATGTTTACATACGGAATATATACATTTTTAGCCTCAATAGAAGCTAAATTGTCAAATGTAATATAGTCAGAAGCTAACGTTTTAATCGTAAAATTTAAGTACGATTGTAATTGTGCTTCATCAAAATAATCATTAGGAACTTGTGTAACTAATTGATTTTGATGAATAGCAGTAATACTTTCAAAATCTACTTGTAGTTCTTTATCACTTTCAAAAATTTCCTGTACTTTTTCCAGTAATAATTGAGGAGTGTCTACACGCTGATCGAAAGCATATTCTGTAAGTAATATAATATTTTGACTAGGAATATCTTTAACGCAAAAAGAAAATCCATCCAAACTAAATTGGATGGACAAACTTTTATGTTGTGAAAAAAGATCTTCTTTACTCTTCTGAATCAGTTTTTGCATCACCTTTATCATAATATGGAGGCCAGTTACCACCAGTTGATACTTCTTCTAAAGAACCTACAGATACGAAAGGCCCTTTAATTTGATCTGCTTCAATAACTTCTAATTCTTGTTTTACTAAGTGATTAGGTAATCCTTTTAAAATAGAAGCTTTGTCTGTTTTAGCGATAAATACAGGAACAAATAAGCCTGTTACTTTTTCAATAGAACTAGTCGCTATTTCAAATTCTTTATCTACTCCTGGTACATTAAACATACCTTTATAGTCTTTACCCTCAAAATATTTTAAAGCTGGTTCATAACCTGTAGTATCAATCTGCTTAACAGAGATTTTTTTAGTAATTCCACCACCTACATTAATCTCTTTTTCTACGTTTACTGTCTCAGTAAGTACCAAAGAATCATTTTCTATGAAGTTAATTAGGTTGTTTTTATTGTTAGCATATTGACCTTTAGCTTGCCTATACTTTATTTGTGCATCTCTAATCAACTTTAAGTTGTCTATTACTTTAGCGTAACGAACTTTTTTCTCTTGGTTGAATTTAATAGGCTCCATAATACCATTGTAAATTAAATATGTTAGGTATCCTGTAGCAGCTAATAATAGTAAAGATACTAACCATCTTAATTTTAATGGAACAAATTTTACTATTACAAAAGCTAAAAGAACAGTAACAATAACGGCTCCTATTATCATTAATATTAAATTCATTATTTCTAGATTTTTTTAAAGTATGATATTCGCAAATCTACAATTTTTTTTCAATCATGAAAACAAATATTTAGAATTACACTTATCTTTGATTTTTTATTTGAACTATGATTAAGTCGCCTACCGATTTTTATAAAGAATTACTCAAGCAATTTTCTTACGAACCTACAGAGAAACAATTAGAATTAATAGACGATTTATCTAACTTTGTTTTTGAAACCAATAATCGTGCCCTTTTTTTATTAAAAGGATATGCAGGTACAGGAAAAACTACGGTAATTAGTACTATTGTACATAGTTTGTGGAAAGCTGGTAAAAAAGCTGTATTGTTGGCACCAACTGGTAGAGCTGCAAAAGTTATTTCTGGATATTCTAAAAGACAGGCATTTACCATTCATAAAAAAATCTATTTCCCCAAAAAGCAATCTAGTGGAGGTGTGAGTTTCGTTATGCAACCTAATAAGCATACAAATACTATTTTCATTGTAGATGAAGCTTCTATGATTTCCGATCAAGTACAAAACGCCAAACTATTTGAAAATGGTTCTGTGTTAGATGATTTAATTTCTTATGTGTATTCGGGAAAGAACTGTAAACTAATTTTTATTGGAGACACTGCACAGCTTCCTCCAGTTAAATTAGATGTGAGTCCGGCATTAGATGCTGATAAATTATCTCTTCATTATAATAAAGATGTATCAGAAATAGAATTAGACGAAGTAGTACGTCAGCAACAAGACTCTGGAATTTTAGCTAATGCTACCGATTTACGTTTGCTAATTCAAAATGAAGGGTTTGATTTTCAATTTGATCTGAATTTTCCGGATATTATTCGATTACAAGATGGATACGATATTCAGGATGCCATTACTGGAGCTTATGATGGAGATATTGGAGTAGAAGATACAGCTATTATTGTACGATCTAATAAAAGAGCCAATCAATACAATCAGCAAATTCGAACTAAAATTAGAGGTCAAGAAAATGAAATTTCAGTTGGAGATTATGTTATGGTTGTTAAAAACAATTATTTCTGGTTAAAGGATTCTTCTTCAGCAGGCTTTATAGCAAATGGAGATATTTGTGAAGTAATGCGAATTAATGAAATTAAAGAGTTATATGGATTTAAATTTGCAGAAGTTGAGGTAAGAATGATTGATTATCCAGACATGAAACCTTTTGAAACAGTATTGTTATTAGATACATTAACAAGTGAAAGTCCTTCATTAACTTATGAAGAATCTAATAAACTATACGAGGCTGTAAAAGAAGATTTTGCTCATGAAAAATCAAAGTACAAGCAGTTTATGGGCGTTAAAAAGAATAAGTTTTTCAATGCATTGCAAGTAAAGTTCTCATATGCAATGACTTGTCATAAATCACAAGGAGGACAATGGAAAACGATATTTATAGAACAACCGTACTTACCAGATGGAACTAGCGTAGAATATTTTCGTTGGTTGTATACAGCAGTAACAAGAGCACAAGAAAAATTGTACTTAATTGGTTTTAAAGATGATAGTTTCTTGGAATAAAACTTAAAACTAAAAAAAAACTTGAGCGATTTTAGAGTATTGTTTAAATGTAGCGAAGGGGGGATTTGCTCCTAATAAGTTTATTCGAAAAGAAAGATTAAGAATCTATATACAATTACTGTTGAGACACTTTAGGATAATCAAAGCTATCAAAAATGAAACTTTTCTACAGGTAAACAAATCTAAAGAAAAATTATTTTGAGATAAAAGATTCTTCACGTTGTTCAGAATGACAAAATGATGAATAATGTCATCCTGAGTGAAACAAAGGATCTGTTGTATCCAGTAAACATTTCTCTAAATAAAAGATTCTTTACGTCATTGCGAGTGCTCCCTAAGGGGGCTAAGTAAGTATCGAAGGACTCGAAGGGATCATTCAGAATGACGTTATTTTTGTATAGCTTTCTCTATGTTCAAAATAACATTTATAAACAGTTCCTAACTTATTTTAAAGCATTAAAAAGTGTTAGCATTTTGTTAAACTCAATTTGTTGGCTATTAAAAAGATTACATTTGTTAGTCAATCTTAACTATTAGAAATGAACAAAAAGACTCTTATTTTTATTTCATTTTTGTTGATTACTACTTCGGTAATCGCTCAAAAGCCTCAAAAGTTAACTTCAAACCAAATGTACGAGAAGCTACAGAAGCTAAACTTTTTAGGGACAGCATTATATGTCGCAGCACATCCAGATGATGAGAATACTCGTTTAATTGCTTATTTAGCAAATAATGTAAAAGCAAGAACAGCTTATTTATCACTTACTAGAGGAGATGGAGGACAAAACTTAATAGGCCCAGAAATTAGAGAATTATTAGGAGTAATTCGTACACAAGAATTATTAGCAGCTAGAGGAGTAGATGGAGGAGAACAACGTTTTTCTAGAGCCAATGATTTTGGATATTCAAAGCATCCAGATGAAACGTTGGAAATTTGGAATAAAGATAAAGTTTTAGCAGATGTAGTTTGGGCGATAAGAACGTTTAAACCAGATGTAATCATCAACCGCTTTAATCATAGAACACCTGGAACTACACATGGTCATCATACTACTTCAGCAATGTTAAGTGTTGAGGCTTTTGACATGGCGGGAGATAAAACAAAATATCCAGAGCAATTAAAGTATACAGATGCATGGCAACCTAATCGTTTGTTTTTTAATACTTCTTGGTGGTTCTACGGAAGTAGGGAAAATTTTGCTAAAGCAGATAAGAGTAAAATGTTGAGTTTTGATATTGGAGTGTATTATCCGCTAAAAGGACTTTCAAATAATGAATTAGCTTCTATTGCAAGTAGTCAACATTTATGTCAAGGTTTTGGTAGATTAACCACAAGAGGTAGTCAAACAGAATATGTAGAGTTTTTAAAAGGAGACTTTCCAAAAGATAAAAAAGATATTTTTTCAGGAATCAATACTACTTGGAATCGTTTAGAAGGAGGAGGAGCTATTGGAGACATTTTATACGATGTAGAAAAGAATTTTGATTTTGTAAATCCATCAAAACACCTTCCTGCTTTACTAAAAGCATATCAGTTAATTAATAATTTAAAAGACGGATATTGGAAGAATATTAAACTAGCACAAATAAAAGAACTGATAGAAGCAAGTACAGGTTTATATTTAGAAGCCTCTGCAAAGAGTTCAAGTGCTACGCCTAACTCAACAGTAAAAGTAGATTTTGAAGTATTAAACAGAAGCAATGCTTCTATGGAATTAACGTCTATAGAATGGTTACCTGCAAAAACTACGGTAACTAAGAATGAGGAATTATTTCCTAACAAAAAGAAAACATTTACAGAAAATCTTTCTTTAGAAGGAATTAACTTTTCTTCACCGTATTGGTTGAATGCAGATTGGAGTTTAGGAATGTATAAAGTAGATAACCAAGAATTGATTGGGAAACCAGAAACACCACGTCCAATACAAGCAAAGTTTAATGTGATGATAGATAATGTATCTATTTCTTTTGTAAAAGATGTAGTACATAGATATTCGCAACGAGATAAAGGAGAAATATACGAACCGTTTGAAGTATTACCTAAAGTAACAACTAGATTGCAAGGTAAAGTTGTGATTTTCTCGAACGATCAAGCAAAAGATATTTCAGTACAAGTACGATCTGGAGCTACAGATGTAAAAGGTTCTGTAGCATTAAAAGTTCCTAATGGTTGGAGTGTTACTCCACAGAGCATAAACTTTGATATTGCTCAAAAAAATGATAAACAAGAAGTAACATTTACGGTAAGTCCATCAAAAAATCAATCGGAAGGATATATTGAAGTTGTAGCTACTGTTAATGGAAAAGAATATACAAAAGAATTAATTGAAATTAATTACAATCATATTCCAAAACAATCTGTATTACTTTCATCTAAAGCTAAAGTAGTACGATTAAACATTCAAAAAGAAGGCAAATCTATAGGATACATTCAAGGTTCTGGAGATGCTGTACCAGAAAGTTTACGTCAAATAGGATACACGGTAACAGAAATTAAACCTGAGAATGTAAATGATAATGTATTGCATAATTTTGATGCAGTTGTTGTAGGTATTAGAGCGTACAATACAAAAAAGGAATTACAGTTTAAGCAAAAATACTTATTAGACTATGTGAAAAACGGAGGGAATTTAATTGTGCAATACAATACAAACAGGCGTGTAGATGTACAAGCACCCTATACATTACAATTGTCTAGAGATAGAGTAACAGATGAGCATGCAAAAGTAACTATGCTAGCAAAAGAACATTCTGTTTTAAATTATCCAAACAAAATATCGAATGCAGATTTTGATGGTTGGGTACAAGAAAGAGGTTTGTACTTTCCTAATAAATGGAGTAAAGAATATGTTCCTGTTTTATCTATGCACGATAAAGGAGAAAGTGCTAAAAAGGGAAGTTTATTAATAGCACCATATGGTAAAGGAAATTATATTTATACAGGTTTAAGCTTCTTTAGAGAACTTCCAGCAGGTGTTCCTGGAGCTTATAAACTATTCGCAAATATGCTTTCTTTAAAAAGAAATAAAGAGAAAATAAAAGGGTAGTCTATTTATATATAGAAAGTTCGTTTTTTTAAATAAAAGCATCATTCTCATTTTTAGGGTGATGCTTTTATTGTTTTTTATTTAGAAAAAAACTAGAATATAGACCACGTCATTCCGAAAGAGCAATAGTGGCTGGAGGAATCTTTCTGTTTGATAGACAGATTGCTTTACTCCATTACATTTCGTTCGTAATGACGAACCATTTGTCATTCTGAACGGAGCCTGAGGAGATTCGAAGGCAAAGTGAAGAACCTCCTATTTAGAAAAAGAATTGGAATAAAAGCACGTCATTCCGAAGGAGCGGTAGCGGCTGAAGGAAATCTTTCTATTAGATAAACAGATTGCTTTATTCTATTGCATTTCGTTCGCAATGACGAACCATTTGTCATTCTGAGCGGAGCCTGAGGAAACTAGAAGGCAAAGTGAAGAATCTTCTGTTTCGAAAAAAGAATTCGAATATAGACGATGTCATTCCGAAGGAGCAGTAGCGACTGAAAGAATCTTTCATTCGGAGAAATGTTTATTCTAATACTATAGATCTTTCGTTTACACTTCGAGTTCCCTCAGTGTACACTCAAGATGATATACTTGATTTTTTCTCTCTATTCTTTAATCAACTATAAATCTTTAGTCGTAAATAAATTAATAGATACAGTGGCTAAATCAGAATTCGGAAACTTTTTAAATGTATTTTCATAAGGAATGAGTCCAATATCTTCCATAGATTTCATGAATTCGTCAATTTCAATAATGTATTGATCTGAATAACCATGAGTAGCATCATAAGCCGTAGCAGCAGTTTTTCCTAGACTTTGCGCAACCAATGTTGGTTTCGAAGTGTGTAGCTCTATTAATAATAAACCAAACTTACTAACGTAAGGTTTCCATTTATTAAAATGTTGTTTTAAAGATTCTATAACTAAATTGTTATTAATGCGTACACCACGATGTGCATAAGCTCCTGTAGAAGTTGTAGTTGTTATTTTACCGTTTAATTTAGGTTCTTCCCAAATTCTATTATGGTCTAAAAACGTTCGCACGTTCAACAAATCTGAAAGTTGGATACCATACTTTTCTTGTAAATCTTTGGACATTGCTGCAGGATTTCCTATATCGCCCCAAATAACCTTAGCCCAAATATCTGCTTGTACTAAGTTTTTGCGTGTAATTTGTAACGCAGCTTCGTTATAATCAACACCAATTAAAAACAAAGGATAATCTTCTAATACCTTTCCTCTTTCTGTTTGGTTTTCTATTACGTTGAAAAGGTGTTTTAAAAAAGCACCATTTCCGCAACCTACATCTAAAATACCTTTAGGTTGTTCGTGTATTGGTTTGTTAAATAAATTGATGATAATTTCATCTAATACCTTAAAATATGCTGCATGTGCACCACCGCTTCCCCAAACATTCATTTCTCTATCTACATGAATCTCCTCATTTCCTGGTCCAGAAGCTCTAAAAATTGTTGGGTCTCCAAAAATAAATTTGTCTAATTTTCGAAGTGTAGGAATATAAGAGACCGTAACTCCATATGCACTTGCTCTTCTTGCAAAGAACAATCCTTTATCAGTAAATTCATAAGAACCGTTTGTTTTATGAAACCAGCCTAAATGTGTAAGAATGTCTAATAAACGCCCAAAGTTTTCGGGATCTTTATGAAACTCCTCAGCTTTAAATTTGGTTTGCATAAAATATTTATGAAACATTCCTTTCATGCCTAATAAAACTAAAGTGGGCCCCACAATAATTCCTTCTATATGCGTTAAAATTTGCTTTTGAATTGTAGCTGTTTTAGCTTCATTAGAAATTTCAATACCAAAGTTATTTTTTAAGTTGTTAAATAATGCTTCTAATTTTAAAAAAGGAGCTACTTCAAATTTT
Source organism: Tenacibaculum amylolyticum (assembly GCF_964511145.1). Taxonomy (NCBI): domain Bacteria; kingdom Pseudomonadati; phylum Bacteroidota; class Flavobacteriia; order Flavobacteriales; family Flavobacteriaceae; genus Tenacibaculum; species Tenacibaculum amylolyticum. Next base: position 46,305 of record NZ_CAZEFZ010000003.1, read on the forward strand.
CTAGAACTAAAATTTTCTGAGAATTTTAATAATGCAACAGCTTCTTTATACAGATGAAAATGTTGAAAAGCAACTTGAGAGTGTTCGTTAATAGCAACCGTAACAGTATTTTCTTGATTGTTTACATTGTATGTTAACCAACCTTGTGAGGCTAATGTTCGTAAGGCTACATTAAGATAGCCTTCGTTTGCTTTAAACTTTTTAGAAAGCTCAGTAACATCAGCAGATTGTTGTTCAAGCAAAAAAGTAGTGATTCCTTTTTGTGCTAACTCATAAGCAGCAGGACATGTTACAATTCCGTCTAAATGACGAAATAAAGTACCTCTAAGTATTGATTTCTCTTGTTTAGATAGCATAAGTTGTAATGGTTTGTTGTAAGGTTAATTATATAATTGAAATAGAAACACCTGTTGGTATTTCAGAAATAGCATGTACATTGGTAATTGTACCTATTTTTACGCCCGGACTAGAGGTTCTAGGTAATGTGCCATCTCCATAAGAAGTTGCTCCATACATAAATAAGATTCCAAATTTTCCTGCTTCTTTTGGTGATCTCCAGTATACAACATCACCTACATCAAAAACTTCTTTTTCTGTACCATTAAAAGCTAGATCTAAATCGTATTGATAAAAGAAAACTTCACCTCCAATATTATTCGTACTTCCTGTTAAAGCAGGCGATTTTTGAATTGCATCGTATAAATATGAATGTTTATCCCAATTAATTTTTATTGTTACAGTGTCTATTTCTAAGATTCCTTTCATTATTACTTTAGATTGTAAATGGTATAAGTCCTAGCTATAAATTTAATAGATAAATTGAAACGATACTGAATTATTAAAAATCTTTTGAGTAAAAATAAGATGAATGTATTGCAAACTAAGGTTTATAAAAAGAGAGAAGCAAATGAAATGCTTACAGGAATAAGTTTCATTTGCTTTACCTAGTTAGAGGGAATGATTGATTATTAACAAACTAGGGGGAATGTGAAGAACTAACTATGTATAGATATAATTTGAACTTGTAATACAGATTTTAATTGGTTGATTATAATTTATATTACACCCCAAATAGTAAAACCAAACTTATATTTAAAAAAACGAATTGACTTTTAAAAATCAATCGAATTATAGGACAAATCAATCCTGTGCTTAAAGAAGAATATAAAATGTACAGCAACTTTATGAAATAAAATTACTGTACATTGTATCTATTTATTTGTAAATGAATGTTATTTTACTGTAAGTAGAATTAGTAATCCATTATTACCAATAACAATAAAAGTATCTTCGTTTAATGCATGAATATCGTTCCATGCAGCAGTAGGAAATTGATGATTGATACGTTCCCAGTTATTTCCGTTGTCTTTAGAAAGTGTTATAAATTCACCATTTGTTAAGTTGTTAGACTTATTACGTCCTACAGCAATAATGTTTCCTGATGTTCCTGTACCTAAAGCAACAGCAGTTAAGCGGTTATTATCATTATAATCAAATGTTGTCCAATTGTGTTGTGAATATACTCCATATATACCTCCAAGTTCGCTAGCACTATTTACAATACCGTTGTTTCCTACAGCCATCACAGTTCCGCTTTTTGCTGCAACATCTAAGTAACGAATTGGTTGATTGGTTTCTAGTATTTCAAATTTACTTTCAAATTGTGTTACAAGAATTCCTTTGTTGTTCAGTCCACCGCCAATAATCATGTATCCTGTTTCTTTAATATAGTCTACACTGCTCAGCATATTATTTTGCATCATTTCTTTAAACTCATCATTTCCTGTGTATTCATTCCATAGTTCACCTTCATTCCAAGTTAAATACACAACCCCTTTTTTAGTAGCTTCATGATACCCTATAACATATATTTCATCATGTTTATCATAGGTAACATCTTTCAATACAACTCCGCGATTGGTAAAAATGGTGTGTACTTCCCAAGAAGTACCTGCATCTTTAGAAATAAGGATTTCACCTGTTAATGCAACAGCAGCTATTAAATTAGGTGTTAGCACCTTAATGTTTTCAATATAAAAGTTATCTGAAAATACTTTATTCCAAGTTATTCCACCATCAGTAGTTTTATAAATTTCAGATATAGTAGTAGTTTCGTCATTTTTAGAGGCTGCAATAAAACCAGTGTTTTCATCAGCAAAATGAATTGATTTTAAAGGCAAGTTTGTAAAAGCGTTTAGTTTTACTATAGTTGCGAGTGAATTAGAAGAATCTCCTTGATCATCAGAACCACCTGTGTCAGTATCGCCATCTCCGTTATCAATTACAACATCTACAACAGGTTCTTCATCATTGGTAGAACAGGCAGTACATAGTATAATACTTAAAATAATAGTAAAAATTCCTTTTAACTTCATGTTTTTTAAATTTGATTTTTTTAATGATTTATTGTGATAAATCTTTATGGTTAAATAATTATTAATAGGGAATTATATGGGGGAGAAGGTTAAGTATGTTATTCTTTTTGATTAGTAAGAATAACTATTCACAATTTTTATTTTTCTAATGATAGCAATACTTTTTAAATGTTTATAATCATGTTAAGCTTAACTCGATGACAAAGTTATTTTAGAAAGAAAAGGAAGGGTTTTAAAAATCAATCTGTGTATAGGACAAATCAATCTTTCTTATGATTCATGTATACAAATGGAGAGATTCCTGTGTGTTTTTTAAAAAAACGATTAAAGTAAGAAGGATCAGAAAACCCAAGTGTATAAGCTATTTCATTAATGCTTAACTCCGATTGAGCCAATAGAATTTTAGCACCAATTAATAGTACATCATTGATCCATGTTTTAGTACTTTTTCCTGTAACACTCTTAACAGTTTTATTTAGATGGTTAGGAGAGACATTAAGTTTTTCTGAATAGAAAGCTACACTTTGTTCTTTCGTAATATTTTCAATCAGTAGCTTTTTGAAATTATGTACCAAGTCAGAATGTTTGTTTGTAGTGGTTGAATGATCGGCTTGTGCAGGTAAAAGATGATTTATTTCATAAAGAATAGCTAATAAGTAGGAACGAATTATTTTTTCAGAAAAATTATGGATATGCATGTAATGCATGCGTTCTAAATTCTGAACCAATATTTGCTGTGTTTTCGAATCTAAAGTAATTGCTTGAGATTCCATGTATTGATTTAAAGGAAGAAAATCCTCGAAAACACGAGTTGTATGTTGCGATTGTAAAATAAACTCCTGACTAAAGTGTAAGAAATAACCTTCGATATCATCAGACAACCAATCTACCGCAGAAATCTGATCTTGTAACCATAAATGTGCTTGTCCAGCCGCAATAGTAACTTGATTAAGATTACAGCGTTTTTTAGCAGCTCCTTTTGTAACTACATAAATTTGTGTAACAGATCGTCTGTAATAGGGAACAGGAAGTTTTATTTGTTTTTTAAAAGCGGAAAATGGTGCAATGAAAAAGTTTTCAGCGTTGTTCGTATATAACTTTTCTATGGCTTCATCTTCTTTAAAAAAGTGTTTTTTTAAGTCGAACGTAGTAAAGTATGGTATTGAATTCATATAGTCATAAGCATTTTATAGCGTAAAAATAAAATGCAAAACCCAGACCAATTTTCTTAAAAATGTTAAATAATTGTTAGTGTTTATTTTCCGCTAAAACCTATATAAATACTGGGTTTTTTGAATTTATTCTGCTTTTAAAATATAGGCAGTTTTTGGTTTGATAGTAAAATTTTGAATATCAATTATTTTCCGAGATAAGAGATTTTTATAATCCTTTTTAGTGCTACTTGGTAGCGTAATTTTTTGATCAGATTGCCCAATATTAAATGCTACAAATATTTCATGTTTTTTATCAAAACGACGGTATAATAAAATATTTGGATTACTTTGATTTATGAACTCAATATCTCCGTGAATAAGCACAGGATTGTTTTTTCTAATTTGAATGAGTTTTCTGTAAAAATTGAACAAATTATGATTGAATTGAACAGAATCTCTTGGTCTATCTAATTTTAATGGATGTGTTGTTTCATCTTCAAAAGTAAGATCAGACCAAATTAAAGGTTTTCTACATGAAGGATCATCTGCTCCCCACATTCCCATTTCATCACCTGCCCAAATGTGTGGAGCTCCAATATAGGTGTATTGATGTACCAACAATAACTTTAGCGTTTGATAGGTATCGGTATCTGGTTTATGGATTTTATAAGAAGGATTTTCATGTGCTTTACATTTGAATTTATATTTCGTTTTATTAAACAACGAAGTAAGCAATCTTGGAGTGTCAAAGCCACATGTATAATTCATCATAGCATAATTGTTATTGGTACTAATACCCAATTTGAATTTTTGTATACTATCTATAAATTCACCAGAAGAAATAGTATCAGGAGCTGTATTGAAAAAATGTCTAGAAGTTCTAAACCATCTATAATTCATTACTGCATCAAAAATGTCTCCTTTTAAGAAAGGAGCAGGATTTAAAAGTTTATCTGGCCATTCTTGCCACCAAATTTCACCTAATAAATATGTATTTGGATTAATATTTCTTACATGTTTTCTGTAATCTCTCCAAAAATCTAGAGGCATTTCCGCAGCAACATCTAATCTGTAACCATCTACACCATCCGAGGTGTTTCCATCTCCATTAGGATCTAACCAACGTTTTGTAATAGCAAAAATGTGATCTTTTACAGCTTTACTATATACATTTCCTTCAAAAGCTTCTACATCTACCGCTAAATCTTGCTTTTGAGTTTCTTTAATTTCAGGAAGTTCGTGTACACCAGACCAACCATGATATTTAAACTCATTTTCAGGCGTATTAGGATCATCAAAAGAATCAATCCAATACCAATCTTTAAATTTAGATTTCTCTTGGTTTTTTATAACGTCTTGCCATGCCCAAAAGGTTTTACCAGTATGATTCCATGAGTAATCGAGGATCACTTTAATTCCTTTTTTATGAAAAGCATCAATTACTTTTAAGAAAAGAGAATCTGCATGTGTAAATTTCCATGTGCTAGGATCGTTAGGAACTTCACTATTTATAATTTTAATGTCTTCTTCAGGATTGGGACCAAAGTTTCTATCAATGTGCCTCCAATTACGAGCATCGTATTTATGTAAAGAAGGAGCATCGTTTAAAGGACGAAAGTAAATGGCAGTAATACCAAGGGAATCTATATAGTTTATTTTGTCTAAAACCCCTTGTAAATCTCCTCCATAACGTCGCATTTGTACTTTGTCTACAAAACGTTGTAACGTATCTCCATAAAAGTTTTTGTAGTTTTTGGTGTTTTTAAAGTAAGCATCGGGTTTATACCAATCTTGTGTCCATGGAGTAGTTTTCCAATTTTCAGGAACAAAACCAGGATAAGCTCCTTGAATGTCTTTAGCAGTTGGATCGTTGGTTGTATCTCCGTTTCTAAAGCGTTCTACGGCAATTTCATACCAAATGGCATTTTTAGACCATGCTGGAGGTGCATTAAAAGCAGTATGTTTTTTATTAGATGTTGGAGATGTTTGTTCTTGTTTACAACTTATGAATATTGCTAAAAAACATAATACTAATAAAATATTCCTCATAATGCTTAAATAAAAATATATGACTAAGGTACATTTTATATTTTTTAAGGTATGTTATAGCATTAAAAAATCCATAGTATTTAACATGTTAAATACTATGGATTTTTATTATATCTAATAAAGTTGTTAAGGCCTAAGCCTCGTCTTTATTGTTTAAAGTATTGATTTGATCAATTAATCTTTTTAAAGATTTTTTAATAGTAGCAGATCTTGTTTTCTTAAGCATTGCATTGGCTTTGTTTAAGAGTCTATCATAATCTGCATCTGGATATACCTGTATAAGCTGTTTAAAGTATGTGTCAATTCCTTTTGCATACTCTTCTTTTTCTTTTTCGTAAAAAGCATCTTCATTAGTAATTAGGTTTAGGTAGTTACCATAATTATCTATTAGTTTTTTCATGCTAGCATTTACGCGTTTTTTTACTTTTTCATCTTCAGGATTGTCAGATTTTGCTAAAATTTCATCGAATTGTAAATCAAAAGCAGCAAGTTGTAATTCTAAACCAAATTGCCAAACTGCAAGCATTTCTTTTCCGTAAACATATTTACCACTTTCAGTAACATTGTAAATCTGATTCATATCTTTCCAGTGTGAAATGAATTCAGAAGCGATTTTATTTCTTTGGTTAAAATCTAGCTTATTATCATCTAAAATTATTTTGAAATTCTGTGGATTGGTTAATTTTTCAACAATAATTCTTTGCTCAGGATGATCTAAAGTAGGCTTTGTTTCATTATCTTCATAGGTAAATCGTAAGTCAAGAATGGCCTTATCATAATCATTAACATCCCAGTATTCTTTCTCTACAGGAAAATTATGTTTTTCAGTCATACAACTTGTAAAGCTCAATGCTAGTAATAGGACTATAAAAACGGTATTTTTTTTCATTAAGTGTAATTTTTGGTTTTTAAAATTTATGCTGCAAATTTAAAAAACTGTGTATTCTCTTAATGTGTCTTTCTTATTTACTGTATGTATAGCATAGAAAAGCTATAGAATTGTATTTTTTGCAGTATAAAATGCTTTTTTTACCCTAGAATACCTAGGCTTATGGTGTTTTTTACTTTATGAGCTTATTTAAGAATGTTTAGTTTTTTTATACTTCATACAGAAGTAGATATCATTCGTTTATTTTTAAAATGATAGCATTGAAAACAAATTCGTAGTACTGACTATATTCTGGAAGAAGTACATTTTCGTATGCAGAAGTGTTGTTTAAAATAGATAAGTCGAATAATTTTAGCTCAGCAACTTCACTTTCTTGGATTATCAATTCTGTAATTGGAACTGTTAATTCAGCAATAAAAACATGATGAAATTCATTATCTATAATTCCATTAGGATGATTTACCTGATGTACTCGTGTTCCTATTTTATAAAGCTGTTCAGAAAATATTGTAAAACCAATTTCTTCTTGTACTTCTCTAAGAGCGGCTTCTTCAATTACTTCGCCAGCACCTACATGTCCAGCTACTGAAATATCCCATAAACCAGGAAAAACTTTCTTAGTCAATGCTCTTTTTTGAAGTAGAATTTTTTGATCTGTAGTATAGATCCAAATATGTACAGTAGGGTGGAAGTACCCATACTTATGGGCTTCAGATTTTAAACAAGTTTTACCAGTATAATCACCGTTTTTATCTACAATATCAATTAATTCATCCATTATTTAAGAAATTTCAGATAAGATACAATCTGTTAGTTTTATAATTTCATTTTCAGTGTTGTATAAATGACATGAAATTCGAATGTAATTTCCTCTAAAGGATACAAAAATGTTTTCTTTAGAAAGTTTATCTTTTAAACTCTGTAGGTTAACAGATTTAGGAATTTCTACACCAAATAAGTGTTTTGCTCTATAAGTATTTTCTTCAATAAAACAACCAGCATTTCTCAAACGCTCAATAGATGAAGCTGTAATTGAAAGACAGTAGTTTTGAATGTCTTCAGGATTCCATTGCAGTAATTGTTTTATGGCTGCAATTTGCATTTGTACATATATAAAACTTCCATGTTCTCCTACAGAGTAACGATTGGCAAGTGGTTTATATTGAGATTGATAATTGGTAAGTCTGCTAAAATCTTCACTGTTTAACCTATTAGACCAGTTTTCTTCTATAGGAGTTCCATTGTCGAACTTACTTCCAAAATAAGCATATCCACATCCATAAGGACCAAATAACCATTTATAACCTGCACAAATTAATGCGTCTGGTTGAATCTCTTTTATAGAAAAAGGTAATGCTCCCACAGATTGACTTCCGTCTATGATAAGTAATGCATTGTGTAAAGTTGCTTTTTTACGAATTGCTTTTAAATCGAATATAGTTCCATTTGCCCAATGAATATTTCCTAAAGCAATTACAGCTGTTTTATCAGAAATAGAATTTAGAATGGTTTCATTCCAAAGTTTTCCTTTACCAATTTTGTTTTCAGGTTGCTCAGCAATTTTTATAACTGCATTATATTTCTTAGCTAATGTATCCCAAACATAGTAATTACTAGGAAATTGTCCTTCTACTAAAAGAATTTCATCTCCTTCTTTAAGTTGAGTGTTATTCGCTACTGTTGCTAAGCCATAAGAAACAGAAGGAATATTGGCTATTCTATTGTAATTATCTGCATGAATCAATTTAGTAAACAACTTTTTAAGCTCGATAACAGGTTCAAAAAAGTTAGTACTGGGAATTAAATGAGGAGTGCTTTTTTCTTTTACAGCTTTTATTCCGGCTTCTTCAATACTTTTAAAAGATGGAGATAAACTTGCAATGTTTAAATAAGTAATATTCTCAGGAAGTGTAAATAACTGTTTTTGATGCTGTAGTTTCATTTAGAAAAAAGTTTAAAACAGTATAAAAATAAAAATGTCATTTTGAACATTATGATGAATCCATTTAAGATTTTCATAAAAGTTCAAAATGACACAAGAACGTTTGTACTGTTTATTTTTTATATGATTATCCGCAATACATAATAAGTAAGAAATACCACCCTTAACTTGTTTCAGGTTCTCATCTCCAATCATTGTTTAATAGCATGATGAGATTTCTAAATACTGAAACAAGTTCAGCACAGGTAAATTCGGAATGATGCTAAAAACGTAATTATGAATCGATACGGATATTCAATTTTTTATTTAAAATAAGAGAAGTCTTCTCCGTTTTCGATCTTTAATAAAGCTTGATAAATCATTTTAATTACATTTTCTACATCATCTCTATGTACCATTTCTACTGTAGTATGCATGTAGCGTAATGGAAGTGATATTAAAGCAGATGCTACACCACCATTACTATACGCAAAGGCATCAGTATCTGTACCTGTAGCTCTAGATAGTGCAGAACGTTGGAAAGGTATCTCATTTTCTTCTGCACCTTCAATAATTAAATCGCGTAACTTCTGTTGTACAGCTGGAGCATAAGCAATAACTGGACCTTTACCAATTTCTAAATGACCTTGTTTTTTCTTGTCAATCATTGGAGTAGTAGTATCATGAGTAACATCTGTAACAATAGCAACATTAGGTTGTATTGTTTCTGTAATCATTTCTGCACCTCTTAATCCAATTTCTTCTTGCACAGAGTTCGTAATATATAATCCGAATGGAAGTTTCTTTTTGTTTTCATGAAGTAAACGAGCTACTTCAGCAACCATAAATCCACCCATTCTGTTGTCTAAAGCACGACAAACAAATTTGTCTCCATTTAAAATATGGAATTGATCTGGATATGTAATTACACATCCAACATGAACACCTAATGCTTCTACTTCTTCTTTATTGGCACAACCAACATCTATAAAGATATTATCTTGTTTAGGAGGTGTTTCTTTTCCTTTATCTCTAGTATGAATTGCTGGCCAACCAAAAACACCTTTTACAATACCATTTTTGGTATGAATGTTTACAACTTTACTAGGCGCTATTTGATGATCGCTACCACCATTTCTAATTACATAAATTAAACCGTTATCTGAAATATAATTTACATACCAAGAAATTTCATCGGCATGTCCTTCAATAACTACTTTATATGGAGCATCTGGGTTGATAACACCTACAGCTGTTCCATAAGTATCTGTTATAAATTCATCAACATATGGTTTTAAATAATCCATCCAGATTTTTTGCCCTTCCCATTCGTAACCAGTTGGGGCCGCATTATTTAAATATTTTTCTAAAAAGTCTAACGACTTTTCATTTAAAATAGAGGTGTTTTTTGACATAATTTATGTGTTCTTGTTTTTATTTTCTTGTTCTCGTCTTTTACGTTCTTTTTCCATTTTTTCTTTATGATGTTCAGGACCCCAAAAACGACGTTGTTCAATATATTCTTCCTGTTCTCTTAATTGCTGAGGCGTTAAAACTTTTAAAAATGAAGGATGTTGTTCAATTGCATATTCAATTTTCTCAACAATACTAGCAATTTCTTCATTTTCATAATCAATATCTAATGGTTCTTTAATAACCATAGATTGTAAAACATTACGTTTTTTAATCATCAATCCCTTTTTGTCAAAAGAGCGTCTAAAGCCATCTATAACAATAGGAACAACAACAGGTTTACAAGTTTTGATAATATGTGCCGTACCTCTACGAATTGGTTTAAAAGGAGTGGTTGTTCCTTGTGGGAAAGTAATTACCCAACCATCATTTAAAGCTTTACCAATGTTAGAAATATCTGACATTTTTACTTGCCTTTTTATATCTTTTCCTTGACTTCTCCAAGTTCTTTCTACAGATACAGAACCAACATAAGCAAAAATTTTAGGTAAAAGTCCTGCTCTCATAGTTTCACCAGCAGCTACATAATATATGTTAAGTTTAGGTTTCCATAAATAAGCAATATTCCTAATATTATCATCACGCCCCTTTAAAGCAGCGTTAAATACATGAAACATAGCAGCAACATCTGCAAAATATGTTTGGTGATTAGAAATAAATAAAACGTTTTTATCAGGTAGTTGTCTTAAAATTTCCGAACCTTCAATTTGTAGTTGATTAAACTTTCTGTAGCGTCCGTGTGAAATAACACCTAGTACTTGAATAAGAAATCTTTTTATAAATAAAATATGTCCGAATGGATTCCTTTTAAATAGGGGCATAAATACTTTTTTAATTTAACAAATTTACAAAACATTTTTATTCAATTTCTTTCAATAAATCTTTTATTTCAGAGAGCATCATAGCTGTGGCACCCCATACGATATGATTTTTAAACTTAAAGCATGGAACCTCAATCTCTTTCATGTAAGAAGTTTCCATAACAACAGAAGAAACATTTGCTTCATTAATGAGTTCTTTAACAGGTATTTCTATAAGTTCAGCAACTTCTTCGTTAGGAACGAAATCAGGCTTTTTATTTAAAAAAGCCATATAAGGAGTTACCATGAAATTACTGGGAGGAATATAAGTGTCAGATAATTCTCTAACAACTGTTACGGTATTTCTATGCACGCCAACTTCTTCTTCTAATTCTCGTAAGGCAGTAATTTCCAAAGAAGGATCAACTTCATCATATTTACCACCAGGAAAACTTATTTGAGCAGAATGTGTACCATTATAACTAGCTCTTTTAGTTAATAAAAATATAGTTTCATCATTGGTATCAGGATAAAATAAAGCCAATACAGCAGCTTTTCGAGGATTACTATTTCGAATTTTTTCTTCAGAGATTTTAATTCTTAATTCAGGAACTAATTTAAATTGAGAAGTAATTCCTCCTAATGTTTTTGTTTGTAGTGGTTCAATATTGTTTTTAAAATAAGAAAACTTCATTAATGCTGTTACTTTTTCTGAATTGACGTGTCTAATATAATGGCTTAAATTTTTATTTAAGGCTTTAAATGTGAAATAAAAGTATGAATAGAAGAAATAAATATCAAAAACTAGCACTTAGTCTATTATTTGATGCAATTGGATATATATCTTATATCATTCCTGGAATTGCAGAAGCTATAGATATTGTATGGGCTCCATTATCTGCTTATTTAATGACGAAAATGTATAAAGGAGATAAAGGTAAAATTGCTGCAGTAGTTGTTTTTATAGAGGAAGCAATGCCTTGGATAGATGCGGTTCCTACATTTACTTTAATGTGGTTTTATACCTATGTTACAAACAAGGAAGAGGGAAGTAATGACAATAAAAAAACAATTGATGTGTAAATTATTTTTTAAACAGAAAGCCTAGTCCTAATCTGCTAAGAAACTTTTTCTCAAAATTCCAGAAGAACTTAAACTGTCCAAATAACCATCCAACTATAGGTAAGGTTAATTGATAAATAGGAAAGACTAACAAAATTCTTAATGGATAATATACCCAAGGGCTCATTGTTTCAGGAGATAATCCTAAAAAATGTGTTACAGGTTTAGCTACCCAAGCAGAGAAAGAACCATTAATCGCAAAAACGATTAATACAGCAGTAACATCCCAATTTGTTTTCAGTCCCCAACGTTCTTTTAATTTTTCCACAGAAAAAAATTTAAATATCTAACAGCTGGCAAATGTATAGAAAAGAAAAAGGGTAAACAAGCCTGTTTACCCTTTTGTTATTATGTAGATTAATTCTTATTTCTTGCCAAATATACCACCTAAAAGTCCACCTAATAAACCACCAGATTTTTTATCTCCACTTCCTAAAACCATACCAGCAACATCGTCAATAACACTACCATCACCATCAGCATCTAATATTTTTTCTAAAAAGCTTTGCTCTTGTTGTGTGCTATTACCACCTAACATACCACCAAGTAAATCACCTAAACCACCTGAATTATTAACACTACTTTGTCTAGATTGTTTTCCAAGAAGACCCATTAAGATTGGAGCAGCAGTTTTTAGAATACTCCCAACAGAGCCAGCATCTAATCCAGCTTTTTGACCAATTACTTGTTCTACACCTTGTTGTTTGTTCCCTAAAACATGTCCTAAAATTTTGCTTCCATCATTTACAACAGATGAATCTACGCCACCATTAAACAAATCACCTAAGTTATCTAAGATTCCACCATCATGTTTATTTAATGCACCCATTAAACCTTCTGCTCCTTCAGGAGTAGCAGCGTTACGTTGCATTGCTTTCATTAATACAGGTAAGGCCATAGTTAAAACATTACTGGTTTTAGCATTGTCTTGTCCTGTTGAACCAGCAACACCACTAATAATTGTTTTACCCATTGGACTATTTAGTAAATCTAAGATTCCTTCCATTTGTTTATGTTTTAAAGTTAATTACTATTCTGACAATTATATAGACACAATATACGGATTTTAGGTCACATAAATTTTTACAAAAAATTAAAAAAAGTTTAATGAAGAGGTAGGGAAGACTTCATTTCAGTTGTTATATATGTCGTTGAAACTATTTTTAAATTTTAATATAAAATAAAGTTATGATTCTAAAGTATTATACAATTCTAGTATTAATAATTTCTATGGTTTACTATAATTCTTTACTAAAGAATCGATTAAAATTGTGTTTCATTTTTTAAAGTACGTTGCCCCCACAATCTCCTTTATGAAGTAGAACAATCAATTAAAGTTTATGAAGTTAAAATTATCCCTATTTTCTATTTTATTGTCGTTAGCAATGTATGCTCAGCAAAATAAGCTATGGAAAAAAGTTGAATTAGAAAGTAAAAGTACAGTAGTAAAAAGAACTAATGAGGCTTTTTATAAATTAGAATTAGATGCTTTTAAAAAGGCATTAACAACAACATTAAATAGAAGTGGCGGAAAAACTTCAGAAACAATCATTAGTTTTCCTAATGTAGAAGGAACAATAAATGAATATAAAATTCAGGAATATTCAATTATGCATCCTGATTTAGCACTGAAATACCCAACTATTAAATCATATAAAGGAGTAAATATAAATGATCAACTAGATCATATTTATTTTTCTATTTCAGATAATGGTTTGCAAAGTATGTCTTTAACTGAAGGAAAGAAAGATGTCTTTATAACACCTGTTAAAAACCAAAAAGATATTTACAAAATATACAATAGAGGTGTTAAAGAAAATGAGTTTTTCTGTAGTACAGTTGATGCTTTGAAAGAAAACTCAGAAAAGAACCATGTTGAAAATAGAAACGCAGATGATGCTATCTTAAGAACTTATAGAATTGCTATTTCTGTTACAGGGCAATATACAGCGTATCACGGAGGGACTAGAGCTTTAGCTTTGGCAGCAGTAAATGCAACAATGACTAGAGTAAATGCAGTATTTGAAAAAGATTTTAATGTAAGATTACAATTAATAGCCAATACTGAAGACGTTATTTATTTAGACAGTGCTACAGATCCTTATTCTGGAGGAAGGAATCTTAATAGAGAATTGCAAAGAACGCTTACAAGAGAAATTGGAGAAGCGAATTACGATATAGGACATTTATTTACGCATGCCAGGCCTAACGGAAATGCTGGTTGTATTGGTTGTGTTTGCCAAAACGGTAGAAAAGGAAGTGGTTATTCTGCTCATGATGTTCCAGAAGGAGATAACTTTGATATAGATTATGTATGCCATGAAATAGGACATCAGTTTGGAGCAAATCATACATGGACACATAGAGGTTCAGAAAGAACTGGAGTGCAAATGGAGCCAGGGACAGGATCAACTATTATGGGATATGCAGGAATTGGAGGAAATGCAAACGTACAGTTACATAGTGATCCGTATTTTCATGCAGCTTCAATAAGACAAGTAACAAACGTTATAAAAAGAACAAGGTGTCAAGTTGATGTCAATACAGGAAATAATGTGCCAGTTGTTAATGCAGGTAATGATTATACCATTCCAAAAGGAACACCTTTTGTATTGTCTGGAGAAGCAAACGATGCAGATGTAGATGATGAACTAACATATTGTTGGGAACAAGTAGATGATAATAGAGGAGGGAATACGTTTCCTTCTCCAAGAAGAACTAGAGGAGTAGCTTTTAGATCTTATGAACCTACGAGAAATAATAAAAGATACTTTCCGAATCTATCAATTATAAAACAAGGTAGTACATCTTGGAAATGGGAAGCCTTAGCAGATGTTGCTAGAACGTACAACTTTAGATTAACAGTTAGAGACAATAGAGATAATGGAAGTACGAATAATAGTGATGATGTAGAAATAAATGTTGTTGAAGAAGCTGGTCCTTTTCTAGTAAACTATCCAAGTGATGAAAATATTACATGGAATGTAGGTGGAAGTGAATGGATTAACTGGGATGTTGCTGGAACTGATGTTAATGGAGTAAACGCTACTCATGTAGATATTTTAATGTCTACAGATGGAGGAGATACTTATCCTGTTATTTTGGCTGAAAATGTGGTAAATAACGGAGCTCATCATATAAGAGTTCCTAATCATATTGGAAGTAACAATAGAATAATGATTAGAGGACGCGATCATATATTCTTTGATATTTCTAATCATAATTTTAATATAGAGCCAGCAATAGCTTGTGTTGCTCAGGTACCACAGAATTTGAGAGTTTCTAATATTGAAGGAACTTCAGCACAATTAAGTTGGACAGATGTACCAAGTGCAGTAATTAGGGTAAGTTTTAGACGAGTAGGTGATGTAAATTACAGAGTGATTAGAACATCTAATGATAGATTAAGGTTAACAGGTTTGCAACCAAATACAGAGTATGAAGTAAAAATTAAAAGTAGATGTAGAGGCGGAGGAGCAGCTGTAGATTCTGATTTTACAAACACAATTAGATTTAGAACAACACATGATTATTGTTCTTTAGAAAGTGAAAATGCCGATGGATTTATCACAAATTTCGAATTAGGAACTATTGCAAACCCATCTAGAAATAGTGTGTATACGAATTATAACCATCTTTCAACAAATTTAAGAAAAGGTATTGAGCATGAACTGAGAATTACTGTAAATAGAAGATCTGCATTTGCAAGGTATCGATATATTGTTTGGATAGATTATAATAGAGATGGAGATTTTGAAGATGCTAATGAACGTGTTATAAGTACAGATAGAATAAGAGACAATAATATTTCAGAAAACTTTACGATTCCAAATAACGTAAACAACGGATATGCAAAAATGAGAGTTGCAATGGTAGAAGGTAATACAGGACCGTGTGGAACTTTCTTTGCAGGAGAAGTAGAGGATTATGCAATACAAATTACGAGTATAGATGATAACGAAGTACCAGTAATTACATTAAATGGAAATGCTGTGCTAGAAGTAGAAGCTGGAAGTAATTATATAGATGCAGGAGCTACGGCATTAGATAATGTAGATGGAGACATAACTGGGGCAATTGTAGTTGCAAATAATGTAGATACATCAGTTTTAGGAGTATATCAAGTTACCTATAATGTAGTTGATAGTTCAGGAAACAATGCGATTGAAGTTATACGTACTGTAAGAGTTGTAGATACTCAAATCCCTGTAATTACATTAAATGGAAATGCTGTGTTAGAAGTAGAAGCTGGAAGTAATTATGTAGATGCTGGAGCTACAGCGGTAGATAATTTAGATGGGAATATAACAGGAGCAATTGTAGTTGCAAATAATGTAAATACATCTGTTTTAGGAACGTATCAAATTACTTATAATGTAGTTGATAGTTCAGGAAATAATGCTGTTGAAGTTGTACGTACTGTAAGAGTTATAGATACTCAAATTCCAGTAATCATATTGAATGGAAATGTTATGTTAGAAGTAGAAGCTGGAAGTAATTATGTAGATGCTGGAGCTACAGCGGTAGATAATTTAGATGGGAATATAACAGGAGCAATTGTAGTTGCAAATAATGTAAATACATCTGTTTTAGGAACGTATCAAATTACTTATAATGTAGTTGATAGTTCAGGAAATAATGCTGTTGAAGTTATTCGTACTATACGAGTTGTAGATACTCAAATCCCAGTTATTACATTAAATGGAAATGCTATAGTTGAAGTGGAAGTAGGAGCTAATTACGTTGACGCTGGAGCTACGGCAACAGATAATCTAGATGGAAATATAACAGGAGCAATTGTAGTTGCAAATAATGTAGATACAGCAGCTTTAGGAACGTATCAGGTTATTTATAATGTAGTTGATAGTTCAGGCAATAATGCTGTTGAAGTTGTACGTACTGTACGAGTTGTAGATACTCAAATCCCAGTCATTACATTAAATGGAAATGCTATAATTGAAGTTGAAGCAGGAAGCAATTATCTAGATGCTGGAGCTACAGCGGTAGATAATTTAGATGGAGATATAACAGGAGCCATTGTATTGGTAAATAATATAGATACATCTACTTTAGGAACGTACCAAGTAACATATAATGTAGCGGATAGCTCTGGAAATAGTGCTGTTGAAGTAGTTCGAACTATTCGAGTAGTAGATACAAGAATCCCTGTAATTACATTAAATGGAAATGAAATAGAAGAAATTGAGTTTGGAGGAACGTACAATGAGCTTGGAGCAACAGCTTTTGATAGTTTAGATGGAGATATCACCAATCAAATAATAACTTCAGGAAATGTTAATACAAACATAACTGGAACTTATAGTGTAACGTATAATGTAACTGATAGTTCAGGAAATAATGCAGTAGAGGTTGTAAGGCTAATTAAAGTGAAGTCTAAAAAAATAATAGTATTTCCAAATCCAGTAGAAAACGATTTTGTTCAAATTGTTTTTCCTGAAGAAGAAGCAAATTATTTCATTAGCGATTCGTTAGGGAAGAAAATAACAGAAGGAAGCATAAAAGATGGAGAGAAAATTAATTTAGAGCATTTAGGAACTGGAATTTACCATATTAATTTACTGATGAAGAGTAGAGTTAAGACAATAAAAATCATCAAAAAATAAAGAAATAACAAAAAAAAATGAGATAATTAAATTATCTCATTTTTTTTATAAAAAGCTTTCTATGTATTACTAGCAGAGATTTATCTATATTTACTCCTGTTTAATCAGCACAATAAAAGAAAACAAACATTCAATAAAATATGAAGAAATTAGCATTACACTGGAAAATTTTAATAGGAATGGTGTTAGGTATCATATTTGGTATCGTAATGACCACCATAGATGGAGGCGCTGGTTTCGTGGGAAGATGGATAAAACCCTTCGGAACAATCTTTGTAAAACTATTAAAATTAATTGCAGTACCATTAATCATAGCTTCCCTTATTAAAGGAATTTCTGATTTAAAAGATATTTCTAAATTTAAAAATATAGGATTAAGAACAATTGCTATATATGTAGGAACTACTGTCATTGCAATTACTATTGGTTTATTATTAGTAAATGTTGTAAAACCCGGAGATGGAATTTCAGAAGAAACAATTACAAAATTAACTGAAACCTATGCAAATAGCGGAGGAGTACAAGCTAAGATTGCAGAAGCATCAAGACAAAAGTCAAGTGGACCGCTTCAGTTTTTGGTAGATATGGTACCAGATAATGCTATGAAAGCAATGAGTAACAATAAAGCAATGTTACAAGTAATTTTCTTTACAATTTTCTTTGGAATTGCAATGCTGTTAATTGGAGAGAAGAAATCAGAACCATTAAAGAACTTTTTCGATTCGCTAAATGAAGTGGTATTAAAAATGGTAGATTTAATCATGCTGTTTGCTCCGTATGCAGTATTTGCATTATTAGCGAATGTAGTGGTGTCTTCTAACGATCCAGATTTATTACTAGCCTTATTAAAATACGGGCTTACTGTTGTGTTTGGGTTATTGTTAATGGTAGTTTTCTACATGATTTTAGTAAGTGTATTTGTAAAGAAAAATCCACTTTGGTTCTTACAGCAAATTAGTCCAGCACAATTATTAGCTTTTTCAACGAGTTCAAGTGCTGCAACATTGCCGGTTACTATGGAACGTGTAGAAGAACATGTTGGTGTAGATAAAGAGGTATCGAGTTTTGTATTACCTGTAGGAGCTACAATTAATATGGATGGAACAAGTTTATACCAAGCAGTGGCAGCTGTATTTATTGCACAAGCACTAAGTTTCGATTTAACTTTTGGAGATCAATTAACGATTATTTTAACAGCATTATTAGCTTCTATTGGATCAGCAGCTGTACCAGGAGCAGGAATGGTAATGTTAGTAATTGTATTAGAAGCTGTAGGTTTCCCTTCAGATAAATTAGCAATCGGATTGGCATTAATTTTTGCTGTAGACAGACCGTTAGATATGTGTAGAACTGTAATTAATGTAACAGGAGACGCAACAGTATCTACTTTGGTAGCAAAATCCGTAGGAAAATTAGGAGATCCGAAACCAAAAAACTGGGACGATCATTATGAAGAAGTAAAGTAATTAGAACTACTTCTTATATATTTTAAAAAAGATTATTTTTATAAGTATCAAATGTGTAATCATTTGATACTTTTTTTATATAATTGAAGTACTAAAAAATTAACTATTCTACAAATGAACATTTGTTTTCTAATGTACCCATGGGAAGAGATTGAGCCAGAGAAGGATTCAACATTAACGTTAATTCATGAATGCGCTAAAAGAGGGCATGGAGTTGCCATTTGTACCCCATCAAATTTAACAATTCGTAATAGTGTTACGAATGCTTTTTGTACGATTTTAAATAGAATGGAAAAAGTTCCTTCATCTTATAAAAGCTATTATAAGAAAGCAACTACAAGAGAAGAAATGCTACCATTAGCAGGGTTCGATGCTATTTTTATGAGAGCAAACCCGCCATTAGATCCTTTAATGCTAAACTTTTTAGACTCTGTAAAAGATGATGTATTTATTATTAATTCTGTGGAAGGAATGCGTGAAGCAAATAATAAATTATACACAGCCGTTTTTGAAGACCCAGACAATGAGATTATTCCTGTTACACACGTTTCTAAGAATAAAGATTATTTAATCCAGACGATTGAAGAATCAAGTTCAGATAAAATGATTTTAAAACCTTTAAATGGTTACGGAGGTTCTGGAGTTATTTTAATAGAAAAATCAGCAATGGGGAATATCAATTCCTTATTAGATTTCTATATTAGTAAAAGTGATGGTTCATCAGATTATGTGATTCTTCAAGAATATATAGAGGGGGCTGAAAAAGGTGATGTTCGTATTTTAATGTTGAATGGACTACCAATTGGAGCGATGAAAAGAATTCCAGGAGAAAAAGATCATCGTTCTAATATAACAGCAGGAGGAAGTGTTGAAAAACATAAATTAACAGCAGCAGAGAAACTTTTATGTAAAAAGATTGGA
Organism: Tenacibaculum amylolyticum; assembly: GCF_964511145.1. Taxonomy (NCBI): domain Bacteria; kingdom Pseudomonadati; phylum Bacteroidota; class Flavobacteriia; order Flavobacteriales; family Flavobacteriaceae; genus Tenacibaculum; species Tenacibaculum amylolyticum. The sequence continues at coordinate 66,099 of NZ_CAZEFZ010000003.1, forward strand.
CCAAAACTAGTAAAAGACGGATTGTATTTTGTAGGGATCGATGTAATTAATGGAAAACTAGTTGAGGTAAATGTAATGAGTCCAGGAGGGATTACATACATCAATAAAGTGTCTAAAGTAAAACTACAAGAAAAAGTAATTGACTTTTTAGAAAGTAAGATTTTAGAGAAAAATGCTGCGTTCAAACGAATGACAGATTTAAAACGTATGGTTAACGAAGCGTAGTTTATCATTAGAAGTATTAAAGAAATGTTGCAAATAACATCTCCCGTAGTTTCTGTAGAGTGGTTATACAAAAATATAAATGCAGAGAATTTAATTGTATTAGATGGAACCATTAAAAAAGTTACAGCTACTGAAGTACATAAAACAGAAAAGAAGCAAATTCCTAATAGTATCTTTTTTGATTTAAAAGGAGTCTTTTTAAATAAAGAAGGACAATATCCTAATACAATTCCAGAGGAAGCATATTTTGAAGAAAAAGTACAAGAATTAGGAATTAACGAAGATAGTTGTATTGTAGTATACGACGATTTAGGAATTTATTCGGCTGCTAGAGTTTGGTGGCTTTTTAAAACTTTTGGTTTTCAAAATATAGCAGTTTTAAATGGAGGATTTCCTGCTTGGGAAAAAGAAGGGTATGTTACAGAATTCCCTGTAGAAAAGAAATTAAAGAAAGGAAGCTTTAAAGCAACTTTTATTCCTTCAAAATTTACAAACTTTCACGAAGTACGTATCAATATAGATTCACAACAGTTTTGTGCTGTAGATGCACGTTCAGAAGGTCGTTTTACAGCAAAAGAACCTGAACCTCGAAAAGATTTAGAAGGAGGGCACATACCGAATTCTAAAAATTTGCCTTTTACAGTTGTACAACAAGATGGAAAAATGAAACCAAAAGAAGAGTTAATCGAGTTATTTAACAAAGTTAATTCAGAACATAAAGATTATATTTTTACTTGTGGCTCTGGAATCACTGCGTGTATTTTAGCATTAGCGTTAGAAATTACGGGAAAAACAAATTACGCAGTGTACGACGGATCGTGGACAGAATGGGCAAGTATTAAAGATTTACCGATAGAGAAATAAATGAGTTTAGACTGGAGTAAAAAAGAATTTGAAGCGTATGTATTATTATATGCAGCGCAATGTAATTTAATAGAAACAGAAGAAGAAAGAGAGTATATTCTTTCTAAAGTAGATGAAGAAACATTCAATAGAATTCATAATTTAATCGTTTTTGAAAAAGATGAAGATTCTATTGCTAGAATAAAAGAATATTTATTTTTAAATAAGTATTCAGCAGAAGAAAAAAGAACATTAATAAACGATATAAAAGAAGTGTTTTTTGCTGACGGAACTGTAGATAAAATGGAGAAAAAAATCTTTGCAGTACTTCAAAAAATATTAAAATAATGTTGAAATTATCTAACGAAGAAATTATTCAAAAGATTACTGCTGAAGAAACTTTTGAAGCAGTAAGTGAGGACTATTCTTTTACCATAAAAATAGAAAACTACCTTCCTTATATCTGTGCAGCGGTACATGATGGACATCAATTTAGAAAAGAATTGTGGGAAAACTGTACACATACAGCGTATGAAAGATGGTACGAAGAAGATCCTGCAACTAAACAAATGGTACAATCGTATCCTATTATAATTGCAGGATTAGATTCTCGATTCGAATACGATTTAAATCGAGAACCAGAAACAGCAGTTTACACAGATGCTTGGGGGAAACCTTTGTGGAAAACACCTCTTTCAGAGGAAATGAAAAAAAAGAGCCTACAAAAGCATGAAAATTTTTATAAAGTTGTTAGAGCTTTAGTAGCCAAAATCGAAGGAAAGTTTACAATGTGTATTGTATACGATATGCATAGCTACAATTGGAAACGCTGGGATAGAGAAGTACCAACTTGGAATATAGGAACGAAAAATGTAGACCAAAAACGATTCCAAGAAGATATAGAGTTATGGAGAACGATTTTAGAAAAAATGTCATTACCAAATGGTATTCAATCTACCTCAAAAATTAACGATACTTTTCAAGGAAATGGCTACTTCTTAAAGTTTATTACAGAAAACTTTGAAAATACATTAGTGTTAGCTACAGAAATAGCAAAAGTATATTGCGATGAGTTAACAGGTGTTGTTTTTCCAGAAGTCGTAAGTGCAGTTGAAGTGTATTTAAAAGAGCATTTGAAAATGCATGCAACAGCGTATTATCAACGACATTTGAATAGATCATTTTCATAGAAAATCATAAATTTGCAAGCATAAGTAAGCATTATGATGATTGACTCTTCAGTACGTACACAAAAACTATTAGATATAGATAATCGTATCGATACACTAGTAAAGAAAATAGAATTACTTCGATATGTGAATCCTACTAATATAGAAGAAGAAAAACAAAAATTCTTCGCTTCTAAATATTTAACAGACCCTGTTTTTGTATATCCAGAAAGAGATTTCGATAAGTTTAAATTACATAGCGAGTTTTTTGCATTGCCTTTAGAGGAAATCCAAGACGAGAGAATTCGAAACTTATACGAAGAGATTATTTACTTCTATTCTGGATTAATTCAGTGTATAGAAACAATTGGAGAAGGAAAAAAGTTCTATTATAATAGCTTGCGTTCTTTTGGATCTCCAACAGAAGAAGATGTAGAAAACGCAAAATTTATTTTACACTTTGAAGATAAAGATGAAAAATCATCAGTTTTTCAACCAAAATATTCTCCTACTCAAGCTGCTGAAATTTTTAAAGAATACGGTAAAAAATATGCTTTCGATTTTAATATCAAACACTCTACTACTATGAGTGCTATTGCTATGGTATTAAATAGTACGCAATCGTTAGTATTAAATGATCATTATACGTATTCAGAAAATGAAATGGGAATTCTAACAAACCATGAAATAGGAGTACATATGGTTACAACTATGAATGGATTAAAACATCCGTTAAAAATATTTTCTCATGGATTTCCTAATAATGTAGAAACACAAGAAGGATTGGCTGTTTTTAGCGAATATATGTCAGGCAATTTAACATTAAAAAGATTAAAAGAATTGGCATATAGAGTTTTGGCTGTAAATGGATTGGCTAAAGGATATTCTTTTTCTAAAACCTTTAGATCATTACACAATACTTTCGATTTAAATAGGGAAGATGCTTTTTATATAACAGTACGAGCTTATAGAGGAGGTGGATTTACAAAAGACTATTTGTATTTAACAGGGCTGAAGAAAATCTATAATTATTATAAAAATAATAAGGATTTGAATGTGTTGTTAACAGGAAAAGTAACACTAGAGTTTGCAGATGAAATAGAATATTTAATAGCAAATAATTTAGCTGTAAGACCAGAGTTTATAACAGATTCTTATGCTGAAAATAGTAATACAGATACAACACTTAATTTTATTCTAGACAATCTAAAATAAATTAGATATTGCTTTAGGGGAAAGGGGGGGAAGTATGTGAAAAAGTTAGCGTTGTCTAATTTCAATAGAAAATAAGATCAACCTATTGTAGGATAATTAGCTTTGGTTTCTTGTGTAACTTCCACAGTTTTATGAGCTACTAAAATCTTAAGCCATTCTGTAAAATTATCCACTTTATATTGTAATTTCTGTTCTTTAGAATTAAAATATACCAAAGGCCATTCTCCTGTATCTGTATTTTCATTCATTAACCAGCACCAAGCACCGCCATTTTTATCATTAGTAACTAAACATAATAAATCCTTTGTAGGAACAGTAGTTCCATTTTCGAATTGAACAGTAGAGCCTAAATCTTTTTGGTGGTCAGAAAGTAAAACAAGTTTTTTACTACTATGAATTGGAGTGCCATAAATATGCTCTCCTCCATCTCCAAAATACTGTAAGAATAATTTATAAGAACTTGGAAATGTAACTTGTAAATTACCTTCAATATTTTCTATATCAGATTTTAAAAGCTTTGGACCAATGTTTTTGTGTAACGAATGATCATCTGTTAAAGCAATAATTAAATCCATAACAGTTTGTTCTTCACCGTACATCGATTTAATATCCTTAATGTCATGTTTAGCTTTTTCTACCATACGCTTTTTACGTATGATTCTATTTTTAATAGCTCTTGATGTAATTTCATTTTTTACATCTAAATAGATAACTCCAGTAAAGAAAATAGCCAATACTGAGAGAGTAATTGTTTTCAAATTTTGCTTTTTCATTATAAAATTTCAATTAATTCTTCATACTTCGATATAACCATGTCAGCATTTTTAAGTGTTTGATTCGTAACTAAAGGATTTTTATATCCTATAACAAAAATACCAGCATCATTAGCGGCTTGTATGCCGTTGTCAGAATCTTCAATAACAATACATTTATTACGCTCACTTTCTCCAAGTGAAGCAGCCTTTTCAAAAATTTCTGGATGTGGTTTAGAGGCTTTTAAATCTGCACCACTAATTTTTGCTGTAAAGTACTGATGTAAATTAAAACGATCGAAAACACGATTAATATTTACCATAGCCGAAGACGAAGCAAGTACTAAAGTGTATCCTTTATTGTAAAAATATTGAATAATATTTTCTACACCATCAATCAATTTTAAATTGGGGTCATTTTCAAAAAAATCAACATAGCGTTTTCGTTTATCTAATACAAGTGTTTCGGGAGGGGTGTTTAAGCTAAAATGTGCTACCAACTTCTGAAAAGCGTTTAAAGTAGACGAACCTGTAAAAGATGTATACAATTCGTCAGAAACACTAAGTCCTAATGCTTCAAACACTTCGTAGTAGGCTTTTTTGTGTAATTCTTCTGAATCGATGATAACACCATCCATATCAAAAATTACACACTCAAGATTTTGTACCATAGGCTTTCTTAACTTAAAAATTTAGACTTCAACTCAGGCGTTGGTATCATGCATTGCGCTTTTTTACCGAACCAACGATACCTGTTTTTCGCAATAAAATCGTATACAAGATTTCTAATCGGAGTTGGGAAAACCCAAAAAATATAAGTTAATTTCCAAAATCCACCCAAGCTATTCATAATATTTAATGCTGCATCAGATTTTATGTAATAAGCAACCTTAGGTTCATAAAGTACGATAGAATCAATTTGAGTTACATCAATTGCAAGATCATTTAGAATTTTTTTTCCAAATTCAGATTGCAATGAAGCAAACAGAAACATATTTTTTTTATCGAACTTTATAATTTTAATAATGGTTTCATTACATAAGTTGCATACACCATCAAACAGAATAAGCTTTTTCCCCCCAGAAATAGTATTCATAATTATATTATCGAAATAATTTCTTCAAAATTACAATAACTTTTTGTAACATAATCCATAAACTAGCGTCTAGTGTGTGTAAGTATGTTAAAATTATAATAACAATATACTTATTTTAGTCTAATAATTAACTAACTAGCATGATTCGAATAGAAGATTTACACAAATCATACCCAATAGGAAAAGATTCACTTCACGTTTTAAAAGGATTGAACCTACATATTAAAGAAGGAGAATTTGTTTCCATTATGGGATCTTCTGGTTCAGGAAAGTCTACATTATTAAATATTGTTGGGTTGCTAGATACGCATGATGAAGGGAAATATTATTTAAACGGACAGCTTATTGAAAACTTAAATGAAAAGAAAGCAGCCGTTTTAAGAAATAAATTTTTAGGATTTGTATTCCAGTCATTCAACCTAATATCATATAAAACAGCTTTAGAAAATGTTGCATTACCGTTATATTATAAAGGTATAGGAAGAAAAGAGCGTTTAAAAACAGCTATGGAATATTTAGAAAAAGTAGAATTAGGACCTTGGGCCAATCATTTACCAAATGAGTTGTCGGGTGGACAAAAACAACGTGTGGCAATTGCCAGAGCGTTGGCTACTAAACCAAAAGTAATTTTAGCAGATGAACCTACAGGAGCTTTAGATTCTAAAACTACAGATTCTGTAATGGATTTATTGAAAGGAATTAATGATGAAGGAATGACAGTATTTGTAATTACGCACGAAGAAGATGTAGCAGAGCAAACAAATAGAATTGTAAGGCTTAAAGATGGAGTAATTATAAGCGATGAACTTACTAAAACGGGAAAAGCTAAAGCTGAATTAACCTACTAAAAGAAGCACTATGTTTGATTTAGATTCTTGGCGAGAAATTTTTCAGAGTATTAGTAAAAATAAACTAAGAGCAATTCTTTCTGGATTTACAGTAGCATTTGCAATTTTACTTTTTACATTACTATTTGGTATTGTTAGTGGTTTAAAGAATACGTTTACAGATGCTTTTGTAGACGATGCTGCAAATTCTATGTTTGTTCGCGTATGGAAAACATCGAAACCATATAAAGGATTACAAACGGGAAGAAGAATACAACTGAAAAATAAAGATTTTAATTATGTAGGTGATGAGTACGAAAATAAAATTCAGTATTTAACTGCTAGAATATATAAAAACGTAAACATCAGTTATAAAAATAAACAAGACAATTATAATTTAAGAGCAGTACATCCAGATCATCAATTTTTAGAAAAAACGATTATGGATGAGGGAAGATATATTAACGAGTTGGATTTACAACAAGCTTCTAAAGTAATTGTAATTGGACGTTTAGTTAAGAAAGATTTATTTGGAGAGCGACCAGCTGTAGGGAAACAAGTAAATGTGAATGGAATTTCTTATAAAGTAATCGGAGTGTTTTCTGATGATGGGGGAGACAATGAAGAACGTTTAACCTATATGCCAGTAACAACTGCACAAAGATTATATGGAAATAACGATCATATTAGTCAGATTAATATTGGATATAATCCGAATTTAAACTTAGACCAAGCTATTGCATTTGGAAATAGACTAGAAAGAGATTTACGAGAGAAGTTAGATATTCATCCAGATGATCAAAGTGCACTATCTGTACGAAATATGGCAGAAGCAAATAAAGGAGTAAATCAATTTATGGTTGCCTTGTATTTTATTGTAATTTTTGTTGGTTCAGGTACTTTAATTGCTGGAATTATTGGAATTAGTAATATTATGATCTTTTCTATTAAAGAAAGAACAAAAGAGTTCGGAATTAGAAAAGCACTAGGAGCAAAACCATCATCAATTATTGCAATGGTAGTAAAAGAATCGTTATTAATTACAGCGATTGCAGGATACTTAGGATTATTACTAGGAACTTATATTTTAGATCAAATAGGCGATGGTTTAGAAGAGTATTTTATTAAAAATCCTGGAGTAAATACAGGAATTGTAGTAGGAGCAACTATCGTTTTAATATTAGCAGGATTAATTGCAGGATATTTACCAGCTAAAAAAGCAGCACAAATAAAACCAATTGTAGCCTTAAGAGCAGACTAATTATGTTTAGATTTTTATTCGATTCAGATACATGGCAAGAAATTTACGGAGGAATTCGTAAAAATAAAACACGTACCATAATTACTATTATTGGTGTTCTGTGGGGAATATTTCTATTAGTAGTGCTTTTAGGAGCTGCTAGAGGAATGGAAAATAACTTTAAAAACCTTTTTGGAGATTTTGCTACCAATAGTGTATTTATGTGGGGGCAAAGAACAGAAAAGCCTTTTAAAGGGTTTCAGAAAGGAAGAACAATACGCTTAACTACCAAAGATATAGATGTTTTAAAAAGAGAATTTAAGGATATCAAATATCTAGCTCCACGAAGCCAAACTAATGGTACTATTATAAATGGGTTCAAGTCAGGAGATTTTAATGTAAGTGGAGATTTTCCTGTATTAGATAAAGTTCAGAAGAAAGATCTTATTTATGGACGTTTTATAAACGATAACGATATTTTGAATAAAAGTAAAGTTATGGTTATAGAAGAGGAAATGTATAAGCAATTATTTGATAAAGATGAATACCCTATTGGTAGTTATTTAATATTGAATAATATAAATTACAAAGTTGTAGGGGTTTATAAATCTGGTAATATTGATATAGATGGAGAAACAGCTTATATTCCTTTTTCTACATTTCAACAAGTCTATAACAGAGGAAACAGAATTAGCTGGATGATGGTTACAGGAAAAGAAGGTATAGACATCGAGCAGTTAGAATTGGACATGAAACTTACGCTGAAAAATTTGCATAAAGTAGATCCTGAAGATAATAGAGCTTTTGGTAGTGCAAATTTGGCAGTGCAAATAGGAAAAATAACAGGGTTCTTAACAGGAATGCAGTTTTTAACTTGGTTTGTGGGTATTGCTACATTAATTGCAGGGGTATTTGCTATTGGAAATATTTTATTAATTACAGTAAAAGAAAGAACTAAAGAAATAGGAATTCGTAGAGCTTTAGGAGCAACTCCTATAGAAATTCGTTTACAAGTAGTATTAGAATCTATTTTCCTTACCACAATAGCAGGAATGTTAGGAATTATATTTGGAGGAGCAGTACTATACTTAATGGATGCAGCTCTAGGTAGTGGGCCAGATCCAACACTATTAAATCCAACTGTAAATATTCCTATCATATTATTAGCATTTTTAATATTAGTAATATTAGGAACCTTAATAGGAATGATACCAGCTTATGTAGCAACATTGGTAAAACCTATTGAAGCATTAAGAGAAGAATAAATTAGTAATCAGACTTATATAAATAAATACAATGAGCAAAAGAGCAAAAATTATTTTAATATTAGTAGCAGTATTGTTTGCTGCAGTATTAATATGGTTCGCGAAAAAGAACAAGAAAAGCGTTGTACAATACGAAACAGAAACGCCTTTTAAAACGACAATTGTAAAGAAAACTGTAGCTACAGGTAAAGTAATACCTTTAGAAGAAGTGGAAATTAAGCCACAAATTGCAGGTATTGTAGATAAAGTAGTTGTAGAAGAAGGTCAAGTTGTAAAAACTGGAGATCTGATTGCTACTGTGCGAGTGGTACCTAATGTAGAAGCATTAAACTCAGCTAATAACGAAATTAAGAATGCACAAATAGCTTATGAGAATGCAAAAACACAATTCGATCGTAATAAAAGATTATTCGAGAAAGGAGTAATTGCAAGACAAGCATTTGAAAATTCAGAATTGTCATTTAACAATGCCAAGCAACGTCTTTCTAATGCAAGGTCTAATATGGATATCATTAAAAGAGGTACAACTGCAGGTTTAGGAAGTGCAGCAAACACAAATATTAGAGCTACTTCTTCTGGTATGATTGTAGCGATTCCTGTAAAGAAAGGATATCAAGTAATTCAAGCGAATAACTTTAATGCGGGTACTACTATTGCAACTATTGCAGATATGAATAAAATGATTTTTGAAGGGAAGGTAGATGAATCTGAAGTAGGTAAGTTAATCAAAGGAACAGACTTAGAAGTTTCTTTAGGAGCTATCGAAAATAAAAAATTCCCTGCAAAATTGAATTTTATTGCACCTAAAGGAACTGAAGAAGGTGGAGCAGTACAATTTACAATTAAAGCAGACGTAACTTTAGATGATAATTATTTCATTAGAGCAGGTTATTCTGCCAATGCGGATATTGTATTAGAGAAGAAAGATAGTGTATTAGCTATTAAAGAAGCTTTATTACGTTTCGACAAGAAAACTGAAAAACCATATGTTGAAGTAAAAACAGGGGAAGATAGTTTTGAGAAGAAAGAGCTAGAACTTGGAACTTCTGATGGAGTAAACATTGAAGTAATTTCAGGTGTTGAACCAGGTGCAGAAATTAAAATATGGAACAAAGCATCTAAAGATAAAAAGAAAAAAGAAGATGATAACTAGTAGTTTATCATAGCTAAACAGTATAAAAGGAGTCTATTATAGACTCCTTTTTTTGTTTATTAAACATTCACCGATGTTAAAATGTAGTTCATCGATAGTTTCATCGAATACAGTATTTTTCCTGTAGATCTTTTGAGATAAAAATATAAATTGCTGGAAATAATTAAGTTAACCCCCGATAAACTATCATTATGAAAAAAAAATACCTAAGTGTTACTTATGTTGCATTCTTCATTGCAACATTGTTTTTAAGTATAACAGTACAATCTCAAAGTCCTTTTAATTGTGTAACAGAAGCATATCTATTTCAACATAACGATGTGTATGCACAAAATCTAGCATCTGGAAATGCTGTTTTAGATGGAATTAACCTAACATCAGAAGTAATTAACGGTGTAGGATATAATGACAAAGATGGTTACATCTGGGGCTCTTTAAAAACTTCAGCAAATAATACCATAGTTCGAGTTGGTAATAATTATGAGGTAACTGTATATACGGTTCCTGGTGCAACATATAGTTATGTTGGAGATATCAATATGGACGGAATTTATTACCTTAAATCAGGAAGTAATTCATTTTATAAAATAGATTTAGATCCTGAATCTGAAGATTACCTAACAAAAATAGGAACAGGAACACTTTCTCAAGGAATTGGAAATCACGATTGGGCATTTAATGCGGCAGATGATATGTTGTATACAGTAGAAAAAGGAAGTAATATTCTGTATAAAATTGATCCAGCTACAGGAAATGTAACAACTCTTGGTGAGGTTCCTATACTTTCTGGTTTAAATTATACATATGGTGCTGTGTATTTTGATGTAGATGGAAATTTTTATATATCAGCAAACCAAACAGGAACGGTGTATGTTGTATATGCTGTACAAAATGTAACCAGTAGCTTAGATATGGTTTCTAACTTGTTCGCATTTGGACCTTCAAGCTCGCAAAATGACGGAGCAAGGTGTCCAACAGCTCCTGTACCTCAAGAAGATTGTACAAATGGTGTAGATGATGATGGAGATGGTTTAGTAGATTGTGATGATCCAGCATGTTCTGGTGTTGCAGCTTGTCCTACTATTACACCAACTACTACAGGTAGAAATGGAGGTTTAGAAAGTAATAATAGACTTTCAGAAAAAATCAATCAAAGAAATTTAAATAGAATTAAGACAAATGATAAGTTCGATCGTGCAACAGCAAAACGAATATATAAGTCGGGTTCATATGGAAGAAAAACTAGCAATACAGTTTCTTTATGGGATTTCATACCAATGGATATTTTAGAAGGAACTAGAGCTATAGAAAGCACCCCAAGTGATTTAGTAGATATTACAAATGCAACAGAAGTAGTTGCGGTAGATTATATAACTGATAATAATGAAGGAGCTGGAACATTATTGGTATTAAAAACAGAGAATTCAGTATATGAACATGCAAAACAGATTTGTGATCGTTTTACAGGATCTGAATTGCTTTCTGTTTCTAATATGGAAATAAATGAAGAATTATTCATTAAATCAATTGAAAAAAGACCAGATGGTGGTATTGAATATGTGGCAAGTTTTTCAGTTAGAAAATCAGATGATGAGCAATCATATGTAGTAGAGTCACATTGGAACTTAGATAAGTACACTCAAAAAGGATATTATAATTTCCAAATTTGGGCAAGCTCTATAGATGATTTATATAGACTTGCAGAAGAAACGTTACGATTGATAAATATTCAAAAAAATATCACAGAATATAAATCTTCTGATGCACCACCTATTTTTATTAAAAAAGGAAATTATAGCAGAGGAAAGATAGAGTTAGATATTGTAAGTACCATTGGAGAAACGGTGGCCGAAATCGAAGGAAAGAAACGAATGACAGAAACAAGTGATAGTGAAAGTGTACAATTTTCAATTCCATTATCAGGTTATGTAAACCATGTAACATTAGATACTCAAAACTTATATGATTTTGGTTTCAGGTTAAAAAATGAATATGACCTTACTCCAGATGATTTATTCTTATCAGATGGAACTTGGGGAGTAGATTATAGTTCTGAACCTTTTACGCAGCGTTTTGAAGTTTCTCAAAATACAATAACATTTAGCGATGAAGAATATGGCGTAGAAAGAAATTTTGCGGCAACATTCGAAGCAGATCAAGATGTGTCTATTTACAGATCGTTAACTCCAAAATTCGAAAAAGTCGACCTTTCAAATTACGATATTATGCGTTTCAATGCAAAAGGTACAGGAAAGTTAAAAGTTATCTTAGTAAAAGAGAGTATTGCTAATTGGGAGGATCAACCTTCTATAACAATAGATCTTTCTCCTAATGAAAGAGAGCATATCATATATTATAACGATTTACAAAGCACAGCTGGAGTAGATGAAATTATTTTAAATGATGTTAAAATGATATTCTTTACACTAGTTTCTGAAGGAGGTTCTGTAGCTGTAGAAAAAACAGTAGAAGTGAATAATATTAGGTTCTCTGAAGGAAATACAGCAGGTACACCAGATGATGTTTTGACAAAAATGTCGGTTGGACCAAACCCTATGGAGAATAGCACAACATTTTCTTTTAACTATACGCAACAACGTGAACTGACATTTGAAGTTTTCAATATTCTTGGAAAGCAAGTTTATGAAGAAGCTTTTACAGCTAAAACTGGAAGGAATACGATTAATTTTGAAAGAAATAACCTAGCTTCAGGATTGTATTTCTATAAAATTAGTGCACCAGATAGAAAGTGGAAAGGGAAGCTATTATTAAAATAATTTTTCCATTTAAAAAATTAGAATTTTTAATGCTTTTTAGTAGTTTTTTTGAATATTTAAAAGTATCTTAAACCAAAGATTACTTACTTAAGTAAACATAAATTTCTTGGCAATTCTTATGTCAAGCTAAAAGAATTAAAATATATTTTGATACTATTAATCTTTAGGATATTACAGAGGTTGTAATATTAAAGGAATAACATATAAAAAAATAAAAATAGTGTATTATTAGTTTATTACAAATAAGGTGAAACTTTGAAGAAGAGCTTGGAAACAAGCTCTTTTTTTTAGTTATACCAGTTATGATTTGAAGTTTTACTGTAAAAGAAAAAAACGTTTTATTATGGTAATTTCAATTTGTAAATGGTATTAAACGAAGCTATACTACCATTTGTCGAAGATAACTACCAGTAGAACTAAAAGTTTACATGTAGTATGAGTAATGTAGGTATCTTTGAAATGTAAAGTTTAGTTTTCATCCCTAAAACAATTTGTTTATGAATATTTTTCAACCGTTAAAAGAAGTTCTTACAAGATTATTTCAATTAAGTATGCCAACAACTAAGGTGCAAGCGATACCGGTATACACAAGAAAAAATAGAAATTCTTTACATAAGAGATAAGGTTTTCCCCCAATACTTGTCGGTAGTACGAAACGATACTATTGATTGTGTTATCACAGATTACCTAAAAAAGGAGCTCCATAGAGCTCCTTTTCATTTTATAAAATATTATTTTATGCTGTTGTTTAGTTAAACATTTTAGCTACTTTTTCAGCTTTTCTACTTTCAGAATAATCATAAAATCCTTCTCCAGATTTTACACCTAACTTACCAGCAGTTACCATATTTACTAATAGCGGACATGGAGCGTATTTTGGATTTTTAAATCCTTCATACATTACATTTAAGATAGATAAGCAAACATCTAAACCAATAAAATCAGCTAATTGTAATGGTCCCATTGGATGTGCCATTCCTAACTTCATTACAGTGTCAATTTCTTTCACACCAGCAACACCATTATACAATGTTTCTATAGACTCATTAATCATTGGCATTAAGATTCTGTTCGCAACAAAACCAGGATAATCATTAACTTCTACAGGAACTTTATTAATCTTTTCAGTAAGTTCAACAATAAAATCATTTACTTCATCAGAAGTATTGTATCCACGAATAATCTCTACCAATTTCATAATTGGAACAGGGTTCATAAAATGCATTCCAATTACTTTTTCTGGACGAGAAGTAACTGCAGCAATTTGAGTAATAGAGATAGAGGAAGTATTAGTTGCTAGAATAGTGTCTTCAGGAGAAACATCATCTAATTCCTTAAATATTTTTAGTTTTAAATCAATGTTTTCTGTAGCAGCTTCAACAACTAAGCTAGCATATTGTACACCATCCTTAATACTAGTATAGGTAGTAATATTACCTAGTGTATTGTCTTTGTCTTCAGTTGTAATTTTCTCTTTAGCTACCATTCTATCTAAATTTTTAGCAATTGTAGCTAAACCTTTATCTAAAGCAGCTTGAGAAATATCAATTAACTGTACATTATATCCAAATTGAGCAAAGGTGTGGGCAATTCCGTTCCCCATAGTACCAGCACCAATTACAGCAATATTCTTCATGAAAATTAAGTTTTAGTTGTTATGTTATATTAATTAGAAAAACAATCAATTATTTGATGAGCAACTCGTAATGCTTCTGTTCCTTGTGTTAAAGAAACAATTGGAGTTGTATCTTGACGAATGGCATCTGCAAAAGAGTCTAATTCATCTAAAATTGCATTGTTTTGATGGATTTTAGGGTTTTCAAAGTAAATCTGTTTTTTTACACCTTCAGCATTTTGTAAGATCATAGCAAAATCGTCTGGTACTTCTGGAGCATCTTTCATTTTTACTACTTCAGATTTCTTTTCCAAAAAGTCTACAGATATATAAGCATCTTTTTGGAAAAAACGAGTTTTACGCATGTTCTTCATAGAAATTCTACTCGATGTTAAGTTAGCTACACATCCATTTTCAAATTCTATTCTTGCATTGGCAATATCTGGAGTTTCAGAAATAACAGAAACGCCACTAGCAGAAACTTTTTTTACCTTCGATTTTACAACAGAGAGAATAATATCAATATCATGAATCATTAAATCCAATACAACAGGTACGTCTGTACCACGTGGATTAAATTCAGCCAATCGGTGAGTTTCTATAAACATTGGCGTATCAATAATATCTTTTACAGCAGTAAATGCAGGATTAAAACGCTCTACATGTCCAACTTGTCCGCGAACATGATTTTGACTAGCTAAGGTTCTAATTGCTTCCGCTTCTTGTAATGTATTGGTAATCGGTTTTTCAATGAAAATATGCTTTCCTTTTTCAATGGCTATTTTAGCACAATCGAAATGAGAAAGAGTAGGAGTTACAATATCTACAACATCTACGGCATCTACCAAATCCTCAATGGAATCGAATAAATGATAGCCGAATTGTTCGGCGACTTTTTCAGCATTTTCTTTACTAGGATCATAAAACCCTACTAATTCATATTTTTCTGACTCTTGTAGTAAACGGAGGTGAATTTTTCCTAAATGACCTGCTCCTAAAACTCCTGCTTTTAGCATATATTATTACCTTTTATTAGTTATTGATTTCAAAATCAACGCTAACAAAGATACACTTTTATAGATTTTTTTTAGCGAATAATTACTACTTTTAACCCGCTAAAAATCGACGTTTTTTTGAGAGATACTACCAAACACCAAGGGCTTAGAAATCAATTAGCTGCTACTTTATCGGGAAAAGGGATAACCGATGAAAAAGTTTTAAATGCGGTACGAAAAATTCCAAGGCATTTATTTATTGATAGTAGTTTTGAAGACCATGCATATCAAGATAAGGCATTTCCTATTGCTGCAGATCAAACCATTTCGCATCCATATACAGTTGCTTTTCAATCGCAAGTATTAAGTATTAAAGAAGGAGAAAAAGTATTAGAAATAGGTACAGGATCTGGTTATCAGACAGCTGTATTGTTAGAGTTAAAAGCAGAGGTGTATACAATAGAGCGTCAACATGAGTTGTTTAAAAGAACCTCTTTGTTTTTACCAAAAATAGGATATAGACCGAAACGTTTTATTTTCGGTGATGGATATAAAGGATTACCAGAACAAGCTCCATATGATAAAATAATTGTTACCGCTGGAGCTCCATTTATTCCAAAAGCATTATTAGCACAATTAAAAGTAGGAGGAATGTTATTAATTCCTGTTGGAGAAGGAACACAAATCATGACACTTTTAATTCGTACTTCTTTAAAAGAATTTGAAAAACACGAATTAGGTGATTTTAAATTTGTTCCGATGTTAGGGAAGAAGAATTAAATTGATCAATGAAAGACTACGTATTAACACTCTTAAAAATCCTTAACAGTAAAGAGAAAAATGTAATAATAAGTCCGTATTGTTTTGAAATTGCATTTACCATTCTCAGTGAGGGAATGGTTGGAAAAAGTAAGAAAGAGATTTTAAGATTATTAGAAATAAATGAAAGGAGTCTAGATTTATCATCCAAATCATATAAAGATTTAACTAATCGTAAAGAGGGAGTTTTATTTGATATTAAGAATGAAATTTCTCATAATAATGAGTTAGAACTAAAGAAAAGTTATAGAAATAGAATAACAAGTAACTTCCCGCTAAAAATTATAAGTGAAGGCTTTAACGATTTATCAGGCAATTTTTCGATTAAAAGCGTTTTTAGTTTAGAAGCTTTTTGGCTGGAAACGTTTTATGAACTTTCAAGGCCAGAAGTATTCACTTTGCCCTCAGGTAATGAAATGGATACTTTATATTTATGCCAGTCCAATATATATGGAGAGAATAATACAAAATATTTAAAAGCTGATACGTATGAAGCTATTCAACTTCCTCTAAAAGGTAAAGAAATAAATATTGAAATATATTTACCTAATGACTATGATGGGCTTGAAGCTTTCGTTTCTCATTTAGAAACTGATTTTTTTCAAAATCAAAAGTTCAAAAACGTTGATGCTATTAAAGTAGTACTCCCTAAATTTAAATCTAATCATAAACTTAATTTAAAAGATTATAAAGAAGAACTTAAAGTTCATCAAGTTTTTGAAGCAAGTTATGATTATTGTAACTTATTTGAAGGTAATGAATTCGTTCATATTACTAAGATAAAACAAGATAATGAATTAGAATTAAATGAAAAAGGAGTTAAAGGTAAATCTACCACTGCTATTGGTGGAATAGCAGGAGGAATTTCATCACCTAAAGAGCATATATATTTTGAAGCATCTCACTCATTTTTATATGTTATAAGGGACAGGGTTTCTGAAGATGTTTTCTTTATAGGTACTGTTGATGAACCTAAATTATTTGATGATATTTCATTAATTTTTTATAATGAGAGGGAGTATAAGATATATAAGGATAACAAGAAGGAGATTACAAATGTAACAAGTTTACTATTAGCGTTGTTTGTATTAAATAGGATAAAGTATTTACTAGAGGTGAATAATATGTTTGTTGATTGGTTTGAATTAACACTATGGAAAATTATAAAAGATTTTTCTGAAGGAAAAGAGAGCAAGCTATTAGGGGTTATATCATCTATAGATGTTCATAATATGAAGATTAAAGGAGTAAACGATGAAGTTAAAAAAAGTTTTGAAGAATTTTTTCAAGCCAAATTTAGTTTACTTAATAATGTGATTAACCAATTGATTTTTAAATATAAGTTTTCAGATAATAATGACGTGGATTATGTAATTGGTTTAGTGAGTGATTTAAAAGAAAGAAATATACAACTGCCTTCTTTTGAGTTGGTGAAAAAATATGAGCTAGGACTTCCCAAAGAAGGTTGTAACATTCAAAAGAAAGCTGATTTTTTCTTAGTTAGGCCATTACCTAAAATTACACTTACTGAAAAAGAGATTAAACAGAAAAAGCAACGAAAAAAAGCAAGAAGATTTCTTTCAACAATTTTAAATATGAATTTGAGAGGGCTGATTTATTTTGGAGTAATCTCCTTGGAAAAAATAATTAAAAAGCATAAATATCAAATTAAAGAATTAACCCCTTGGATTAATGAATTAAAAAAGATTATTATTACAGATATTAAGATTGAAGAAGTAAAAGAAATTTTAGAAGAGTTAGAAGTAGGATTTGATGAGCAAACAGGTTTTTATTCTTCTAGTAGATTTTTAAGCAAAGATAAACATGAGGAAATTATAGAAAAGTATATTGAAATAAAAGAAATACTTAACATACTCTCTGGTTTATTTTGGACAGTAAAATGGAGTAATAATGATTCAAGAAAATCATTACCTGGAGAGATTATCTATAGTTGTGAGAGTATATTTGATGAATTAATAGAACAGAATATTGATATTGAGTTTTTCGAAGATTTAAAAAAACATAGAATTAGAAATGGAAACGTTCTAGGCTCTCCAATAGGTTTATAATAAACAACTATAAATTAAAACAAAAAAAATCCGCCTTTTTAAAAGCGGATTTATTGAATTTGAAAAAAGAACGATCAACTACTCTGCTGTTGCATCTGCAACAACTACTTCCTGTTGATAGTTTTGTTGAGTTTGCTTAGTATTTGTGTTTTGTGATAATCCACATGGAGCTGTGCTTCCACAAGAAGTTAATCCTAAAAAACCAACAGTACAAATTGCAATAAATACGACTCTTTTCATTTCTTTCTATTTAGGTGTTAAATTTACAAAATTTTAATTAATCTATTAGAATTAATCTTCTCGCTAATAACGTTAAACCCAATCATTTTATTTTGAATGTCTGTCAATAAATTTTCTGTGATCGGTTTTCCGTCGTTCCATTCAGTAATAGATAGCCATTCTTGAATGTCTTCGAGTTGTTGTTCGTATCTAATAGCTAATGTTTCATCAATATTTTCAATGTCTTTAAAATCAGCAGTACAACTGTTAATGATTTCTAAGACTTTTTTTATTTCTTCTGGGTGTTTTTCTAAAACTTCATCTCTAATGGCAACAACAAAGCATGGCCATGGAGTAGGGCAGTCGCCTAAACGTCTAAAAGTTCCGTTATCTACCAAAGGTTTGGTAGTGAAATGTTCCCACATAAAGTAATCAGCTTCTCCATTGGTTAATGCGTCAATACCACCTTGTAAGTTCTTAACAACTTTAAATTGTAGTTTGTTTATGTCCCATCCATTATTATAAGCATTTACAATAGCCATTAAATGAGAACCAGAACCATATCTACTAATTGCGACAGTAGCATTTTCTAAATCATTAATACTTTTGAACTTCGATTTAGCTCCTACGTGAATTCCCCAAATTAATGGACTTTTAACGTAAGTTTGTATGATTTTAGAAGGATTTCCATCAATAATATCCTTAATAATACCTTCAGTAAGAACTATAGCAATATCTATAGAACCTTCACGTAAAGCTTTAGACATAGCACCTGTTCCACCTGGGAAATCTTGCCAGCGTAAATTAATGCCTTCTTTTGTATAGGCTTTATTTTTTAAGGTAATGTACCAAGGATAGTTAAAATGTTCTGGAACGCCACCAACTTTTAAATGCAACATTTATTCAGCTAATTTATCTAAGGTATATATAATTAAATCTGCTACTATTTTTCCAGGGTCTTGACTAAAAGTTCCATTGGCTCTATTAGCAAGAATTGCATTCATAGAACATGCATTGTGTTCTAATAATTTAGCAAGTCCGTAAATAGCTGAAGTTTCCATTTCTAAGTTAGTTGGTCTAATGCCTTCATAAGAGAAACTATCAATTTTTTTATTAATAGTAGGATCTTGTAAAGGTAATCGTAACACACGACCTTGAGGTCCATAAAAACCACCAGCTGTAACAGTCATTCCTTTATGCGTATGCTCAGAGTATAATTTTTTCTCTAATTCTTTTGAGCCAGCAATTACTATTGGATAGGCTTTTTTACTAGACCAATTGGTGTGTTGTACAAAAGCGTCTTCAATAGCTGGATGAGAAATTTCATCTGTTATATAGGCACTCAACATTCCATTTAAATCTAATGCGTGCGAACTTAGTAAGAAACTATCAATAGGAATGTCTTCTTGTAAAGAACCAGAAGTACCTATACGTGTAATATTTAATACTGTATGATCTGGTTTAACCATTCTAGTTTCCAAATCAATATTAACTAAAGCATCTAATTCATTAAGAACGATGTCAATATTATCAGGGCCAATTCCTGTAGATATAACAGAAAGTCGCTTTCCTTTATAGGTTCCTGTAGTTGTTTTAAATTCTCTTTTTTGAGTACTAAACTCTATGTGATCAAAGTGTTTTGTAACTTTGTCTACTCTATATTGGTCTCCTACAAAAATGATATCTGTAGCGATGTGCTCAGGTCTTAGGTTTAAATGATAGATACTACCATCTTCATTTAAAATGAGCTCAGAATTTTGAATATTCATTAAGATGTCAATTTCAATAACTTGTCGTTTGCATTCACATACAGGTAACTGTATTTCTTTGCGCCGCCAAGATACGAAAAATCAGAACGAATTTCTCTATAGTAATTTAGCTGGTTTTCTAGTACTTGCATTCCTTCTTTACTTAACTTAACTGGAGAAAAGGAGCTAAATAGCTTTTTTAAACCTTCTATTTTATTAAGATATTGTACATCACCAAAACCATATATTTCTTGGTTTTTTAGTAATGAATGTAGTAAGTTATCTTTCGTTTTAAAATTATTTTCTTGCGCAGTAGATAGAATAATGTTTTCTATTTTATTCAATCCATTTTCTATAGAAGGGAATCTTTGCAAATGTGCATTAATAGCTTCGGTTAAATAAATAAAAGGAGAAGAAGGATTAAACTTATGAACTGTCTCCAGTCGTAAAGGGCTATCTGAGCAATATAATTGCCAAATATAATCTGCATATTCTATATCATCTTGAGTTAGTGTTACACGATTCTTGTATAAATCGAGTAAACTTTCTTTTGAGAGATGCGCATAACCAACAGGTTTTTCAAAGCCTTCTTCATTACCACATTGAATCAGTGTGATTTTTCGGCCTTTTCTGTATCGTTTTAACCAACTAATAACAGCTAGCATATTGATTTGACAGAATAAATCGTAATCAAACCATAAAACAATTTCATCTTGATTTTGTTTACAAAGATTTCTGTATTCTTTTAAAGTAAAGTCAATAAACGTTTTCTTAGTAACCTTATAGGTGTTATTTAAAAAATCGAAACGTGTTTTCCAAAAATCTTCGCTACCTACATCTGTTGTGGTTTTACCTTCACAAAGCATTTCTCGCCATGTAATAATTTTACCTTCTATTTGTAGGTTTTCTAGTATTTCGGTGGTACAATCACCATTCGTAATATGTAAATAAGAGCTCATTAATAGGGACTTAGAAATATTTATCAATATTAATAAAAAAAACAATATCTTGTGGATATTGTTTGTTAATCTCTATATTTTTATGTATTTTACATGTTTATTGTTAAAAAAATAAATTTTCAAAAACACATATAAGGCGATTTTTTTGAAAAGTAAAAAGAATATTAAACTATCCGCCAACTCTTTTGACTTTAAATCCTTTATCTTTTAGAAGTTCCATGATTTTATCTCTATAATCTCCTTGGATAATGATTTTTTCATCTTTAAAACTACCACCTACAGACAGCTTTGTTTTAATTTCCTTAGCTAACTTCTTAAAATCTTCAGTAGCACCACTGTACCCATCTATTATGGTTACAGGTTTTCCTTTACGTTTTTCATACTTACAAAGTATAGGATCGTCCTGTAACCAAATATCTGGTTTTTCTTCAGCTACTGGTTCTTCAAATTGGTGATCTGGAAATAAATTTTTTAACTGATCTTTTAAATCCATGATTACTTTATTAAACCAAGTTCTCTTAAACGTTCATTTAAGAATTCTCCAGCAGTAATGTCTTCAAATTGTTTTGGGTGCTCTTCATCAATACAGTTTTCTAAAACATCTAATTTCATTTCTGAAACTGGGTGCATAAAGAATGGAATTGAATAACGAGAAGTTCCCCATAATTCTTTTGGTGGGTTTACAACTCGGTGAATTGTAGATTTTAATTTGTTGTTACTGTGTCTAGATAACATATCTCCAACATTAATCATTAATTCGTCTGGTTGTGCAATCGCATCAATCCATTCTCCTTCATGATTTTGTACTTGTAATCCTTTTCCATGTGCTCCCATTAATAATGTAATTAAATTAATGTCTCCATGAGCAGCAGCTCTAACAGCACCTTTAGGCTCTTCTTGGATAGGAGGGTAGTGAATTGGTCTTAAAATACTATTACCATTAAATATGTATTGATCGAAATAAGTTTCTTCTAAACCTAAATGTAATGCTAAAGAACGTAAAACATATCTTGCCGTTTTCTCTAACATCTTATAAGTCTGTTTTCCTACTTCATTAAATTCAGGAAGCTCTTCTACAATTACATTGTGAGGGTATTCTTCTTCTAATTTTGGATTGTTTTCTACATACTGACCGAAATGCCAAAACTCTTTTAAATCTCCTTCCTTTTTACCCTTCGCACTCTCTTTACCAAAAGAAACGTAACCACGTTGTCCTCCAATACCTGGAATTTCGTATTTCTGTTTTGTATCTACTGGTAATTCAAAGAATTTTTTGATTTGTGCGTATAAATTATCTACTAATTCGTCATCTAAAAAATGACCTTTTAACGCAACAAAACCTATATTTTCGTATGCATTACCAATTTCGTTAATGAATTTTTGTTTTCTGTCTTTATCTTCAGACAAAAAGTCTCTCAAATCAACGCTAGGTATTTTATTCATTGTTAATAACTTTGTTTTTACTTAGTGTAAAGGTAGTAAAATCAAAGGAAAGCTCTAAAATTATTTATTAACAAAAGGAATTAAATAGCTAATTGTATAATTAAAGCCAAATCCAGTATCGCTACTCAATACTTCATTAAAGCCAGGCGCATACAATGTTTTAAAGCCAGTTTGATCTTGAATATTAACGGCAACTTTAAAAGAACCGCTAAAACCAATAAAGAGATTTTTAAAGGTTTCTACTTTTATTCCAATTAAAAACTCTAGCCAATGTGCAGTTAATCCTGTTTCGGTAATTGGTGTTGTAATAGGAGATGTAGGGAAGTAGATAGGAACATTTGTACTTCCTGTAGTAACATTTGGAGTATAACTATTTAATGTTTGATCGAAAATAGCAAAACCGTATCTTCCACCTACGTAAATCTCATTATTCATATCTAACCAATTATTATAGGTATTATAATTAGCTCCTAAACGAATATAATTTCCTTTAGAGGTAGATGTTGTAAATTGCTCAAAAGTAATTTCTTTCTCATGTCCAATTTCTCCAGCAATATACCATCTTTTTGAAATTCTATAATCTCCTACAATTTCTAAACCAGTATAACTTTTATCAAAAAAAGCTAATGCGGGTTTGCTAATATCTGCTCCAATACGCAATCCATAACCAGTTTTGTATGTAATAGTATCTTTTTCTACTGGTTGCTCCTCAACTATAAGGTTTTGAGAAAAACTGTTGTTAGCAAATGATATTAGAAAAAGACTAATGAAAAACGTTAACGTGCGCATTGTTTTGTGTATTTAAAGATGCTATTTGAGTTGTTTGAAGCTCGTCTACCCAACCTGGTGTACCTGTTACTTCTACGGTAACATTATTAAAGATAACTCTAAATCCACAAGATCTAGAAACATACTCATCTTCTGGTGTATATTTTATAACAAGTGTTTCAATTTCATTATCTGCTAAATTACCGTCTATTTCATTTTTCTTTAATATATAAACAGTTTCTTGTGCTAGCGGGTTTAAAGGAAGTGCAATACTATCTATAGTAGTATTGGTAAATAAGCTATCTGTTTTACCTTGTGCTATAACAGATAAACGTTGTACCGCTTTTAAATCTGTTCTATTAGCATTGTCATAAAAGCGTAGTACCAAGTTTGGAGTAACTGGAGTTTGAGTACAAAAGTCATCACTTTCACAAGAGCTTATGAATATAAGACTACCAGCTAAAAAGAAAGCAAATAAAGGTTTTAAAATTTTCATTGGCTGTTATTTTTCAAATAAAACAACGGTTTCTATGTGCGCAGTATGTGGAAACTGATCTACTAAACTGATTTTTTTAATATGATAACCAGCTTCAACTAATTGTTCAGTGTCTCTTGCTTGCGTTGCTGGGTTACAAGATACATAAACCATTCTATCTGCATTTAGATTTATGATTTTTTTAAGTGTTTTAGGAGCAATTCCAGCACGAGCAGGATCTAAGATAATGGTGCGGATTTTATTTGTGTACTGTGGATGTTCTTGTAAGAACTTACCAACATCAGCAGCATAAAATTCAACACCTTCAATATTATTTCTTTTAGCATTCTTTTTAGCATCCTCTACTGCAGAAGCTACAATATCTACTCCTACTATTTTAGTATTTGTACTTTTAGAAGCTAAAATTTGCCCTATTGTTCCTGTACCGCAGAATAAGTCCATTACAATTGTATTATCAATGGCTTCTTTATTCTCTAAAGCATATTCTATAACTTTACTATATAGCTTTTCTGCAGATTTAGGATTTGTTTGAAAAAAGCTCTTCATGCTAATTTCAAAATTTAAGCCTAGTAGTTCTTCTACAATTTTATCTCTACCGTACACTAAATTAATACTACCAGAAGTAGCAATAGTTCTATCACCAGTTTCATCGTTAATAGTATGCAATAAACCAGCAACTCTATCTCCAAATAATTCGACTAAAAGCTTAGCAAAAGCATTTAAATCAAAATTCTTTAATCCGTTAGAAGTAGTAACTAAGTTGAATAAAAGTTCATTTGTTTTGTACGATTTACGTACCACGAAATATCTAAAAAAACCTTCTTTACGAGGACCGTGCCATGGAGCTAATCTAGTAGCTTCACAGTAGGTGCGTATTTGTTTTAAGTTATCTTCTATATCTTTATCAAATAAACCAGAGTCTTTTTCTAGATTAACACCCATCCACCAAACACCTCTTCGCTTGAAACCTAACGTAAATTCATCAACATCTGAGTTTTGTTCATGACTATAACCAATGGCAGAGAAACTGTATTCCATTTTATTTCTGTAATGAAATAAGTTTGGAGAAGTTACAAATTCATCAAATTGCTCTTCAATATTAGCAACTTTACCTATTTTTTTGAATAAGTCAATAGTACTAGTGTACTTATATTCATGTTGTTTTTCAACTGGAAGTTTTATGTATGGAGCTCCTGGTATTTCTTGATAAGGGCTTATAACTTCGTCTTCAGAAGCTTTTAAAACCTCAATAAGTTTACATTCAGCATATTTCTTTTGAGATTTGGTAACTCTAGCTTTTACAAGTTGTCCTGGTAAAGTATTAGGAACAAAAATTACAAATTCTCCTAATTCAGAACGAATTCTTCCAATTCCTTTTCCTCCAAAGGCATAATCTTCAATAAGGATTTCAATAATTTGTCCTCTTTTTACAAACTTATTACGTTCTCTACGTGGCATTCACTTAAATTTATAGGAATGCAAAATTAGAAAAGTTATCTTTTATTAAGGTTTTGTTGACCGAATTAATTTTAATAAAAATGAACCTTTTATAAAAAGGTACGTCTAGTAGGTAGCAATTAATTATGAAAAATAAAGAAACATACGCCGATAAAAGGCTTATTGAAGAATACCTAAATGGCAACAAAGATGCTTTGGTGTTTCTTGTACGTAAGTGGCATCAGGTTTTCTGTAGTATTGCTTACTCTTATGTGAACAATATGGCGATAGCTAAAGATATTGCGCAAGAAAGCTGGATTACATTAATACCGAAATTGGAGACTTTAGAAGAACCATCAAAATTTAAAAGTTGGGCTATTCAAATTGTAAAAAGAAAAGCAATCGATCAATTACGAAAGCATAAAAGAGAGCATAAACATATGGATAACTATGCTCATGATAATAAACGAAAAATAAATGAAGAGGATATGGAAGCTTTGGAAGTAAAAGAAAAGAGAAAAGAAACTTTAAAAAAAGCGATAGCTGAATTGTCATTAGCACATCAACAAGTAATTCGACTTTTTTATGTGGAAGAACGATCGTTAATAGAAATGAGCGAGTTATTAGGAATTTCTACAGGAACTGTAAAATCTAGATTATTCCATGCAAGAGAAAAATTAAAGAAAATATTAAAATCATAAATTATGAAATTAACAGAAGATATAGACAAATTAATCAAAGAAACGCTTACAGAAGAGGAAGCCGTTTTTTACCAAAAACTAGAAGAGCAAACAGTTTGGCAAATGATATTTGGACTTTTTAAAGGAAAAAATAAATGGATTGTGGTACTAATGAATATTATGACACTTGTTTTTTTCGGATTGTTTATTTATTGTGTTGTACAATTTTTTGATGCTGAAGAAACAAAAGAGTTAATTAAATGGGCAACTGGAGCTATCATATTTCTATTAGGTGTAAGTATGTTAAAGGTATTTGCGTGGATGCAGATGGACAAAAATGCATTGTTACGAGAAATTAAAAGATTGGAAATTCAAATTTTATCATTATCGTCAAAAACCTTAAAGTAAGATTTTAAAAGCCAATGAATATTTATTAATTTGCGTGCTCTTAGGGATGATTTCTCTCCCACGCTGCTTTTTCGAGTTCTTCGAAAGAATAAAGGTACAGTAGGAATGGTTATTTTATGAATTTTTAAAAATTAAAGAAATGGCTGTTTTAGAACAATTAACTTCACAGCAAGCAATCGATTTAGAAGACAAGTATGGAGCGCATAACTACCATCCATTACCAGTAGTATTAAGTAAAGGAGAAGGTGTGTATGTATGGGATGTTGAAGGAAAAAAATATTATGATTTTCTTTCTGCATATTCAGCTGTGAACCAAGGACATTGTCATCCAAAGATTGTAGATGCAATGGTGAGTCAAGCAAAGACATTAACACTAACGTCTAGAGCTTTTTATAATGATATGTTAGGTCGTTATGAGAAATTTGCTACTGAGTATTTTGGTTTTGATAAGTTGTTACCAATGAATACTGGTGCAGAAGCTGTTGAAACTGCTTTAAAGTTATGTAGAAAATGGGCTTATGAAGTAAAAGGAATTGACGAGAATGAAGCAGAGATTATTGTTTGTAAAAATAACTTCCACGGAAGAACGACAACAATTATTTCGTTTTCTAACGACCCTGTAGCTCGTAAAAATTTTGGTCCTTTTACAAATGGATTTATTAAAGTTGAATATGACAACTTAAAAGAATTAGAAGATGCTTTAGCCAATAATAAAAATGTAGCTGGTTTTATGGCGGAACCTATTCAAGGAGAAGCTGGAGTGTATGTACCTTCTGAAGGATATTTAGCAGCTGCAAAAGCATTATGTGAAAAGTATAATGTATTATTTATAGCAGATGAAGTACAAACTGGTATTGCAAGAACAGGTAAATTATTAGCTGTTCAACATGAAAATGTACAACCAGATATTTTAATCTTAGGAAAAGCATTATCTGGAGGAGCTTACCCTGTTTCTGCTGTTTTAGCAAATGATGCTATTATGAATGTAATTCGTCCTGGAAATCATGGTTCAACTTTTGGAGGAAACCCAATTGCAGCGGCTGTTGCAATTGCTGCTTTAGAAGTAGTAAGAGATGAAAAATTAGCAGAAAATGCAGAACGTTTAGGGAAGATATTTAGAGAAGAGATTGGTAAATTAGTTGAAGAAACTGAATTAGTAACCTTAGTAAGAGGTAAAGGTTTATTAAATGCCATTGTTATTAATGATACAGAAGAAAGTGAAACAGCTTGGAATATCTGTATGAGGTTGCGTGATAATGGATTATTAGCAAAGCCAACACACGGAAACATTATTCGATTTGCACCACCATTAGTAATGAATGAAGAGCAATTAATGGATTGTGTTGCAATTATCAAGAAAACAGTAAAAGAATTTGATAAATAAGAGAAGCTTATATATCATATAAAAAAAACCTCACAAATTTGTGAGGTTTTTTGTTTTTTAAAGATGGTTCGCATTCTTAATTTTTACTTTCTTTGGCTGTTCTTTGCGCATCTTGAATCATTTGCTCATTGGCCATAATAGCGAATTCAACACGTCTGTTTTTACTTCTACCTTCTGCCGTATCGTTTGTAGCTATTGGATCTTTAATTCCAAGTCCTTTTGTTTTAAACCTGTTACTATTAAGTCCTTTACTAGCTAAATAATCTTTTACAGAATTAGCTCTTTTTTCTGAAAGCACTTGATTGTAAGCAACTTTTCCAGTACTATCTGTATAACCATAAATAACAATATCAGTATTTTCATAGGTTTTGAAAATAGGAATAAGCTTGTCTAAGTTTGCTTTTGCTGTAGTAGTTAATGTGGATTTATTAGTTGCGAATCGAACTGAATTTTCGCCTAAAGTTAACTTAATACCTTCACCAACTCTTTCAACTTCTGCACCAGGAACTGCTTCTTCTATTTCACGTGCTTGTTTATCCATTTGATTTCCAATTACACCACCAGCAACTCCACCAATTACACCACCTAATACAGCTCCTAATTCTGAATTTCCACTACCAACGTTATTCCCTATAACAGCTCCTAAAACTGCTCCTGCAGCAGTACCAATTGCAGCTCCTTTTTGAGTGTTGTTTGCATTTTTTATAGCCTTACATGAAATAAAAAAACTAGCTGTAATTACTAAAATAGCTAAACTATAAATGATTGATTTTTTCATCGTATTTTTCTTTTATATTATTATTTTCTTTGAAATGAATAGGTGATGTTTTTTACAGAACCTGCGACATTAATTTTTCCAACTAGTTTAAAGCTATTTTCTGTAATATCATTTAAATCTAAAACGTAGCCATCTTTCACCTTTTTAGCTTTATGAGTATTAATAACTTTTAATACAAATTGTCCGTCTTTATTTACATACCAAGTAATAGGAGAGCTAAATTCAGGGCATTCAGTATTTGGGTTATTTAATTTCATTTGCCCTTTATTATTGTTAGAAATAAAGTTCCACTCACTATTAATAAAACATTGAGAGTTTGCAATGTTAAATGAGTTAACGGCGAAGTAATCTTTACCCGTATAATCAACGGAAATTACTCTCCAATCACCTTTTAACATAACTTCTTTTTTGTTATCTAATTTAGTGTTAACGGCAGACGAAGTCGATTTACAACTTGTCATAACTATCATTGCAAAAAGAAACGACCATAAGATTTTTTTCATCACTATAAAATTGATTGATTTATATTATAACTGTTATATATGAGTATTAGAACGTAAATTTTCTAAAAAGTCACATGTTTTAAGACTTAATTAATGTAAAATTTAAGTTAAATAAGAGTAAGTAGTTGGGAGGTAGCATGGTATAAGAAAAAAATAAATTATGAGTTATTAAAGTTATTGTAAATGGAAGTAAATTAGAATGTTTTTTTGGCTATATTTAAGGAATTAACCACTATTAAATAAATAATAAAATGAAAAAAAACATTTTAAAATTAGGAAATGCTTTAAGCAAACAAGAGCAACAAAAAATTGAAGGAGGAAGAAGAGGTGTAGTGCCTTGTAATGATATAAGTGATTGTTTCTTTTTAGGAGACGGTTACATTGGAGATTATTTTTGTCTGCCTGGTCCTTATGGTTTTAAGCAATGTACTCTTTTGTAGATTTTAAAAGCAAAGTATGAAAATAAAGAGGTTGTATTCTAGTTTAAATAAGAATACAACCTCTTTTTATATGTAATTGTAAGATAATTAATTACTTCGTAATCGTTGAGTTCTCTAATGACATTTCAGAAACTATTTACTGTACCATTTCATATACATTTAAATGTTTCTTTAAAACTCCTGAAGGCGTATTTTTTGTTTCATCGAAAATTCGAGTATCTCCAAATAGTATAAAACTATCTTTCGCTCTGGAAACAGAAACATTCAACATGTTCGGTTTATTGTCTTTTTCAAAGAACATGGTACCTTCATCTTCATTTGTGTATACAGAGCTAAATAAAATAATACTACGTTCCGCTCCTTGTAATGCATGCACTGTTCCTAGTTTAATTTGATTGACTTTAAAACCAGCTTCAATTAATGCTTTAGAAAGTTCTCCCTTCTGACTGGCAAAAGGTGTAATAATTCCTAAAACACTTTCAATACTATCTACATTATAAGCTTCTTGTATAGCTTCCTTATTTTGTTGTAACCAAGTAATAATTGCTTTTACCTCTGCAATATTACAACGACTATTATATTTACGTTCACTTACGCCTTCTACATGATAAGCTACCATAGAAGGAAAAACTTGATCATCTTTGGCTTTTCCTTTCATTGGTTTTAGAATTCCTCCATAAGCTAACTCGTTGCAGAAGTTAATAATTTCATCATTACATCTTCTGTGTTCTAATAAAATTAGACCTTGCTCTTTAGTGTTTGCAATTGGAGTTTCATATTCACAAGCATTTTGCGCCATTTTCATTATACAACCATTCGATGCCAGAAAACCTAAATCTTCTAGTTGTTCATAGTTATGTTCTGTTAGCATGTCTAAACTAGAAAGGTTACCAACATCAATTTTTTGAGGAATAGACCAAATAGGTTCAATTTGCTTTAAATCGCCAATAACAAAAGCCTTTTTAGCTAAGGCAAATACTGGAATACTTACCTCAGGTGTTACTTGTCCTGCTTCATCAATAATTAATAAATCTAGGAAATTGTATAAAGGCAAATAGTCGAAAATAGGTCTTCCGTTTTCGTTTTCTCCTTGAAACTGACTGTATACAAAATGACTTGGAGCCATATAAAACGTTGCTACAAAACAAGGAGTAAGCATGGCTCTACGTTTCCATTTTAATTGAATGACATGTTCACCAGTTCCTTTTTCTGTATCTTCTTCTAATGCTTCTCTAGTAGCTAATAACCAACGACCTTCCCAATAATGTGTTGCTAATAAAAAAGCTCTGTGACGCAATGTAACATCCAATTCATCATAAAAATATTGAGGTGTGGTATCTTTAGTATGCAACTTGTTAAATTCAGATTCCCATAATTTTTCTTCTGAAGTTATTGGAAATCCTTTGACATTATATTGAAAACGCCAATCTTTTAGTTTTAAGTGTGATTGTAATGCGATATTAATATTGGAAATCAATTCTTTGATTACCACAATTATTTTTTTACCATCAGCAATGATATTCTTACGAGTCTTAAAAATCCAATCGCTACTTTCAGGTTGATCATCTTCGGAATCGGCATAAAAATATTGACTAACTTGTGAAATGAAATCAGGGTTTTTATGAGCAACTTTTAAGTTACTTAAAATTGTTCTCCACTCAGTAAGTTGTGCTATTTTAAAGTTTTCTTTTTCTATGAGATCTTTTTTGTGTAAAAGCTGCTCATTAATATAGGCTATAGAAGAAAGAAAACCACTAGAGAATTCTACACTATCTATAAGAATATCTTCTATGGCAATAATTTCATCTTGTAAATGATAAATGGCGTCTTCTAAAGAATCGCTTTCTACATTAAAATAATTACAATAATTGGTCAAGAACTCATATTCTGCATTATTCAAATAAGTTTCATTCTCTAAATTACAGAGAGTTCCTTCATGACCAAATAAATTCCCTTTTAAGAAGTTAATATCACCTAAATATTTTTCGCTTTTAGAGTTCGAAGGCAAATAGGTAGCATATCCTTTAAAGTCAGGAATCCACCTATGAGCAAGGCCTTCCATACTACTTTCAGCATTAATAAAACTATCGATAATATTAGTAACTGCTTGGTTATTATTTGAACAGGCTAAAACAATTGGAGGTTCTTCTCCAATGATGGCACTTTTTACTACTTCTGTGGCTACTAAACTTTGTAATAAAGTTGTTTTACCAGTACCAGGAGGTCCGTTTACAGCAGTAACAGCACTTTCTTCAGCTGCTAAATAAGATAATAAAGTTTTACGCTGACTTACAGATAGTGGAAATTGATTAGACATTTGTCCTAAATGCAAATGATTATAATTTAAAAAATCGGTATCTGTAATTGCATCTCTTTTTTCTTTCAGATATGGATTTGTTATCTTAGAAAGTAATGGTAATTCTTCTAAATTATTCAGTAGGTTCTCATATAAGAACAAGATGCTTTTTGCTGTCGAAATTTTAGAACTCACAGAAAAATAAGTGAGTTTAAATTGAGTCGTATATCTGTCAGCTTTATAAGAATTCAGACTTTTATATGTAATAGCTGAAAAGACTTCGTTTATATAGTCCCAATATTCATCCCATGGAACAGGTTCGTTCTCTTCTTCAGGAATAGGAGGCTCTATTTCTTTTGCGTCTAAAATGGTGTCAAACGAAGAGAAGATAAAATCATTTTTTATATCTGCAATAGGTGTAACATAATTACGAACTACTAATGGAAATAAATCTCTTGGAGCAGATAATTGTCCTAATCTATTTACAACAGCATTAATCCAGAAAGGATGTATTGTTTTTTGTTTAAACTTTGGATTATCTGTTTGGTATTCTAAATGAAAAGGAGCGATTAGAATTCTAGCGTCTTCTACTGGTTTCCAATTACTATTGTCTTTTTTTAAGATACCACGAAGTCTATTAATTCTACGCTCTTCAGCATCGATTAACTCATTTGCTTGTTTTTTGTCTAGAAAAGCATTACTTATATCAGAGTTGTTTTGATGATATAAGTTTTTAATTTTAGCAATATCAATAGCTAAATTTTCACTATCAATTAAACTATTTTTATAATAGTGTAACCAGTTTTTTTCGCTCATTATTTTTTGAAACTTATGTAGTGGAGGAGGTGGGCGAAAATAGTAGGATATTTTAAAAAAGAAAGGACTTTTTTATTGTTTTTATTAACTAAAAACGAGAAGAATTGTTAAGTAGTTATATATCAGGTATAGCTGAATAGTGATATGTTTTAGTCATTAATATTTCAGTTCAACTACACCTGATTTTTTAGAAAGTGATTATTGTAATTCGTTTAATCTTTCTTGCATTAATTCAGGATCTTGTAAAGCTTCTAAACCAAAGTAAGAAATAATCCATAAGATGAATAACAAGTAGATAACACTTAAAATAATTCCAATGATAGATAAAATATATCCTGTTTGTAAGTTTGAGTAATTGGTATACATACTTGGATTACCAGTATATAAAGCTTTATCTTGTTTATACAAAACTAAAGCTACGATTCCAATAACAAGTCCTAAAATTCCATAGCAGCAGCATGTAATAATAGATAAGATTCCTAAAACCAAAACAGCCGTAGCATTGGGTAATTTTCTTTGTTCGAATTCAAACATAAAAGTGTAATTTATCTAGTTTAATATTAATTTGTTCATTTTTAAAAAGTATGCTATTATCATAATAACAGCATTTATAATAGCAAAAGCAATACTAATTTTTGAAGTTATTTTTTTCTTCAAAAAGAAATGAAAAACAATCGCTATTATAAAAAGGAATGTAGTATAAATTGCCGGAAACATATAAAAGGCTTCTGTAAACTCTCCTTTAGAAACTAAAACTACAGAACGTTGCAATCCACATCCAGGGCAATCAACACCCAATAGTTTTTTGTTTAAACAAGGAAGCATGTAATCTTTGGCTCCGTGCATGAATATTTTTCTGGTAAATGTAATTAAAATGTATAACTTCTAAACCTTGTTTTCTCTATAACATTCCTAATTGTTAGAGTATAGAAAAGTTCTTATTTAAACATATCCATAGCAGGAATATTAGGCATTCCACTTTTTGCAGCTATGGCCATTTCCTGTTCATTTATTTCTCCTGCTCTTTTTAAAGCTTTATTAACCGTTAAGATTAAATAATCTTCCAACTCTTCTGCATCGTTTAATAAACTTTCGTCTATAGAAATAGCTTTTACTTCTCTATTAGCGGTAACAGTCACTTTTATTTTTCCATCAGCACCGTTTTCGTCTATCAATACAGTATTTAAGCGTTGTTTTGTTTCTTCTACTTTTTGTTGCGCTTGTTTAAGCTTATCCATCATTCCAGATAAATCACCAAACATAATTCTATTGTTTTATTTAAGTTTTTCTGATGCAAAATTACTATTTTACTCATCCTAAAATCAATCAAATGGAAAAAAATCTTTTAATATGTCTCACATTAAGTGTTATTTTTGCTTCCTGCAAAAAAGAGAAGATGGAAAAAACTATAACTCCACCAGTAGCTGAGAAGCAAGCTCAGCAATTAGAGAAGCACGGAGATGTTCGTACAGATAATTATTTTTGGATGCGTTTAACTGATGATCAGAAAAATGCAGAACAAAAAGATGTACAAACACAAAAAGTGTATGATTACTTAAATGCCGAGAATGACTATTTTGAAGATGTAATGGGACATACCAACGATTTTCAAAAGAATTTATTTGAGGAAATGAAGGGTAGAATTAAGGAAGATGACGAATCGGTTCCTTATAAAAAAGATGGATACTTCTATATTACTCGTTATGAAAAAGGCGGGCAATATCCTATATATTCTAGAAAGAAAGGAAGCTTAGAGGCTGAAGAAGAAATTATGTTTGATGTTAATAAAGAAGCAGAAGGACATGATTATTTTCAGTTAGGAGGGTTGAATGTTTCTCCAAATAATAATTTGGTTGCTTTTGCTACAGATACTGTAAGTCGTCGTCAATATTTTATTCGTATAAAGAATCTTGAAACAGGAGAAATTTATAAAGACAAAATAGAGAATACTACAGGAGGAAGTGTATGGGCTAATGACAATAAAACATTATTCTATACAAAGAAAGATCCTGTAACACTTCGTAGTTCTCAAATTTATAAGCATGTATTAGGAACAGATGCTTCTGAAGACGAACTTGTATTTGAAGAAGGAGATGATACTTTTGGAGTATTTGTAACGAAAACAAAATCTAAAAAGTATATCGTAATAGGTTCTTACAGCACTGTTTCTAGTGAATATCAAGTATTAGAAGCAGACAATCCTGATGGAACTTTTAGAGTAATTCAACCTCGTGAGCGTGATTTAGAATACGATATTGCACACTATGGAGATCATTTTTATATTAAAACAAATAAAGATGGTGCTACCAACTTTAAGTTAATGAAAACTCCAGAGGATAAAACATCTAAGGAGAACTGGGTAGATGTAATTCCGCATAGAGAAGACACATTTTTTGAAGACTTTTCAATCTTTAAAGATTATTTAGTATTAGAAGAGCGTACAGACGGTTTATCAAAGATTAGAATTAAGCGTTGGGATGGTACTGAAGATTATTATTTACCATTTGATGAGGAAACATATTCAGCAGGTGTATATTCTAATCCTGATTTTGATACAGATATTATTCGCTATTCATATAATTCAATGACAACTCCTAATTCTGTGATCGATTTTAATATGAAAGATCGTTCTAAAGAAGTAAAAAAGGAGCAAGAGGTATTAGGAGGAAAGTTTAATAAAGACAATTACGTTAGTAAGCGTGTATGGGTTCCAGCTAGAGATGGTAAAAAAATCGCTTTATCTCTTGTGTATAGAAAAGATACCAAAATAGATAAAGATACTCCTGTATTATTGTATGCTTATGGTTCTTATGGATATACAATTTCAGATGGATTTTCAACGACACGTTTAAGCTTACTAGATCGTGGATTCATCTTTGCATTAGCACATATTAGAGGAAGTCAATATTTAGGACGCGAATGGTATGAAGATGGAAAAATGCTGAATAAGAAGAATACATTTACAGATTTTGTTGATTGTTCTAAATATTTAATAGATAACGGGTATACTTCACCTGGACATTTATATGCAATGGGAGGTTCTGCTGGAGGTTTATTAATGGGAGCTATTATCAATATGAATCCAGAGTTATATAACGGAGTGATTGCTGCTGTACCTTTTGTAGATGTAATTTCTACAATGTTAGACGATAGTATTCCATTAACTACTGGAGAATACGATGAGTGGGGTAATCCTAACGATAAGGAATATTATGATTATATTAAATCATACTCACCTTACGATCAAGTTGAAGCAAAAGCATATCCAAATTTATTAGTTACAACAGGATTACACGATAGCCAAGTACAATACTGGGAACCTGCAAAATGGGTTGCAAAGCTACGTGAATTAAAGACTGATGATAATTTATTGTTTTTACATACGAACATGGAAGCTGGTCATGGAGGAGCGTCTGGAAGGTTCGATGCTTTAAAGGAAACAGCAAGAGAATATACATTCTTATTAGCTTTAGAAGATAAGTTAGAAAAATAATTATATTTTTGCACGGATTTAAACCTGATGGTATCCACTATCAGGTTTTTTTATGAAGTTAATTTTTGATGGAAAGAAACAAAGCAATTGTAAACTCTGTACTCGATTTAATCGGGCAAACACCAATTGTTAAACTACAGCGAATCACTAAAGATTATCCAGGAAGCTACTATGCAAAAGTAGAAGCTTTTAATCCTGGGCATTCAGCTAAAGACAGAATTGCGTTGCATATTGTTGAGAATGCAGAAAAAAAAGGGATTCTAAAACCTGGAAGCACTATTGTAGAAACCACTTCAGGAAATACAGGTTTTAGTTTAGCTATGATTAGCTTAATAAAAGGATACCGATGTATTTTGGCTGTAAGCGATAAATCTTCTCAAGATAAGATTCGAGTTTTAAAAACTATGGGAGCTGAGGTACATGTTTGTCCTGCTAATGTTCCTGCAGATGATCCTAGGTCGTATTACGAAACAGCAAAAAGACTTCATAAAGAAACTCCAAATTCTATTTATATCAATCAGTATTTTAATGAGCTTAACATAGAAGCACATTATACTACAACTGGGCCTGAAATTTGGGAACAAACACAGGGGAAGATTACACATTTAGTAGCAGCTAGTGGAACAGGAGGAACTATTTCTGGAACAGGTAGGTTTTTAAAAGAAATGAATCCTAATATAAAAATATTAGGTGTAGATGCTATTGGTTCTGTAATTAAGAAATACCACGAAACAAAAGAGTTTGATCCAAAAGAAATTTCTCCATATAAAATAGAAGGGTTAGGAAAGAATTTAATTCCAACAGCTACAGATTTTGATATGGTAGATGTATATGAAAAAGTTTCTGACAAAGAAGCTGCTTTTGCTTGTAGAGAGTTAGTAGAGAAAGAAGGAATGTTTTGTGGATATACTTCTGGTGCTGTAATACAAGCAATAAAGCAATATGTTGCTAAAGATACTTTTTCTGAAGATAGTTTTGTAGTTATGATGTTACCAGATCATGGTATCCGTTATATGGATAAAGTGTATTCAGATGATTGGATGAAAGCACAAAGCTTTATGTAAACATAAAATTTCTTTTTTGTAATTATTAAGATTACTTCACTACACTTTGTTTCGTTTGTAATGACAATTCAAAATATTTAATGGAGTTTTAATGACTTAAAGCGTTTTTTCATAATATAAATGAAAAACTATCCTCTTTTCCATATTCTAATTTGTTGAGGATTAAATAAAGCATATCCTTTGTTTTCGGTATCTTCTTGTGTTTCAATATAAGTTTTATAAAAGCGAATAATAGAAGCATAAGAATACCCATAAACTTGGCTACTAGTAGGAACAACCATAACACGTCTTCTACTATGTGTTTCACGATCATAATCAGCTCCAGTACCAGGTAAAGCAGCATATACTTTTATTTTGGTATTGTAAGCCATTTGAGCGGCATAGGTGTGGCATAATCCTCGAATTAAAAAGTCTTTTATTTCTCTTAAAGTCCTAGTAAATCTACGTTCACTTATGGTTTGGTTATTTCTAGATCTAAAGAAAAATAAGGTGTCCTTTTCAAAATAGGTATTGGCAAACTGATTAGAAAAAGATAAAGTAAATGTATCATCATTATTATGACTTCCATATCGTTTTCTTCTAAATTCTGAACTCAAAAGTACTTTGTTAATAACCGTTTTATAAATTCTACTAGAAGCGCATCCCCATACCCATATATGTGCTTGATTATGAAAAGCATTTTTAAAGTTACGCCATTCAGAAGTATTCATATTGGTTACATTAGTATCTTTTTTTCTACCGTCTTTATCCCAAGGATCTCGTAATCTTGGTATGCTACCTGTATGTTTATATGCCGAACGTTCGTATGAATTGACTAATACAGGACCACCTCTCCAGCCATGTCCTACTATAGAAAGCTCGCGAATTGTATTAGGATGGTTCTTGCCAATTTCTTGTATATGCTGATAAACATCTGTAATTGAAAGCACATTTGTTTGTTGCTGAATGAATTTATCATCAGAAGTATAATGGATGGAACGATTGATCGCGTCAAAATTACTCGAAACCACATTCCACTGTATGTTTCCGTTGTTTAGAGCTCCTCTTTCAATAGCACCATTTTTTACATCAAAAAGAGTAAAAGAAACATTAGAATCATTTTGCCAACTATTATGCTTGTGTAAGATTGCATTAGCTCTTTTTTTACAGAGTAAGGCCATATTGGTACGACCATGTTTGTACTCGTAACCAGCTACAAGAAGTATATTTTTACGCATCGTTTTTTTATTTAAACCCCACAGATTTTCATAATCTATGGGGATTTGGTTAAAACAAAGCCAGATCGAGTCGTCGATCTATGGTTTAATTTATCGCTTGGGACTTTGGTCAAGTTTCCGAAGCGCATCTTTTTTTATTTCTTTTCTTAAAGTTTCGTTGAGGTTTTGTATTTGATACTTTTTAGCAGGTTGAATTTTAGAAAAGTCGACATGTTTTTTTAGAATATTAGCATCTAATACAAAAGTTCCATTCACTTTAGGTGGATTTTTTGGAGGTGTTTTTCCTTGTAATTTTTCTATTTTATACGATAGCTTGTTAATCGTTGTTTCATATTTAGTCAACATTTGTAGTAGTTTAGATATGTTGATAGTTAGGTCGTTAACTTCAGTAGATAACTGATCGTTTTTATTGGCAATTGGCACACTAAAAAAGCCTACAACTACAGTGGCTATTAATACAAGTCCCATAAACATTCCAATAGTTTTAGTTGCTATAGGTCTAGGTGCTTCTCTTTTTAGTTCAGCTTGTAATAATCGGTAGGTAAGGACAATCATGATTAATGCAAATCCTGATATTCCATAACTTAATAATTTTTCACTTAAAATGTCCATATCGTTTAATTGGTTTTTATGAAAGGTTTGTTTTTTAAATATTTGTTGTTCTAATTTTTAGCTTACGGAGTTACTATAATTTCATTTGTAACTACTTCTGTATATTTTCCTTTTTCTTTACTACCATCTTCAAAGCGTTTGGTAATTTTTACAAAAAGTTTTCCCTCTTCATTATGATGATAAGTAATAGGAGTGGGGATACCATTTCCAGAAAGCTCTTCTTTTTTTAATTCAACAGTGGTTCCATCTTCTTTTTCAAGCTTGAATTCAAAACGGATGTAATCAATTTCTTCAGAATCAAAAGAAGGTCCATTCCATTTTAGTAATAATTTGTTTTCTTTGACTTTATCTTCTATTTTGAGTAATAAAGGTCCACCAGTTGTTATTCCTTTTTGTAGTATTTCTAAATCACCATTAGTAGTAACTGCAGTAAATTTGTATGTAATAGCATCTCCTTTTTCTAACACAGGAATGTGCAATTCATCTAAAGTAAAATCGGGAGCTTTTGCTCTCATCAGTTTGTCAAAAACAAAGTTGTCTTGAGTTGCTTCGTATGAAAGATGTAATAAAATTTCTAAATGTTTTTGTACATCAGCACCAATAATAACAGGAATAATTTGTACGCTTTTAAATTCAAAAGGATCTGCTATTATAATTTCTTCATCAACTAATGCGGTACTGTTTTGTTGTAATGTTGGACGTCCATCTGCAAAATGATAATGACGTTCTTCTTCAATATATGCTTGAGAGTTTGGTTGATTACGAATGTTCCATGTTTCTTTTTGGTTAGCTGCTGATAAACTCAATATTTCTTGATTTATTTGTGTTCCATCGGCATTTTTAGAGCGAATAAAAATATCGACTCCTTTTACTTTTGTAGTGTCTATATTTCCATATCTGAATTCGAATCGTTGTAATGGAGCTAATACTTGTGGAATGATAATTAGATCTTGAGAACTACTGTAGTTTACATGACTAAAAACAACTACTGGTGAGTTAATATTTTCTACATCTTGTTTGTAAGTAAATTTTGTTTGATAGAAATAACCAGAAGGTTCATCGGCTTCAGTAATCCAAGCAATAGCATGTTTTTCTTTATCATCTTTAGTAAAAGTAAAACTAGCTAAAGCATCAGCATTCTCTGGAATAGCAAAACCGTTAGCAAGTTCTGTTGCCATTTTACCATCTTTTTTACGCCAGATTAAAACTTCAGCACTCAATAAATCATTCGTTGGAGAGTCAAAATCGTGTAATAAAGCAATGTCTAAATGATGTTCTCTCCATAGGTTGCTAAATGTTACTGTTTTACTATAGATGTCAATTTTATCTTTAATTTGATTTCCTAACAGCCATAAATGCGATTGAGGATTATGAATCTTAGTAGTTGCAGAACGTTGTCTATAATCTATTGAGATTGTTTTGTTATGAAAGAGTTTTTTCTTTCGGAATTTATACGCA
Source organism: Tenacibaculum amylolyticum (assembly GCF_964511145.1). Lineage (NCBI taxonomy): Bacteria > Pseudomonadati > Bacteroidota > Flavobacteriia > Flavobacteriales > Flavobacteriaceae > Tenacibaculum > Tenacibaculum amylolyticum. The sequence goes on from NZ_CAZEFZ010000003.1 coordinate 106,378, forward strand.
GCACCAATTAAAATACCATCTCCAGGAGTAGGATTTGGAATTCCTCCAGGGATATCAGGAATTTCAGGAGAAATATATGGACTGAATAATTCTCTCATCACTTTATCTGAAAATTCTTCAATCATTTCATTCATCATTTTCTTAGTATCAGCATCTGTAACTTGAGAAAGTACATTTATTTCAATATCACCATCTTCAATTAATTTTTCTTTAATGAATTCTAGTTCAGCTTTGGCAGAAATTCCTAATTCACCATATTTAATTCCAACACCAGCAGCAAAACCGTGAGATACTTTTTGATGACAACGATCTAAATCAGCTTTTATAGTCATATCTAAAGCACAGCGCATTGCCTTGAATTGTAAATTATAGAGAATCCCTGCTACAGAACTACGCTCTCCTTGTAAGGTTGCAGCAATTAAGCTAGCACCTTTTCTGTCTAATCGAACATTGAAAATAGATTTTAGATCGCTACTAGATAAAGAAGGTTTCTTAGAGCCAATAATGCTTTCTACAAAAGATTCATCATTAATTGTATCTTGATTTTGTGTAGTACTGTCCAGTACAATTAAATCTACAGAACCATCTTTCCATTCTGGTAATGAAAAAAAGAAATCATTAGGAAGGTTATGGTCGTCTATAAGTGTTTCGCGCACACGCTCTAGTTTTTCTTCGCTAGCTGTACATTGAACTCCTAAAGACATAATCGCTCCAGAAGAACCTTCTAATTCTTTTAATCCTCCTTTAATAGCTGTTCCTTCTTTAAAAATTTGCAGGAAGAAATCGAACGTTTTTTCATCTTCGGTATCATCGCTAATTACAGGAGCAAGACTTACTTCATTGGGTAAATAGTAAACAATGTTATCTTGTTCATGATCGCCATAAAAAACGATGTTTTCATGTACTCCATATGGTTTTCCTAGATCTAACATGGTTGGTTGTTTAGTTGTTTTTTATTTAAAGATTACTTTGTCGTTCCTCCTCGTAATGACGGTTTTTTATGTTTTGTCATTGCGAATGAAATGAAGCAATCAGTTTTTTATTTAGAGATTACTTCGTCGTTCCTCCTCGTAATGACGGTTTTTTATGTTTTTGTCATTGCGAATGAAATGAAGCAATCTGCTTTTTATTTAGAGATTACTTCGTCGTTTCTCCTCGTAATGACGATTTTTTATGTTGTGTCATTACAAATGAAATGAAGCAATCTGCTTTTTATTTAGAGGTTACTTCGTTGCTCCTCCTCGTAATGACGGTTTTTTTATGTTTTTGTCATTGCGAATGAAATGAAGCAATCTGCTTTTTATTTAGAGATTACTTCGTCGTTTCTCCTCGTAATGACGATTTTTTATGTTTTTGTCATTGCGAATGAAATGAAGCAATCTGCTTTTTATTTAGAGATTACTTTGTCGTTCCTCCTCGTAATGACGGTTTTTTTTATTAAGTGATAGTTTAAAAACTTTACCATATATTTTCTGGAATACTTACTTTGAGATGTTCTTCAGTAGTAGTTATCCAATCAGACTTATAACGGTCTCCACTTTTACTTTTTGCCTTTAACCGATATTTATAACTTAATAGGTTTGAATCTGTCATTGCATGTGTGAAAATCACGACATCATTTAGTTCTTTAAAAACTAATTTTTTAGTATCATCAGAATCAATAGCTATATTGTTATGTTCATCTTCATATAAGATGCTTAGTGAGATTTCTTTAATTTCATAATCTTCAAAATCTGGAGCATCAATTAAGGTAGCTTTAATAGTACGTTCAGGTTGTACGTTGTCTTTTATCATTGCAATTGGTCCTACATGATCTTTCCAAGCTCCTCGAATAATTTTTCCTTCATTGGTAATTACTGTAGTTCTTAACTCGTAGACTTCTCTAGGTGTTTGTAAACTAGTAATGACAGAAAAGGTATGTGTATCTTGTTCTTTTGTGAAGTTGAACTTTTCAGTAATCCACGTATTCCTAGTATGTTCCCAAACGCGTGCTTCTACAATAAGCTTGGTAGATTTTTCCCAATCAATTTTACTCATAAGTTCTACAGACCATTTACTTTCAAAAGGATTTGGAATGAAATAACTGAAATCTTGATGGTCTGGTAATTCTAAAATGTATTCTTCAGAACCAGCTATGTAGTACTTTACCTGTAAATCTAGCTTTACTGGATGTAGTTTACTGTATAATAATGACAATAATTTTTGTTTCTTTCCTTCATCTGTGTTTTCTAATAAAAAGGATTGGGTTAGTAGTTTTTTATCAGTAACTTTTTCCGTAACAGTTACAGTCGATTCAATCAAATGTGCATGATTAAAAATATCGGTATCGTCTATTCCTATTTGTAATTTGATGTTTTCAAAATATTCAGTAGGATTAAAATAAATGAATTCAGAAGTTGTTTCTTGAGCAGTTACTTCCATTTGTGGTGGTAACCCAGTTCCTTCATTATCTAAAAAAAGAGTGGCATTATATCGATATGTATATTCATTTGTATTTTGTCGAGTATAAGTAAATGTGCCTTTTAAATTTTCAGGAGTAGATTTATTAAAAATAAAAGTTTGTTCTTTAGCAACTTTTTGCAAAGTAAGATCCCAAATTTCACAAGAAATTTTTACTGTTTTAATATTGTTAATACTAAATGTGTCTGCAGCAATATCTACAGCTACAGTTTCTACACGAAAAGGTAAGTCTTCTAGCTTAATCCATTTTAAATGATCTTGCAAACCACCAATATCGCGAATCATACTAGATAGTAGTGCTTGAGGATAAAATGGGTATTTCTTTGCTTTTCGCTCTCTCAAATCAACAGTAAGTTCATTGGTTTGTACCTCTTTGTTATTTCTGAGAATATAAAATGATCCAGGAATAATGGTAGAATGTATCATAGCTACGCCATGCGCAATTCTATTTTCTATTTTTTTACTAGCACTTAATGGAGGCACTGAAGGATTAAACAAACGTTTAATAGCTTCTGTTTTTAATTCATTTAGTAAGGTTTTAGAAGCATAATCAGATACATCTGGATCTAATTCTTCAATTTCCATAGTAACCATACTGGTTTCTTTTAAATCATCTAGTGTGTTACTAATATCTTCTCTGTAGAAAATAAAGTTCTTCACTTTCATGTCTTCAAAATGTTTGTAGATACGATCCCATTTTACATGCATTTTTGCTTTAAATGTTGGCGCAATACCAAGAATATTTAACTCGTAATAAACATGACCAGCTATAACATCTTCGTTTAAAGCAGCGACTAATCTTTTAGCTTCGTTTCCAGTTGTTTTTACAACTAAAGCAGCTCTATTATCACCAAAAATAGAAGGAGATACTCCAGAAGTAACGTACCAATCTTTTGGATCTGGATTTTCACCAGCAGCAGCCATAATCATATAGACTTTTCCATCTGTTATAGTAACTGGAAGCAATCGTTTTACTTTCTTACTCCATTTTTCTTTGATTTCTTCTTTTGCTCTTTCTAAAATAGCGTCCGATACTTTTAAGGAAACTTCCATAGAAAGGCTTGTGTCGATAATTTGATCTATATTTTCATCGGTACTACTTTCTGGTAAAATTGTATAAGCAGATATAGCAGGACCTTCTTTTTTCTGAACTATAGAAGGTTGAACATTTGCATAGTAAAATGTTTCTGGATCTACATCATCTCGAAAGATGGTGAGGTTTCCTACATTCATAAATGGTGGTTGATAACTTAACATGATTTCTAGCTTTTAACCATTATTGTTTTCTAAAATCGTATTTCATATGATGAATTCTTGTCATCCTGAACGTAGTGAAAAATCTCTCTTGTAACTATATTCGTAGGATTAAAGATTTTTCATTTTCCTTTGATTACCTGCGACTGAACTCAGGAACTTCTCTTGGAGTACTTAGAATGACATTTTTGTTCTTTCCTTTAGGTTCTTTTTTCTGTGAAAAAACTACTAGACCACTCCTTGAGCTGTATCTTGTATGATTAAGAATTTACCTCGTCCTTCTAAATCTCGTATTTCAATAGGTTCACCTTGTCCTGGATACAGTGTTAAATTGTAAGTGTATGAATCGTGTTTATCATCGATTCTAGGAATAAACCAATTCAAAGGTTTTGTAGCGTTAGTAGCGTTTAAGAATACTTGATGCTGTACTTTTTGATCTTCGTGTTCGTATTTTAATTCTAATACCGCATTATGATATTTTTCTCCGATTTTTAATCGACTTACATCGATTCCTACTTGAAGAATAGGTAAGATTACAGTTTGATCGCCATGACCATTTACCCAACCACTTTTAGAAAATAGATTGTCTCCTACAATTTTGTAACGGTATGAAAAGTCTTGTTTGTCTTTATTAAGTTGTACAAGCTTTGCAGTAACAGGATCCCAATCGTCTTCGCCCGCTAATACAACTTTATCTTCGCTTGTAAATTGATTGTCTTCATCTTCGTATTTAAATTCTACAATAATTTTCTTCAAACTTTGATCTGGAGACATTCCTAATTCTACATCTAATTCTAAGGTATCTTCATAAGGATTTGGTGTGAAAATTTCTGCTGTCTGATTTTTAGAGAAATAATATTTCTGCGATGGCATTTCTATCACTTTTCCATTTTTACTGAAGTATTTTACAACATATTCAATAGGAGCGTCAATTTCACGATACAATGCACGTTCTAACTTTTTTCCTTCGATATTTTCTGGAGTTAATAACAAACTGGTTTTAAAATGCTCTGGATCTTCTGATGTTTTATAACTAATATCTATTTGAATGCTATGTACTTTATTATCGCCAGACAAAGAATTTAATGTAAGGTGAGGTTTAAAGTTCGCACTTAAGAACCCAATTTTTCCAACTTCGACATTTATCAAACTATTGGTTTCTTTAGATGGAATTATTAATGGTTCAGAAACACCTTTAAAATATATTTCAGAAGTATAATTTACAATTCCATCATCATTTTTAGGTCTTCTAAACAACCACTTTTCTTGAGTTTTATTTTTATCAAATAACCAAGCGTCTTTTTGGTTTGCAGAAGGATATTCAGCAGTTACTTTTACAGAGGAAACAAAAGGAGTTTCTTCCCAAGGAGCATTTACCTGAACTGGAATTTCTACAGTTCCTACTATGTCATCAGCTAAATCTACAATTTTGGTAATATTCTTTTTATGCTCTTCGTCTATATCTGCTAAAAAGTTCATGATAGTAGCTTGAGGAGCCATTGACCATTCTACAACATCACGTTGTGTAAAACGTAATTCTACAAAAGAGTTGATTTCTTCTTTCATTAATTCAATCATAGAAGATTTTCGTTCTTCTTCCGTTAAACCATGAATTCGAGATTTAATAATTTCTTTTACTTTTTCTTCAATGAGCTTAATAGCCATGGTACGTAATTGTCCTACATGTTCATCTGAAATTTGAGTAGATCCTTTTTTAATTTCAATATTCATTAATCCTTCTTCTGTCATTTTTTCAACGACTTCAGAAACATTAATACGTTCTACGTCGGCATCGCTACAACCTTTATCAACGTTTTTCCACACACGATCTACTTTTCTATTAATTTCTGAAGATTGGTGAGAACCTGCCCAAGCTCTTATTTCAAGACTTGGTAAACGTAAGAGCGCTTTTAAATTGAATCGTGTACTGAAAGCTTTGTCGCCTTGCTGCAATGCTTTATACCAAACAGCGGCACCGTCTGGACTTAAACGAATGGCAAAAGCCGCGTTATTATCGCCTACTAAACTTGCTGGTCCACCACCAGAAGACCAGGTAACCATTCCGCCTTCTTTTTCTTCTAATAATTCAACAGTTCCTTCAGTAAATTGTAAAGAACCGAAAACAATTTCTCCAACTTCAGGCACATCTGGATCTGGAATATTTTTTTCTCCTTTAGCTCTGGCAATTAAACTTAAACGTTCTCTTTCAAGTTTTAGAATTTCTTTTCTACGGCTTTGCTGAATTTTCATGCTCTTTAACTTTTGAGCAGCTCTTTTTTCTTCTTCTTCAGAAATTCCTAGGTTTACATCGAAGTTTACATATCCACCAGCTAACCCAGCAGTTGCATTTCCAGTTCCATCAGCTTTATCTGTCCAGAATAAACCATTAAAAATAGGTGTTTCGTCATCCATTCTTATTTGTGGAGCAGAACGGAGTAGGTAGTATAAGTTTGGATTTTCATCGTCTGGAAAAGCTATAATATCGTCGATTACATTTATTTGTGGTAAAGTTGTCATGTTGTTAAATTTTTAGATTAAACTTTCGGATAGATATACAGGTGTTCAATACTTGTATTTTCACTACTTTCCCATTCGCTTGGAGTAGAAGGAGTAAGTGTAATATTCGTTTGTCTAAACTCATATTTCCGATTGTCTTGTTTTTTGGTGTTTAAGAGTTGTTGTACAGTATTTGTCATTTTAATGAGTTGGCGTGGGTTGGCTTTGTTCAATTCGCAAGAGGCTATAATTTCCCCTTGAGAATTTCGAATTTCTACAAGCACGCCCATGATCTTTTTGTAAGGAGTTTTTTCCTCTTCAGAGCATGTATCCCAGTTTTCAAATAAAGGAGAAGAGACATTGAGAGTCCATTGTTGTGTATCGCCTGTAGCACGATCTACTACGGAAGCCATGATCTTTTCTGGATCAATAGCTGCACGTACACCATATGGTTCGCATACCATGTTTGTCCACACCATATTCTTATCAGAAAGTTGATCAACATCATCTTGATTGATGAAAATACCTTCACGATCTCCAGGAGCTAAACTAAGTGGCCAGGTTACTCCTTTGGTGTGTAATTCGTAATCTACATCGTATATGAAGTTATCATTAGTAGCTAATAATGTAAGATCTACATTTTCTACAGTTACTGGAGTAGGAGTTTGATTTTTAAGATAAAATCCTTGTAGAATTCCTGTTGTACCGCCATCAATACTTTCTACAGTTAGTGGAATATTTTTAAGCTTTTCAAAATTTAATTCAACATTAATTGGGTGGCTTTCTTTTACAGTAACACCTGCTTCAGTTTCTTCTTCTAAGTCGAAAAAGATTTTACCAATATTAATTCCATTGGCTAAAAACTCTTCTTTAAAAGCTTCAAAAGATTCTAAACTATGGTCTGCGGTAATGGTAAAACCTACTGGATCTATTTGTTGTAATTCTTCAGTGATTTTAATAGAAAATAAAGCATTTTCTTGAGCAAAACGATCTTCTATTTTAAAAGATACGTTTTGATATCCTCCTAATACCAGGTTTTCTACGTATTTGATATTTCCTTTAGATAAGTCTGCTAAATCTAATAACAAGTCTTTTTTTGCCAGTGGATGGTAATACGGTTCAATAAACATTGTCATTTGTATTCTATATTCTTTATCTCCGTTGTCTTTTTCGTTTTCATAGAGATTTAAATACATCTTTGGTTCACCGGTTTTATGATTTACACCAATGCGATATACTTGTGGTAAAAAGAAAACTTTGTTAGGATCATTTGTTAACCTGTAGTAATACGAATGTTCAATTTCTCCGTGCTTAATTTTAGTTTCTTTTCTCCATTTAAAATCATTGGATTCTAATGCATCGAAGAAACCTTGAAATACAGTTGCATCTTCTTTGTCAAATAATAAAATTTGTTGACTTGTTACGGTTATTTTTTGAGGTTTAGAAGGCTGAGCTGGCTGCGCGGTTGTACGAATAGCCTCTAACATTCTTGGTTGAATTACCGCATGAAAGAGTTGCATTCGTTGTGATTTTGTTCTTTTCAAATAGGTCATACCAGGATTTGGCCTTCCTATATAACAAACTGTGTCAAATCCATGCTTTTTAATTATAGCGAATGCTTTATTAGCATTATTACGATTGCTGCCAAAATCGAATAGATATCGATTACCTTCTACTATTTTCCAACGCTTTTGAACAAACTTTACTTGTAATTTGGAAGGGGTGAATTCTATAGCATCTTCTCCTCGTAGTTTTCCTGTAGGTGCATTATTCCCAGAAAGAAAATAAGTAAAAGTACTACCGACATTACATTTTCTATCGAGTTTATAATGTTTGAGAGCCAAATATGCTTTTTTAGCATCGGAAGGGTTTCTAAATTTAAGTAAAGGAACAGGAGTTCCTATTTGCATAGGACCAACTCTCTTTTTAACAGTAGTTGTTATTGAGTTTCCAGTGATTTTTATTGTGTTTTTATCAAATATGGAACAAGCATCTTTTACAGTTGGAGTTGTGCGGCGCGGTGGAGTAGGAGTAGCGCTTCTAGTCGGTGTACTGTTTGGTGTTGGTTTTTGCCACCAAACATCAGCAGTAAAAATAAGTTTTGAGCTTCCGTCTGGGGTGATTAATGCTTTGTAAACTGCTTCTTTATCTGCTTCTTTAATTACTGTTTGCGCATAAATATGCTTTAATACATTGGTAGCTTTGTCTGGTACAATTTGTATAATTTGTAAATGTACTTTTTGAATACCAGAAGCGTTTTTATAATGCAAGACTACCGTTATACTTTTAAAGTCTAAAGGAGTTACATTTTTTTGAGGATGAAAAGCTTTAGCAATAATGTTTAAGCGTAAATTTCCTTCTGTATCTTTTGTAAATTGAAATCCTTTTTGACCAGGAACTCCTGAATTATTATCGTTAGATAGTAATTCGAATTGAGGTTTGGCGTAGTTTTTACCGTTGTATGTATATATTTTATCCGCTGTAGGAGCTTCCGAAAGTATATTAACAGCATTGTTTACCGTTAATATACTGCGAAAGTTCTTCATAATAGCTGGGTTTACTGCGTAGTTAAGTTTACTAGAAGTAAATATTCCTGTTGTTTTTGTTGGTTTTAATGTAGTTGGCATAATTTTCTGTTTTAGCTAGCTTTTATGTTTAGGTTGTTTAAGCATCTTCAACAGGAATCTCTGCCTTTGGATTTTCTAGAATTAAAATACCTCCTTGTATCGTTTGATCTGAAATGTCTACGACCTTTCCATTTCCAGCAAATTTTAAATTATAGTTGAAAGAATTGGATTTTGGAGTAAATGAATGTATTTCGAAAGATTTGATGAAATCTTGTTGTGTTAAACGAATGGTTTCTTGTTTGATATATTGATTTTCGGCATCTTCATAAGCTACATTTACATACACAACTTGCCATTGTGTCCAATCTACCATTCCTGCATCTATAGTAAGCATTTGTTGATAGCGTTTTAAATCGATTGGATCTATATTTTCATCACTAACAGCTTCTTTCCATTCAGAAGTTTTTACTAAACCATCTGTGAACTGAACAAAGTATCGATATGTAAAGGTGTTGGTAGCTCCTTCTCGTAAACGCATGCTCCAATCCCAAGTTTCAGTGCCAGAGAACCATTTAGAAAATTCTTCACTAATTCCATTAAGTTGATCTTTATACAATACTTCTACTTTTGCAGTTTTTACGGTATTTGTATCCATGATAACATCGAATGAAGCTTTAGCTCTTCCAACTAAAATATCATCTATAGATAAAGCTTCTCGAGTATCTGTTTTATAGGCTGTTTCAGATTCTGTACCATCATGATAGAAATATTTTACTTTATATCGATATTCTTTGTCTTTGTGACCATACATAAAGCATTTCCAATTATCGCTTAAAGAATCTTTATTCAAACGAATTTGTTTTTTGGTATCTGGTTTATTAGGTTCTGCTAAGTATTCTAAATCAACAACAACTTCTTTAATACTGTCCCAATCAATTTCTCCTGCTGATACTTGTGTTGTTATAAAACCAAGTTTGTCGTATGAAATATTTAAAACACGATCACTGATATTTTCTAATACAATTGGAGGTGGAGCATCTGCTGTTCCTTTATAAGATATTTTAGCTTCAGCTTTATAAAAATCTAAAAGTTCACCTTTTGCATTTCTAGCCATGCTTACTCTAAAAGTAAATACTTCGTCGCCAGTTTGAAATAGAAATGATTTTGCATTCTGACGAATAATTCCTGATTTATGATCTTTTTCCTTGTACGAAAGATTTACAATAACCGAGTGAATGTTATCAGCTTCGAAATCGGCATTCACTTTTATCTGTACTTGCATTATTTGAACTTCTGGACTACTAACATCGATGTATTGTACAGCAGCTTTTCGTTCACTTTCTGTTAGTTGTACAGCTAGAGATCCATTTGGATTTTTTAAAAATTCTACAACACCGTTCTTTTTAAAATGAAAGTTGATGTTTGAAATCTTAGATTTATCTACATCATTTTTGAAATAGTAGTAATGATTTTGGTTTTTAACCCATTTGTCTCTTGCACTTAATCCCATGTCTGGGTTTGGTTGGACACCGTTATTTGGAGTATTGTTTTCTCCATCTCCTTCTTCATTTTCTCCGTTTCCATCTTCTATAAACGAAGTTTCAAAAAATGACTTGATAATGGTTCCAAAGATTAAATCCATTAACATTTGGCGTAATTGATCTTCTACTTCCTTTTTCTCTGCGCTATTAGAGCCAACATCTCCATAATCTGTAATATCTACTCTAATGATTTTAGAATCAATCATTTTTTCAACTAGAGAGTTAATATCATTTTTATTAATATTTACTCGTTTATCGTATAGCCATGATTTTTTTGATACAGTAATTCCAGCAATTTTTCTAGTTCTAGTGCGTTTTCCTTGTTCTACCTCTTTTTTATAGGTGTTCTCTTGTGTTTGTAAGAAATCATAAATTTGTGAAGAGCTTCCAGTAACCTTTACTTCTAAATTAGGAACAAAACCATATCCTTTTAACTCATAACGAACAATAGCTTGTAATGGTGTTTTTTCATCCTTTCCTTTTTTTGTTTTATAGCCTTTAGACAATGCGTCAAGTATAATTTCAGCACCTTCTGCTCCAAATGTAGCATAAAATGATGCAGAGTTTGAAGCTGTTAATGAAGGTTTTACTTCGGCACTAGAACTCTTCTTAAATGTATCTCCTAAGCCTTCTAAAATTTCTAATTTGGCTGTTCCACTTTTCCAAGTTGATGGATAAGTTAATACAGGTTCTATTTTTCGATTTGGCATTTTTCGTTTGTATCTTTTGTAATAGCGACGTACGAAAGGATGCTCTTTTTTATTGATAATTTTTCTGAGATAATTAACTGCTATTTTATGTTCTTCTTTAGATAGAGATAAATCTACTGTTACAACCAACTGACCTAATTGCGCTTCGACTAAATCTTTATTAGGACTACTTGCATAAGCAATGTCTGCGTTTCTTGCAAAAAGATTGTATTTTAAAGTAGGTTTATTGTCTTGATCTCTGGCTACAACAGGAATAGATCTAATTACATGAAATGTATTTTCTTTTTTATGATCTCTATAAAATTCTACGTCGGGTAGTCCTGGAACTTTGATGGTATCTAATAATGAAAGCATGAGTTTTAGTTTTAAGATTGATTGATATTTGTAATAGGTAGCATTAATAATGGAGCATTAGGTGGAACCATAAAAGAGAGTTCTTCTATAGAGCCATCATTAGAGAACACACGAACAGCAGCGTTTAAAGCGACTGTTGAAGGAAGATCGGGTATAATGGCTGTATGTTCTAATGAAGTTTCGTTTAAGAAAAGAACAGTGCTTCCAGGATGATCTTCACTAATACTATTTAATGTAACCTCTAATGCTACAATACTTCCAGAAAAAGTATTACTACCTAATAGAGTTTTTACTTTTACAGTTCTAAAGCCGCTATTGTCTAAGTTAATTAGTGGTTGTTCTGTATCATAATTAATCCAATCACCTTCTAATAAACGTCCGTCGTTTAAAACAAATCGACTTCTTCCCATCCAGTTTCTAGAGTCTTCTTCCTCTACTAATACTGCAAAAGAACGAGAAGGTTGTTCTGGTGTAAGGTTTAATGTTGTTGTTTTTTCTTCACTATCAGCAGCAGTATATCGAATATCTACCAACGCCTGTTTTACAAGGCTTTGGCTAACTGCAAGGTTTGGCGTAATACTAAATATTCTAGCTAAAGGTCTGTCTACAACAACTTGAGAATCTTTAATGTTTTCTTCTTCGAAAACTAATTTTTCATCTTTAAAGAAGAATTCTTTGCGTACATAAAAATCGTACTGATTTTCTTTTGGTGGATGAATTAAATAGCGAGTAAGTGCTGTATTACCTTCTTTGAAAATTGTAGTACGTCCGTTAGCATCTTTTTCTGGAGCTAAGAATATTTGTACAGATCGGATTCCTTCATTCTCAAATTGAATTTCACCTGTTTGAATCTCAACAGGAATTAGAGGAGAATGGGTATCCATATTAATACTTAGATCACGTTTTGTTTCGTCTTCAAATACTTGAGAAGTAACTTTAGTTTCTGGACTACCAATAATAGAACCGGTATTATGAATAAACTCTACATAATAATCGTAACTTAAGGTTCCGTATTTATCTACAAAGAATTTAATTTTATCACTAGTATTGCTAGCGTTTAATGATAGGCTATGTTCGTGTAAACGATTATTTTTATCGCCTTCATCTCCACGATATCCGTATGAAATATGTACAATTGCTTCTCTAATATCATATTCTTCGAAGCTGAAACTTGCACGTACTTCTAATTCAATTTCTTTAAAAGGTCCTTCTCCTAAACGGACTAGTAGTAATTGTTTACTCGCATCAAAGGCAGTGTTTGCAACAGTCAATGCACCGTTAGGATGATATTTAATTGTTTTTGCTTCTGCCTTATTAAATACAAAAGTTCTTTTTACTTGTTGAGAAATTTCTCTTCTTCTATAAGTGTATCCTACATTAACATTTACATCAAAAGCTTCAGATGTTTTTTCTTTTTTATCATCATCTTCGTCATCGTTTTCATCATCATTGTTATCATCATCTTCTCCAGGAGTTTCTATTTCATCGTCTGGATCTTCATCTTCGTCTTCGTCTCCATCACTATCATCATCATCTCCTTCCTGATCATCTGCACGTTCACCGTCATCATCTCCATCATCTTCGTCTCCGTCACTATCATCATTACTACCGTCTTCATCACCATCGCTATCATCCTCCTCCTCATCATCCCCTGCATCTTCGCCACTGCCATCATCATCAGGTCTATCATCTGGAGTATCAGTTCCGTCAGTTCCTTCATCGTCATCATCTCCATCATCCTCTGGATTGTCAATTATTGGATTATCATCTTGATCATCTCCACCAGGAGGTCCATCAGCATCGCCGCCTTCACCATTTCGCATACGGTCTGCTATAGATTCGTTAATAGCAGCAGTATAGTCTTCAGAAGGAATTGCAGTAGCTTGGAATAGAGTAGGACCCATTAATTTTTTAACTAATTCAATACCCGTAGGATCATTTCCTAAAAGATTTGTTTGTGCTTCTCTTGCAGCATATACTGTTTCTCGTACTATGATAGCACCTTCATTCATTAATTCACGAATCATTACATCTACATCTGCACTAGCTGCAATATTTACATTTTCAGTTTCTACACCAGCTCTTAGGTTGAAAGAATGATTCCAAAAGTCTTCAGTAGCTTTAAAGTCTACTTCTATTTCTAAATTATAAGCATCTTCTATAGCAGCAAAATCCAAATCATAAACAACAGAAGCTTGTGTTTGCCCCTCTTGTTTAAGTAAATTGTACATAATTTGAGCAGGCTTATTGCTCAATCTTACAGAGAATACAGCTGTTTGCCTTAATTGTAATGAAGGTTTAGTAGAACCTGCAATTGTTATATTAAAATCTTGCGTATTTCCATCAGAGGACCCATCTGAACCAAATAATACTAACTTTACTGTTCCATCTTTAAAAGGAACCATAGAAAGTCTAGCTTGATCTCCGTATTTTGATTGAATTTCAGTTTTAATAGCTTCAAATTCTGTTTCTGTAGGACCTAGTTCTACTTGTAAGGTTAGAAATCCACCTACACGAGATTCATCTTGGTCAAAATCTGGATCGTCTCCTTCTTTAATTTCATTATCTGTATAGACTACATATTGAATACCTCTTCCATTATCGGCAATTTTTGCTTTTTCCTTAGGTAGGCAATAAAAGGAATTAGGATCTGTATAATCTTGATAAACGACACATCCGTTTATGATTTCTTGTTTTGCTGTAGTTAACATAATTGTAGTTTTGTTTTAGGTTGAATTAAACTGGAGTAGCCAATGACATTCCTAAAGATTTAAAAGTTGCTTCATTTGCATATCCATAGGCTTTTCCGCTATGCATATCTTTTTGGAATTGAATTAACGCTTTGGCTGTATTCGCTCCAAAATCACCATCTATGGTTCCTGAGTAATAGGGTTTTCCTGTACTACTTTTTCTCATTTTTTGTAGGCCTTCTTGTAAACGTTTTACCAAAGGACCAGAAGAACCATGTACAACTTTTATTAAATCTATATCTGTAGAAGTAGCTTCTGCAATTTTTTGCATATTGAAGCTATCTATTAATAGGTATTTAAAGTTTTGTTGCTCTTTAGCAAAATGATCATATACATTCCCAATAAACTCTTCCCATGCATTCCAATTACCGCTTTTTTGTCCTCTAGGAATATATTGTTCTGGGCATCCTACGATTACTTGACAACCATAACTACTGTAGTAGTCTGACATACAAAATGAGTAAGAAAAATCTTGCCCTTTTAATGCTTTAACTTTGGTTGTTCTGGTATTATTCCTGGCGCAATGAATATTATCTCCTGGATTTCCTGTTCCAATGTATGCAGATGGTCCGTAATCTATTACAGGTTGTTTATTTTGTAGCGTGAAATTTGCTCTTCTAAATGTAATTTTACTCTGCAATCTAAGTGCTCTATGAGGCTGGAACCCAGAATTGCTTCCTGAATGCTGACCTTTTCTGTAATTATAAAAACCAGGTTGCATGCAATTAAATTGATGCTTTTTCTTTTTATTTCGTTGTACTACTTTTAAATTAGGAACAGTGCTAGCCGGGAAAATTGCGATTTTCCTTTCAGAAGGTAGCCATTGACCAATAACACATCTAGGGTAATAGTAGTTTACTTTTACTCTTTGTAATAAGTGTTCACTTTCAAATTTTGTATGATCGCTATAATCCAAAAGGCTAATGCCTTCTGCAGCAGGCAAAGCACCTCGAATAGCAAACAAAATCATTTCGTCTTCGTTATCTGAGATATCTATATTGTGAAATTCGCAAGCACTTCGTAAAGCACTGTCGGAAATTGTAAAGTTGTATGTAGACATTTGTGTTTAGTTTTAAAGTTTAGCTAGTTGTGTTATAAGTACTCTTCTGGTAGCTCTATCGAAAATTCCATTAATGGTTAATGATGGATAAGTAGATTGAAAAAGTTTTAAAGCACCTTCAGTTTTAGGTCCAAAAATTCCATCAGATGTTCCTGGTTGAAATCCACAAAGTTTTAAAGCATCTTGTAGGTTTACTACATCTTGTCCAGTAGAACCTTTTCTTAAAACTTTTGTGCTTAGTTTTGTTTTTTTAACGGGTCTAAGCCTTCTAAAACCTAGTAATTGAGAAGCAGAGAGTGCAGTTTGACTTACTTGATTGCTTTGATTTCCACCAAGTGTATAAATTCTAGATTGATCTTGAGAATACCCCATGAAAATACCAACATGGCCTTGATAAGATTGTGGACTTTCTCTCCAGAAAATTACAATATCACCTGGTTCGGGGGTGGTAACAATAATTCCAACATTAAGCCATGAACGAGCATTGGCAAGTTTTGTAGATTCTAATTGAGCTTTTTGTGCGACCCAATTCATAAAAACACTACACCAAGGTGTTTCATCGTCGTTAATAAAATCGAAACCAGCTTCTTTAGCATAGGCAACAATACGAGGGTTGTGTTGTGGTCCTGGAATTTCTGTAGTTCCGATTTCTCTGGATGCTATGCGAATCAACCTATTCATTAGAAGACTGATTAGTTAGCTTCGTTAGAAGTAGTTAATTCTCCTTTTTCAGTAACAAAAACTTCTTTATTGCTATCGAGTAATGTGACAACTGTATTAAGAATGGTGAGTGGTTTAGTAGAATCGATAAAACCACCTCTGTTAACAAATGTTGTTAAATTGTCTCTATTTTGAGAATTTGCTTTTAAAAAGTGAATGTCCCCAATTTTTATTTGTCTATCGTGTTTGGTACCGTATAATCGAATTTTAGCATCTTCATCTCCGATTAATAAATTATAGTCTGTAATTTTTGATGGATAGATTACCATAGTAGTAAGTTTTATTTGGTTATGGTAACAAAATTAACTAGCTAGTTAGCTGTTTTTTAGAGGTTTTACTTCCGTTTTTAGATGATTGTTTCACTAGTTTTGATACAGGAAAAACCCTGATAAAGAGTAAGGTAAATTGCTTTAAATGTTAAAAAAAGATAATTATAAATAGAAAGGGACTTCCAATTTTTAATGGTAATGTTAAATTATATCATATAATTATAACTTATATTAAGTATTGATATTAATAATGTACTATTTTAAAAGTTGTAGTATTTCATTGCATATGATTGTAGCATTTTCTTTCTTTGAATATATGGTATTGTGATTACCATTAATTAATATTTGCGTAGCATTGGTAGAGAGGTTTGTATATTCATTATGCATATGTATCCTTTTATTTAATAATTCATCTGGATCAATACCGTTTTTACGGTATACTTCTTTGTTCATTTTAATAGCGGTAAAAATTCTAATAGGAAGCGATTTAAAATGATTGACGGCACTAGCTCTTTCTAAACTGGTATGGTATTCTTTTAATTCGTTTCTATAAGCGCTAATTAATTTTCCATTTATCAAAAAATCAGACATGCGATTATTAATCTCATTAGGAAGTCCTTCAGCAGCTAGTAATGGGCCAAAAAAATGATCATAAAGACCTACAATTCCTAAATCTCCTAAAACAGCTAATATATTATAGAGTCCTAAAACAGTTTTGAATTTAAATGATGATTTAGATGGAGCGTGTAAACGTGTAACCTGATCAGGATGAGTTGCATCAATAAAAATTAAAGCAGTTACTAATTCAGGATACAACTCAGCGAACACACGTATATAAAGTCCGCCCATAGAATGACCAGCTAATATATAAGGTGGTTTTTCTCCTGCTTTTTCGAGCAACGTTTTTAATTCTCGTGCTATAGTTTCGGGGGTTCGAGGTGAGTTACTAAGCTCACTATATCCAATTCCATCTCGATCATAGCGTACTACTCTCATACTATCTTTAAGTTCTTTGCTCAACCAATAGTAATGTTCACTAGGAACTCCACCGCCGTTTTCTATAACCAATGTTGGTTTATTACTCTGTTTGCCTGTAGCATGAATATGAAGTTTGGTATTACCTATATCAATTAATTTACCTATAGGTTTGTGAGGCTTAGAAAATAAACGAAAACCTAATCCAGCTATAACTATGAGTAACAATAAGAAACCTATAAATATGCGTAATCGCTTCAATACTTTTTTGATGATTTTTTTCATAATAAGTTCATTAATTTGAAGCAAACGTAGGTTGTGAATAAATCCTTATCTAATTATTTTGATGAAGTATTTTAAAAATAATACAGACATATTTTAATTTAAAACAGAGAAGATTGATTTAAAAAGTTTTACTGTTTGACTTAAAAATGACAGTGTTTGTCAAAAACATTATTTACAGATAGTAAGAGTATTATTTTTGTAGAGTGAAGAATTCTATTTTAAAAAAATATAAAGCATTACTATTAGGAGGGATTATTACAATAGGGTTAACTTTTCTGATTGGCAATGGTATCGGTTTTTTTATTGTTAACCCTATCTATGTATCTAACGCTGTTTATATTTTAATTAATACGGTTGCCGTTATTATTATTTGGTTACTACTTTCTTTTCTAATAAATAAGTTTAAGATATATAAAATATTAGTAGTTGTGGGAATGTTTGTAGCAACCATAATTATTGAAAATTACCTTCATATTAAAAATGGAATAATTACTGTTCCGTTGATTATTTTGTTTTGGTTAGGAATTACCTATTTTATTATACCTGAGTTTTTTAATAAGTATAAGTTATTTATTCTTACTATATACGGATTGATAATATGTTATTATTTAATTTTTAGAATATTAAACGATTATGGAACAATAGATCGTTTAGAGTTTTTTAAATACGTATTAATTCCGATTCCATTTTTTGGAGCTGTATGGCTATATGAACAATGGCGTTGGTTGCAAATGCTACGGATGGATAAGTCTAAAGCAGAATTAGCTTTACTAAAAAGCCAAATAAACCCTCATTTCTTCTTTAATACGTTGAATAATCTTTATGGATTAGTAGTTGAAAAGTCAGATGACGCACCGGAAGTGGTTTTGAAATTATCGGATATGATGCGTTATACAATTTATGAAGGAAAAGAAGAATATGTGAATTTAAGTGATGAAATCGCTTATTTACAAACGTATATTGAATTACATAAAATTCGTTACCATAAAAAAGTAATTATACAATTTGTACAAGAAATTGAAAAGGATGTTAAGATTGCACCATTGCTTTTTATTCTGTTATTAGAAAATGCTTTTAAACATGGTGTAGAAAAGCTAGCAGAAGATGCTTATATTCATTTAGAAATAAAATCTAGAGCGCAAGTAATTGAATGTATAGTAGAAAATAATTATGAAGCGAATAATTCATTTCAAAAAAAAGGAATTGGATTAGATAATTTAAGAAGACGGTTAATGCATATATACCCAAATAAACATACATTTAGAGTAGAAAAAAGAGATAATGTTTACAAAGCGTATTTAAAAATAATACTGAATTAAGAGAAGTTGTTTATGACTAATTATTGCATTGTTGATGATGAGCCTATTGCACATCGTATTATTGAAGGTTATTGTAAAGAACTTCCATATTTACAAAAAGTAGGAAGTGCTTATAATGCTTTTGAAGCCTCTCAATTAACAAGACAACAAAAAATAGATATTATTTTTTTAGATCTTAATATGCCAAAACTAACAGGTTTTGAGTGGTTAAAAACATTGGTAAATCCACCCAAAATAATTGTAACTACAGCCTATAAAGAACATGCCTTAGAAGGGTATGAATTGGATATTGTAGACTATCTTTTAAAACCATTTTCTTTTCCACGTTTTTTAAAAGCGATTCACAAGGCTATTGATATTCCTCAAGTTATTACATCAGATAAAGTAAATAATAATATTACGAATAATAGTTTTTTTATCAAAGGAGATAAAAAATACCATCAAATTCATACTCAAGATATTTTGTATGTAGAAGCCTGTGGGAATTATTCAAAAGTTTATTTAACAGAAGAAATGATTCTTACTCATGAGAAAATTTCAGTATTAGAGACTTTATTAGATAAAGAGAATTTTTTAAGAGTACACAAATCCTTTTTGGTAGCGAAAAAGAAAATAGAACTAATTCAAGGGAATCAAATTGTAATCGAAAATTATAAAATCCCTATTGGTCAGACGTATAAGGCTTTTATAAATACATTACTTAAATAAATATTAGTTGTAAATAAGGTATTTACTACGAATTTCTTTAAAATGATTTAAGCCATTTTCCCAAGATTTTTTTATATCTGACTCAGAAATTCCTTGTTCTATTTGCTCTTGTAATTTAGTCGTGCCAGCAAGTTTTGTGAAGAAAGTATTGAAAAACTCTTTCTTATTGCCTGTTTGTTCGTATGCCTTTATCAGCCAAGATAAATCCAAACTGTTTAGCGATTGTGTGTTGACTAAATTTTCACCATAACAAACCTTTCCTTTGTATTTAGGGTATTTGGCTCCTTCGTTAGGCTCAGGTTTAAAAGAAAAACCATCTTTATTTAAGAAAGGAGAACCGTAAATTTGAAACTGTAAATCAGTTCCTCTACCAGCAGAAACATTTGTCCCTTCAAAAAAACAAAGACTAGGATAAAGATTAATAGATTTATCATTTGGAAGGTTAGGAGATGGCTTAATAGGTAAGCTATATCTCGTTTGATGTGTATAATTTTTTAAAGGAATTACCTTTAAATCACATTGGATGTTACTTTGTAACCATTGTTCTCCATTAATCATTTTCCCATATTCTCCAATGGTCATTCCATATACAACAGGAACAGTGTGCATTCCTACAAAACTTTTATGTTTTAGATCTAAAACAGGTCCGTCCATATAATATCCATTAGGATTTGGACGATCTAATAAAATCACAGGAACATTATTTTCTGCACAAGCTTCCATTACATAATGTAGAGTAGATATATAAGTATAGAATCTAGCACCAACATCTTGAATATCGAATAGGACAACATCTATATTTTTTAATTGCTCTTTAGATGGTTTTTTATTTTTTCCATATAATGAAATAATAGGTAACCCTGTTTTGGTATCTATACCATCTTTAATAGTTTCACCAGCATCTGCTTTACCTCTAAAACCATGTTCAGGAGCAAAAACTTTTACAACATCAATATCTTTTGAATTATTGATATAATCTACTAGGTGAATAGCCGTAATATTAGGGTTGTATTTTGACTTTTTTTGAATAACAGAAGTTTGATTTGCTACAATTGCGACTTTTTTTCCTTTCAATAAAGGTACATATAAAGCAGTTCTATCTGCACCAGTTATTACTTTTGCATTAATAATAGTATTTTCAGTCTTGTTTAAACTAGTAGATTGCTTATTATTTACAATAGTATCTGTAACATTCTTTTGCTGAGGTATTTTAACTGTAGTCTGTTTACAGGAAGTAAGACAAAAAATGATAGATATAAACAAGAATAAATATGTACTTTTGAAAGAGTTATAAATCATTACTTTTTTGAATTACGAATTATTTGTAGCCAAACGAATTGTTACTGGCAAAGAGCATAAAAATAGTATATCATCTCCAATAATAAAAATAGCAATTTTAGCCATTGCGCTGGGAATTGCTATTATGCTAATTTCGGTTGCAGTTAGCTCAGGATTTCAGTTAAAAATACGTGAAAAAATTGCAGGATTTAAAGGGCATATACAAATCACAAATTACGATAACAATAATTCAGATGTTTCTACAGTTCCAATTTCAATTAATCAAGATTTTTACCCAAATTTTTCGGGAATTGAAGGAATTAAAAATGTACAGCCTTATATTAATAAAGGAGGAATTATTAGAACGCCAACCGATTTTCAAGGTATTGTTTTTAAGGGAGTAAATAAAGACTATGATTTTTCGTTTTTTAATGATTTTCTAGTTGAAGGAAGATTACCAAATTATGATCAGCCTAGAAATAGAGAAATTTTAATCTCTAAATCGATAGCAGATGGTTTAGGGTTCAAATTACAAGATACCATTCAAACTTGGTTTGAAAGTGCAACTACTACAGGGTTTAAAATGCGTAAACCTGTTGTTGTAGGGATTTATGAAACAGGTTTTGAAGAGTTTGATAATGCAATTATTGTTGGTGATTTAAAAGAAGTACAGCGCATTAACAAATGGAAAGAAGATGAAGTAGGGGGCTTTGAAATAATGATCGATAATTTTGATGATTTAAAAATAAAAGGAGATGAAGTATATAGTACCATAGGTAGCACATTAAATGCTACGACTGTTACAGAAAATTATCCTGCTATTTTTGATTGGATAAAGTTATTTGATAATAACGTTTGGTTTATTATTGGAATTATGATTGTAATTGCCAGTATAAATATGATTACTGCTTTGTTAGTTTTAATTTTAGAACGTATTCAAATGATTGGTGTTTTAAAAGCATTAGGGAGTTCGAATTGGGAACTTCAAAAAATCTTTTTATACAATGCTTCCTATTTAATTTTAAAAGGATTGTTCTGGGGGAATTTAATAGGGCTAGCGGTTCTATTATTTCAGAAATATTTTAAAGTAATGACATTAAACCCTGCAACATATTACGTTTCTACAGTGCCTATACATATAGACTTTTTGTATCTGTTTTTCCTTAACATAGGAACATTGTTATTATGTTTGTTAATGTTGATTATTCCTTCAATGATTGTCTCTAAAATTCACCCTTCTAGATCTATCAAATTTGAATAGCGTAAATGCTTAGAAAATAAGTGTCTGAGAGGTGGAGCTTGATGGAGGTTTAATAACGTACACTTACTAACTTAATCAGTTTGAAATTATAAGCTCTATATTGTTATTAGAGCAATTTTCTGATATATATCCTCATCAAAGCCAGAAAAATGTAATTCGATTTTTATGATCAAAATGTTTAAGAATCATTATCAAACAATAATTCTTCATATTGATTAAAAAATACGAATCATGTTTAGCTATTATTTTGTAAATTAAATGCTTATAAAGTTAAACAATTCCCTGGTTTTTCTTGTTGTTTTCAAGAACCAAATAAAATGAATTATGAAAACTCATATTGATAAAAAAGAAGATAAGAAAACGCAATCAACTACTTCTATAAAATCCCAAAAAGAAAGTAATAATTTATCTACAGCTCAATTTGTAAATAACCGGCCTGAAGCAGTTATACAAAGAAAGCTAGAGAAAATAGCAGGTAATAGTCCACAAGTAAAACAAGTAGCACAACTGCAATCTATGGTAGATAATCATACTACCCAACAGCAGTTACCCATTCAAAAGAAAAACAATACAGGCTTACCAGATAATTTAAAAACAGGAATTGAAAACCTTTCAGGTTATTCGATGGATGATATCAAAGTGCATTACAATTCCGATAAACCAGCAAAATTAAAAGCGCATGCGTATGCACAAGGAACAGATATCCATATAGCATCTGGACAGGAAAAACATTTGCCTCATGAAGCTTGGCATGTAGTACAGCAAAAACAAGGCAGGGTACAGGCAACTACCCAAATGAAAGGAATTGGAGTTAATGATAATTCTATTTTAGAAAAAGAAGCCGATGTTATGGGAAAGAAAGCTTTAAGTACTCCAAATAATAATAAAGATTTAAAAACCGTAGGAATTTCTTCTAATACTGTACAAGCTATTTCCTATTATGAATATGAAGAAGATGCACCTAGTTATAGAGGGAGTTACACAGCAGATACTTCAGCTACTATTTTTAGAAAGGAAAATGTAGATGCTGAGCGTTTGAAAGAATTTAAAAATTGGATGCAAACTAGTTTTGATTTTGATATTTATAAAAAAGGAACTGAATATTATATAGAGCGTAATGTAAATGCTCACACAGCTATTCGTGAGATTGATGATTTGGCCGAAATGCGGAATGTATATGATCATATAGAAAAATATTCAGATGGGTATGTGAAAGGATCAGATAGAACAGATGATGATATTCGTAGATGGGCTACGAATGATAGTATTATAAATGGTGTAGAGCGTCGTAAAAAGGATGATTATTGGACAATTAAAGATGGGGTAGGAGATGTTTATCGTAATTTTAAAAAATCAGGAAAGAGAGAAAAAGATTTTTTAAGTGAAGTTTTTGATCATTATGTAGGATTAATGGGAAATAGAGTCACGCCAAGAATAAATAATGAACGAATGAGCCATTATCGAGCTCGTATAGAAAATGAGGTAATTAATTATAAAGATTCATTAGGACATACTAAAGTAAATTCAGAAAAAACAATTGCAGCTCGAAAAGGATTTAATAATCAAGGCTTGTTAGATAAATATTTATATAATGTTTGGAGGAAAGACAATGAACCTGATATAGAAGAATTTGAGCAAGAAGAGATTAATACACCAACAGATAAATCTAAAGTAAGAAATACATACTTCAAGATTTGTCGTTTAGCAGGAATTGCATTAGACTGGAAAAACGAGTATTATACTAATGGGCATGGCTATGCAGGAGAACCTAATGCAGTAAAGATAGCTAAAGATATGGTGTTTAAAAACGGACAGTATAAGAATGGATCTTATTTTGTAAAGAGAAGAAATGAAGATGATAATGGCTACACATATCATAAAGTAAAAAACTTATCACATTGTTCATATTATTTTGCACAAGGAGCTAAATTTACAGTCATTACTAAATTACAGGATCCAGATAGTATTATTGGCATAGCAACACATCTTACGAGTACTTCATATCAGGTTGCAAAAACTACGGAGTTGGCAAATGGATATTTACAGATTGGAGATACTATTTTTTACGATCGCCCGAATAATGCAGGTAGTGGCATACAAGAATATAGTTATTAATTGGAGGAAAAAAACAAAGTTTCGATTCCCCTTTATTATAACAGATCAAAACTACCTTGAATATCTTGCAAAAGACATGGCTAATTAAAATTTTAGGATATGAATAATACTAAAATAAGATTATAATTTCTTAACTGAAATATTAGAATCATTTTGACGCAACCATTTTACTGTTCTTACATCTTAGAATAAAATACTATACACAATGATTCAATTTATCAAACCATTTACGATCATAACTTTTTTATTAGCAATCATTGCTATTACATCTTGTAATAACAATGATGATTTCAATTCAGGATGTAAAGAAACATTTTGTACAGAAGAATTTAGAACAATTGTAGTGTCTATAAAAGACCAGGATCAAAACCCTGTGGTTTTAGATTCTTTTGAAGTGATAAATCTTGAAAATGGAGAAAATATGACTATTTCACTTACGGTATCAGGCTTAGAAATGGCACATCGATTAGGACAATATCCTTTGGTGGATGACGGAAGTCTTGGAATGAGTGAAGAACGACAAATTCAGTTTAAAGGGTATATTAATAATGAAGAAGTGATTAGTAGGGAATATACCGTTAGTACAGATTGTTGTCATATAGATGTTGTGTCAGGAATGTTAGAATTCATACTTTAGAAAGTATATAATAAAGAAGAGTTAATTTTTTAATTTAAAGTTTTTATATAAAAGAAACATCTCATAAGTTTAGAACCTATGAGATGTTTTTGTTTATATATCCTTTTAAAAGATTATGCTTTAGAATAATGTATGGCAGCACCAATAAAATCTAAGAATAAAGGGTGCGGATTTAAAACAGTACTCTTGTATTCTGGATGATATTGAACCCCCACAAACCAAGAGTGATTTGGAAGTTCTACAACTTCCACTAAACCAGTTTTAGGATTAACACCTGTAGCTTTCATTCCAGCTGCTTCAATCTGCTCTTTATAGTTACTGTTAAACTCGTAACGATGTCTATGACGTTCGCTAATGTTTTGCTCTTTGTAAGCAACATAGGTTTTCGAATCTTCAGTTAGTTCACAATCCCATGCACCTAAACGCATTGTTCCACCCATATCTGTAATTTCTTTCTGCTCTTCCATTAAGTTAATTACAGGATGTGGCGTATTGGTATCCATTTCAGTAGAATTTGCATTCTCTAACTGTAAAACATTTCGAGCAAACTCAATAACTGCCATTTGCATTCCTAAACAAATACCTAAGAAAGGGATATTGTTTTCTCTCGCATATTTTACAGCGTCGATCTTACCTTCAATTCCACGCTCTCCAAATCCAGGAGCAACTAAAATTCCATGTAAACCTTCTAAATGCTCTGTAATATTGTCAGAAGTTAATTCCTCAGAATGAATCCAACGTACATTTACTTTTACCTCATGCGTAGAACCTGCATGGATAAAAGCTTCCGTAATCGATTTATAAGAATCATGTAACTCTACATACTTACCAATCAAACCAATTTCTATCGTTTGCTTTGGATTTTTATATTTTTTTACGAAACAATTCCATTCTTCCAAATCAGGTTGCTTTTCTGCAGACAAGCTTAGTTTTTCCAAAACAACACGATCTAATCCTTCATCAAACATTAAATTAGGAACATCATAAATTGTTTCAGCGTCTAAAGACTGTATTACATCATGTTTTTTAACATTGCAGAATAATGCTAACTTACGTTTAATATCTTCAGAAATTTCATGTTCAGACCTACATACTAAAATGTCTGGACCAATTCCACTTTGCATTAGCATCTTTACAGAATGTTGTGTTGGCTTAGTTTTTAACTCACCAGCAGCAGCTAAATAAGGAACTAAGGTTAAGTGAATCACAATAGCATTATCGTCTCCTAATTCCCATTGTAATTGTCTTACAGCTTCTATATAAGGTAACGATTCAATGTCTCCAACTGTACCACCAATTTCTGTAATTACGATATCATACTTGCCAGTATTTCCTAAAATTTTAATACGATGCTTAATTTCATCGGTAATATGTGGAATTACCTGAACAGTCTTTCCTAAAAATTCTCCTTTACGCTCTTTATTAATTACAGATTGATAAATTCTACCCGTAGTTACATTATTAGCTTGCGAAGTAGGAATGTTTAAAAAACGTTCATAATGTCCCAAGTCTAAATCCGTTTCTGCACCATCGTCAGTTACATAACATTCTCCATGTTCGTATGGATTTAATGTTCCAGGATCTATATTAATGTATGGATCTAATTTTTGAATTGTAACAGAATAGCCTCTTTCTTGTAGTAATTTGGCTAACGAAGCTGCAATAATACCTTTCCCAAGTGAAGAAGTAACGCCCCCAGTTACAAATACATATTTTGTGTTGTTCATGCTAGTGTTAGGTTTGGGCAAAAGTAATAACTAAGAAAGTTTTCGCAATAAAAAAATGATGAAAATAATGTATCTTAGGCCTAAAAAAAATATTCTTAAAAAAAAGATAAAGATGACTTGTCAAAATGAAAAACTGTTGTATATTTGCCCACGCTTTTAGCAGTCGGAATTTCACTATTAGCAAAAGATTAATTTTAGTAAGATTTAAGATTTATTCAAAATGAGTAAGAGAACCTACCAACCATCAAAGAGAAAGAGAAGAAACAAACACGGTTTCCGCGAAAGAATGGCTTCTGCTAATGGTAGAAAAGTATTAGCTAGAAGAAGAGCGAAAGGAAGAAAGAAATTAACAGTTTCTTCTGAAACAAGACCGAAAAAATAATGATTTAGAGTTGTTTATATCGAGGTGTTACTTTTATTTAGTAACACCTTTTTTTATACCCAATCAATTTTTATATTTTTATAACTGTACTAATTATAATTACAAATGCCTAAAAGAGAAGACCTAAAATCTATTTTAATTATTGGATCTGGACCTATCGTAATTGGTCAAGCATGTGAATTTGATTATTCTGGTTCGCAAGCATTACGTTCGTTACGTGAAGATGGAATTGAAACAATTTTAATAAACTCAAATCCTGCAACGATAATGACGGACCCGTCAATGGCAGATCATGTATATCTTTTACCATTGACAACAAAGTCGATAATTAAAATATTAAAAGAACACCCGCAAATTGATGCCGTATTACCAACAATGGGTGGACAAACAGCTTTAAATTTATGTATTAAAGCAGATGAAAAAGGTATTTGGGAGGATTTCGGAGTAGAAATTATCGGAGTAGATATTGATGCCATTAATATTACAGAAGATAGAGAGAAATTTAGAGAGTTAATGGGAACAATTGATGTACCTATGGCACCTCAAGCTACAGCAACTTCTTACTTAAAAGGAAAAGAAATTGCGCAAGAGTTTGGTTTCCCTTTATGTATTAGAGCATCGTTTACCTTAGGTGGAGCAGGAGCTTCTATTGTATATGATGAGGAAGAGTTTGAAAAATCATTAACAAGAGGATTAGAGATTTCTCCAATTCATGAAGTAATGATTGATAAGGCAATGATGGGATGGAAAGAATACGAATTAGAGTTATTACGTGATGATAATGATAATGTAGTAATTATCTGTTCTATTGAAAATATGGATCCAATGGGAATCCATACAGGAGATTCTATCACGGTGGCACCAGCAATGACATTATCAGATAAGACTTATCAGAAAATGCGTGATATGGCTATTAAGATGATGCGTAGTATTGGTGAATTCGCAGGAGGATGTAATGTACAGTTTGCAGTTTCTCCAGACGAAAAAGAAGATATTATTGCAATTGAAATTAACCCACGTGTATCACGTTCTTCTGCTTTAGCAAGTAAAGCAACTGGTTATCCAATTGCAAAAATTGCATCTAAATTAGCAATCGGGTATACATTAGATGAATTAGATAATCAAATTACAAAATCTACATCAGCTTTATTTGAGCCTACTTTAGATTATGTAATTGTAAAAATACCACGTTGGAACTTTGATAAATTTGAAGGTTCAGATAGAACATTAGGTTTACAAATGAAAGCTGTTGGTGAGGTAATGGGAATTGGACGTTCATTCCAAGAAGCATTACACAAAGCAACACAATCGTTAGAAATTAAGAGAAATGGAATTGGTGCAGATGGAAAGAGTTATAGAGATTATAACAAAATTATAGACAAGTTAAAATATGCTTCTTGGGATAGAGTATTTGCTATTTATGATGCAATTCAATTAGGAATTCCTTTATCTAAAATCCACGAAATCACGAAGATTGATATGTGGTTCTTAAAACAATATGATGAGTTATATCAATTAGAAAAAGAGATTTCTAAATATACAATTGATACCTTAGAAAAAGACTTGTTATTAGAGGCGAAGCAAAAAGGATATGGTGATAGACAAATAGCACATATGCTAGATTGTTTAGAGAGTCAAGTATATAAAAAGCGTGAAGAATTAGGAGTAAAGCGTGTATACAAGTTAGTAGATACTTGTGCTGCAGAATTTACAGCGAAAACACCTTACTATTATTCAACGTTTGAGCAAGAAATTGAAACTGCTGATGGAGAAAAGTATGTTGCTAACGAAAGTGTAGTTTCTGATAAAAAGAAAATCATTGTATTAGGTTCTGGGCCAAATAGAATTGGACAAGGAATTGAGTTTGATTATTGTTGTGTGCATGGAGTATATGCTGCAAAAGAATCTGGATATGAAACAATTATGATTAACTGTAATCCTGAAACAGTTTCTACAGATTTTGATACAGCAGATAAATTATACTTCGAGCCTGTTTTCTGGGAGCATATCTACGATATTATCAAGCATGAAAAACCTGAAGGAGTAATTGTTCAGTTAGGAGGGCAAACAGCGTTAAAATTAGCTGAGAAATTAGATAGATACGGAATTCCAATTATCGGAACAAGTTATAAATCGTTAGACTTAGCAGAAGATAGAGGAAGTTTTTCTACCTTATTAAAAGATAATAACATTCCTTATCCGAGATTTGGAGTAGCTACCAATGCAGATGAAGCTTTAGCTTTAGCAGATGAATTAGATTTCCCAATCTTAGTACGTCCATCTTATGTATTAGGAGGACAAGGAATGAAGATTGTAATTAATAAAGAAGAGTTATTAGAGCATGTAGTAGATTTATTACGTAAGATTCCTAATAACAAATTATTATTAGACCATTATTTAGAAGGAGCTATTGAAGCGGAAGCAGATGCAATCTGTGATGGAGAAAATGTGTACATTATTGGTATTATGGAACACATTGAACCTTGTGGAATTCACTCAGGAGATTCAAATGCAACCTTACCTCCATTCAACCTTGGAGAATTAGTAATGGAGCAAATTAGAGAGTACACTAAGAAGATTGCTTTAGAACTTAATACAGTTGGATTGATAAATATTCAGTTTGCAATTAAAGATGATAAGGTGTACATTATTGAAGCGAATCCAAGAGCTTCTCGTACAGTACCATTTATTGCAAAAGCATATAAAGAGCCATATGTGAATTATGCAACAAAAGTAATGTTACGTGAGAAAAAAGTTACTGATTTTAACTTTAAGCCAGAGTTAGAAGGATATGCAATTAAGCAACCAGTATTCTCATTTAACAAATTCCCTAATGTAAATAAGAAACTAGGACCAGAAATGAAGAGTACAGGAGAGAGCATCTTATTTATAGATAGTTTAAGAGACGATGAGTTTTATGATTTATACTCAAGACGTAAAATGTATTTGAGTAAATAATATGTAATCATACACGATAAAATTGAATACCCGAAGGATTTGCCTTCGGGTATTTTTATTAGGAACAATTTAACGACTTTGCAAAGCGATTTTTTTTAGTTTTAACACTCCATTAAATTCCGCTAACAGAACTAATGAAAATAAAAGAACTCCTCAATATCCCGTTACCCTTATTCAACACTAGACAAGAAAAATGGCAATACATTATTAGTAGTACCTTGTTTTTTGTGTTTTTTCTATTGGTATATAGACCTTTTGGAATTTTAGATAAATCGCATGCTCATGGACATAGTGTTACTAGGTATATCATGATTGTTTTGATTTTTGCGATGATTATTTTTTCCATTTTAACCTTAAGTCAATTTATATTTCGAGAGCGGTTCTTTGTGGAAAATAGAACGATAAAATACTTTATAAAATGGTTTCTTATTGATGTATTGCTTATTATTTGCTTTGCAACTTTTATGGTATTATTAATCTTTAGTGAAAAAATATATTCAGTAGAGGGGTTTTTAAGTAAAATCATTCTTAGATCTATTGGTATGTACTTTAATATCTCAGTAGTGCTGTTGTATCCAGTAATGGGAACTCTTATTTATAATTATATAAAACAATTGCATAATGATAAAAAGGAAATTGAAAATGATTTAGAACTAATGAATAATCATTATAAGATTGCATCGGGAAATGATGATTTAGTTCAGATTGTAGATGAAAACAATGAGTGTAAACTAACAGTTCCTATGAATGCTATTTACGCTATGGAATCACAGAATCAATACGTATCTATTCAGTATTTGAAAAATGAAAAACTGTGCAAACAAATTATACGAACTAGGTTTTCTAAAATTTTAAAAGAACTAGAAGAAATCCCTTCGATTATAAAATGTCATCGTTCATATGCTGTAAATTTGATTAATATAGAAACGTTAAAGAATATCAATCAGAAACCCACATTGATTTTAGGAACGTTTGAATCTATAAAAGTACCTGTTTCTAAAACTTATTTAAAAGACGTTAAAACTAAACTTTCGTTGTATTAGGATAGTTTTCAAGCCAATGAATTTCAGCGCCTTGTAACACTAAGTTCAGCTATTAAAAGAAGTTTATCTTCGTTTTCTTTTCGAGTTTTTTGTCAAGGTTAAAGAATCCTTAGGAAGTACTTTTAACAATGTTGAAACTGTTTTTTTAGTAGAATTGTACTAAATAATCATTTTATAAACATAAAATAACAATCATTTAAATACCAAATATTTAAAACAAAAAATATTGTAAATTCTTTCATAAATATTTATTAATTAATTTTTTACCTCCCAAAACATGAAAGAAAAATTACTTCTTACCTTATTAATGGCGAGTACTATTTTATGTGCTCAAAACAATAATTTTTGGAAAAAAGAAAACGTTAGAAACAAAATAGCTAGAGCGAGAAAAAATACACTTCAAAAAAAACTACCCGACAAAAACATTTATAGTTTAGATTTTGAAAGGTTTAAACAAGCGTTAAAGAATGTCCCTGTAAGAAATTCAGGAAAAACATCAAATGTAATTGTTGCATTCCCTAATTCAGCAGGAGTATTAGAAAATTACCGTATTACAGAAACTCCAGTTTTACATCTAGAACTTGCAGCAAAGTATCCTAATATTAAATCCTATTCAGGAGTTGGTATAGATAACCCTTTAGATAAAATTAGATTTAGCGTATCTTCCAAAGGATTGCAAAGTATGCGATTGAGTATAAATAAACCCACTATTTTTATAGAGCCTTATGCTACAAATTCACACAGATACAGTATTTACAAAAAATTCGATAAACCTAAAGAAATAGAAGGTTTTGAATGTGATATACATCCTCATGAAAATAGAAAATTAAAAAGGAACTCTGTCTCCTTAAAAAATGCGAATGACGGAATTTTAAGAACCTATCGTATCGCTGTTTCTTCAACAGGTGAATACACTGCATACCATGGAGGAACCAAAGAAGATGCGTTAGCTGCCATCAATGCAACGATAACAAGAGTAAATGAAATTTTTGAAAGGGATTTTAATATTACCATGGTTATCATAGCAAATAATGATGATGTTATTTATACTGATGGAGCTACAGATCCTTATTCTTCTAGGTATAACTATAATCAAGAACTACAAACAACTTTGACGAATACTATTGGTGAAGCGAATTATGATATTGGACATTTATTTGTAAAAGATGGAGATTATGGTAATGCAGGATGTATCGGTTGTGTTTGTATTGATGGAAAAAAAGGAAGTGGTTTTAGCTCTAAAAACGTTCCTGAAGGTGATTCTTTTGTCGATCTTGTGGCACATGAAATGGGACATCAATTTGGTGCAAATCATACATTTAGTTATAGAAACGAAGGAACAGATGTACACATGGAGCCAGGTAGTGGTTCAACTATAATGAGTTATGCTGGTACGCTGTTTAGTTTAGATGTACAATCGAATAGAGATCTGTATTTTCATGCTGCTAGTATCGAACAAGTTACTGATTATATAAAGACTACTTCTTGTCAGGTTGATACTGCAACTGGAAATACAGCTCCTGTTGTAAATGCTGGTAATGACTTTACGATTCCTAAAGGAACTCCATTTGCATTAACCGGTGTAGCCACAGATAAAGATACTGATGATATATTGACTTATTGTTGGGAACAAATAGATGAGAATGACGCAGCTACTACACGTCCAAATGAATATACAAATTCTGGAGTAGCCTTTAGATCTTATAAACCAACTAAGAATCCTACAAGATATTTCCCTAGACTTGAAACTATACAGGAAGGTAAAACCTCATGGCAATGGGAAGCTATTCCATACGTAAGTAGAGACTTAAATTTTAGATTAACTGTTAGAGATAACAGGATTGGTGGAGGTACAAATGCAAGCGATGATGTAAAAATTACTGTTAATGCAGATGCTGGTCCATTTGTAATTACTAATATGAACTCAAACTCCATAAAGATTGTAGGTGATACAGAGACCATTACTTGGGATGTAGCGGGAACAACTGCTAATAATATTAACGCGCAAACGGTAGATATTTTATTATCTACAGATGGAGGAAATACTTTTCCTATAGTTTTAGCTAACGAAGTCCCTAATAATGGTTCATATAATATTACAATTCCTAATATATTAGGTAATAAGAATAGAATTATGGTCAAAGCAAGCCATCATATTTTCTTTGATATTACTGATAGTAATTTTATTATTGGAGACCTCCAACCTTGTACAGATAAAGTTCCAATAAATTTACTAGCAAATAATATTGCAAAATCAAAAGCAGACATTAGTTGGAATGAAGTAAAAGGAGGTTCTTATATCTATGCGTATAAAAAAGCAACAGATACTACTTGGAATACAAACAACACACTGTTATCCAATACTACAATTTCTAATTTAGAACCAGCAACTATCTATGAATTTAAAGTAAAAAGTGTTTGTCCCAACAATAGTACCTCTAACTTTAGTGAAACTATTAGTTTTAGAACAAGTTTGCAATATTGTGGAGCCAATAGTTTTTATGCAGGTCTTGGATATATACGTAATGTAACATTAAATACGATGAATAATACTTCATCTAGCAAAACATATAATGATTTTACAGATATTTCTACGACAATTACAAAAGGTTTCGAAGAAACCATTAGTATTACTCCTATCTTTTCAGATATTTATCCTATCGAAATGGCACATGGAGTTTGGATTGATTATAACCAAAATGGTGTATTTACAGATCCAGGAGAATTGGTTTGGAGCCAAGAAGCTTCTACGGAATCTCCTGTTAAAGGTACTTTTAAGGTGCCTACATCAGCAAAATTAGGAAATACCACTATGCGAATTATTTTAAAAAGAGATTTCATTCCAAATCCATGTGATGTTTTTAGTCTTGGAGAAGTAGAAGATTATACAGTAATCATTGTTGAACCAGATACAGAAGCACCAGTTTTAACCTTATTAGGTGAAAGTGAAGTAACTATTATTTTAGGTGATACTTATACGGATACTGGAGCAACTGCAATAGATAATGTAGATGGTGATATCAGTGAAAATATTACAATAGCTGGTACTGTAGATACAAATACAATAGGTTCTTACGCTTTGGTTTATAATGTAACTGATAAAGCTGGAAATATTGCTAAGTCTATCACTAGAACTGTTCACGTAAACTTAGAAGGTTGTCAAAATGGTATAGACAGCTATCCTTATACTGAATCATTTGAAACCTCATTTGGGTTATGGACGCAAGATATTAATGATGATATTGATTGGAAAAGAAGACAAGGGATAACTTTAACTCCAGATACTGGACCTAATGCAGCATATCAAGGTCGTTACTATACATATGTAGATGCTTCTAAGCAAGGTATTGGACATCCATTCAAAAAAGCAACGTTATATTCGCCTTGTTTTAGCTTATACGGAATAACGAATGCTACTGTTTCTTTTGCATATCATATGTATGGAGATCCAGATATAGGAAGTCTAAATCTAGAACTTAGCGATGATGATGGTCAAACTTGGAAGAAGATTTGGAAAGCTACATCAGATAGTAAATTTAATATTTGGAAAACAGCCTCTGTAAATTTAGATCAGTATGTAAATAAGGGAATCCGTTTCCGTTTTAACCGTAAAACAGGTGCTAGTAAAAGAGCAGATGTAGCTATTGATGCTTTTAAGTTATCTGCAATTAATTATAATGATTTTCCTGTTTTAACTTTACAAGGAGCTAAAGAAATTGAAGTAAATGTAGGTGATACTTACACAGATAATGGTGCTACTGCCACTGATACTACTGATGGAGATATTAGTGAGAATATTGTTATAACCGGTAATGTAGATACTAGAAAAATAGGAACATATATCTTAACTTATAATGTTACAGACAGCGATGGTAATTTAGCGAAACCTATTACTAGAACTATTAAGGTTAAAATGATTGAGTGTTCTAATAGCGTTTCTAACTTTCCATATAAAGAATCTTTTGATCTGTCTTTTAATTCATGGGTACAAGAGCCTAATGATGATCTTGATTGGATAAGAACAAGTGAAGAAACGTTAACTCGCGATACTGGCCCATCTGCTGCATACGAAGGCACACATTATATGTATGTAAGCGCAGCAGAAAAAGGAATAGGATATCCCTTTAAGAAAGCTATAATATATTCTCCATGCTTTGATTTATCTGTTGTTCAAAATGCTACAGTTTCTTTTGTCTATCATATGTATGGAGCACCTAACTTAGGAGATTTAAAATTAAATATAAGCGAAGATGGAGGAAATACTTGGGCCACAATTTGGCATCAATCAGGTGATAAAGGAAATGCATGGAAATATACTTCTGTAAGTTTAGCCAATTATGTAGGTAAAACTATTCGTTTCTCTTTTGTTCGTAGAACAGGTAATACATTAAGAGGAGATGTTGCTATTGATAAATTTGAAATAAAAACAGAAAACAACAATGTGGTATCAGAAAGTAAAGTACTACTAAACCAAAGAGAAAATGAATCAGGCTTTGGTATTTATCCTAATCCAACAGACCAATTCCTTTACATAATTACCCCTTCTGCTACTGCAAGAGGAATAAATTATGTGATTTATAATTATCTCGGTCAAGAAGTTAAAAAGGGAATAGCTATAAATTATATCGACATTAGCGATTTAAAGGTATCAGTTTATACGCTACAGTTGAAGAGAAAAGGTGAAACAAAAAATCTAAAGTTTATAAAGAAATAATAATAAACTAATAATATAAAAGAGATTGCCTTTTTAGGCAGTCTCTTTTAATAAGAAAATATATATCAAAAGAGTTTCCAATCTTTTTTGTCGTAACTTAATATACATCCATTCTCTTTAAATTTTTGCGTTGTACACATCTTAAAAAAAAGTTAACACAATACGTTTCACACCAAAAAATGTTTTTTCGCACCAATCATAGTAAAACTAGCTAACACAGCTGCATTCTTCTCGTTAATTTTGAAGAAAAATAATTCAGAATTTTATGAGAAAATACATTTTGTACGTCCTATTGTTAACCTCGTTCTTTGGGTTTTCACAAGAGAAATTTACAATTAGTGGAACTTTAAAAGACAAAGCTAATGGTGAAACTTTAGTAGGAGCAACAGTTATAGTAAATAATATGAATTTAGGTGTGTCAACGAATGAATACGGGTTTTATTCATTAACACTTAAAGAAGGAACGTATACACTTCAAATCTCATATTTAGGTTATGTAGCTATTGAAAAACAAATAGATCTTAATAAAAACGTACAACTCAATTTTGAATTACAAGAAGATGCTTCAGAATTAGAGGAAGTAGTCATAACCACAAAAGGATTAAAAAAGACAAATTTACGCACACCTCAAATGAGTGTAACGCAATTATCTACAAAAACAATAAAGCAAATTCCTGCAGTAATGGGAGAAGTAGATATTATAAAATCTATTCAATTACTACCTGGAGTTACCAATGCAGGAGAAGGAGCATCAGGATTTAATGTGCGTGGAGGAGCAGAAGATCAGAATTTAATATTATTAGATGAAGCTATAATTTACAACTCGTCACATTTATTTGGTTTCTTTTCGGTTTTTAATAGCGATGCTATTAAAGATATTAAACTATACAAAGGAGGAATTCCAGCACAATTTGGTGGACGTATTTCTTCAGTATTAGATATTCGTCAAAAAGAAGGAAATAGTAAACAATTAGCGCTTACTGGAGGTATTGGAGCTATTTCGAGTAGACTTACCTTAGAAGCTCCTTTATTTGATGGAGATGGCTCTTTTTTAATTGCAGGAAGAGCTTCGTACGCACATTTGTTTTTAAAATTAACAGATAACGAGAATAGTGCTAAATTTTATGATCTAAATTTTAAATCGAATTACAAAATCGATGAAAAAAACAGGATTTTCTTATCGGGTTATTCTGGCCAAGACGATTTTAGTTTGGCTGAAAACTTTACGAATTCCTATGGAAATATATCAGCAAACTTACGTTGGAATCATATTTTTAACGATAAGTTGTTTGCGAATACTTCATTAATCTATAGTAGATATAATTATGGATTACAGATAAATAGTGTTGGT
This sequence comes from Tenacibaculum amylolyticum, assembly GCF_964511145.1. Taxonomy (NCBI): domain Bacteria; kingdom Pseudomonadati; phylum Bacteroidota; class Flavobacteriia; order Flavobacteriales; family Flavobacteriaceae; genus Tenacibaculum; species Tenacibaculum amylolyticum. The sequence goes on from NZ_CAZEFZ010000003.1 coordinate 143,312, forward strand.
TTAGATTGGAAATCGAGTATTAATAATTACAATCTAAAATACGATGTAAGTTATTATGCCAATGATAAACTGAAATTTAACTTTGGAGCAAGTGGTATCTATTACCAGTTTGATCCAGGAGATTTAAATCCGTTGAATGATTCTTCACCTATTAACCCAAGAAAATTAGATAATAAGTTTGCCGTAGAAGGAGGGTTGTATGGGAGTTTAGAGCATAAAATTAGTGATAAATTAACGGCTATGTATGGACTTCGCTATAGTACTTTTCATCGTTTAGGAAGCCAAACATTAAATCAATATCAAAACAATTTACCAGTAGTATATAATCCAACATTAGGAATTTATGAACGAGCAGAGCCAATAGGAGAAACCAGCTATGGTAGTGGAAGTACCATTTCTTTCTTTGATAATTTAGAGCCACGATTTGCGCTTTCGTACCAGTTAAATGAAAATAGCTCTGTAAAAGGAAGTTATAACAGAACAGCACAATATTTACATTTAATTTCAAATACAACATCGGCAACGCCATTAGATGTATGGGCACCAAGTGGAGAATTTATAAAACCACAGTTAGCAGATCAGTATGCAGTTGGATATTTTAGAAACTTTAAAGATGGAGAGTATTCTTTTGAAGTAGAGACCTATTATAAAACTGTAGCTAATCGAGTAGATTATATAGATGGAGCAGATTTAATCGCTCAAAATACAATTGAACGTGAGATTTTGATCGGAGAAATGCGTTCGTATGGAGCAGAATTTTTGTTAAGAAAAAATAGTGGGAATTTTACAGGGTGGTTGTCATATACGTTATCTAGAGCAGAACAGAGAACACCAGGAAACGCTTCAGGAGGACTGGGAATTAATCAAGGAAATTGGTACAGTACTGCTTTTGATAGAACACATGATATTTCGTTAACAGGAAACTATAAATTGAATGAAAAGTGGAGTTTTGGAGGGAATTTTGTATTCCAAACAGGAAGACCTGTTACAAATCCAAATGGCCAATTTCAGTATGAAGGATTGTCTGTACCAACATATAGCGAACGAAATGCAGATCGATTACCAGCTTATCATCGTTTAGATATTTCTGCAACACTTACACCAAGAAAAAATAAAAACAGGAAATGGAAAGGCGAGTGGGTGTTTAGTATATATAATTTATATAACAGAAGTAATGCTGCCTCTATTAGTTTTGAACAAAATACAACAACAGGAGTTAACGAGGCAACGCAAACTACAATTTTCGGAATTATCCCTTCCGTAAGCTATAATTTTAAATTTTAAGAAAATGAAAAAATCAATTATAAAATTCATACTGGTATTCGTAAGTGTAGGATTTTTTACAGGATGTACAGAAGTGGTAGATGTTGATTTAGCCAATGGAGGTAATCGTTTGGTAGTTGAAGCTTCTATTTTATGGGAAAAAGGAACTGTTGGAAATGAACAAACCATTAAACTAAGTACTTCTACACCTTATTTTTCAGAAAATCAGAATACACCTGTAGTTAATGCAACGGTACAAGTGACAAATACAGATACAGGTGAAGTCTTTGTATTTACAAATCAAAATAATGGAGAATACACCACAACTACATTCAATCCAATTTTAAATAACGAATATGCATTAGAAGTAGTGTATAATGGAAATACGTATAGAGGAACAGAAATATTTATTCCTGTTACAGATATCACAAAAGTAGAACAAGAAACAAGAACAACTTTTGGAGGCTCAGAAGAATTGCAGGTTAAAGTATTTTTTAATGATGAAGAAAGTGAAACCAATTTTTACTTAGGAAGATTTAAAGCATCTAACATACCAATTCCAGATTTAGAAGCGAGAGATGATGAGTTTATCAATGGAAACGAAAGTTTTATTCAATACAGAGATGAAGATTTAGAAGTTGGAAGTATTGTTGCAATTAGTTTGCAAGGTATTTCAAGACAATACTTTAATTATATCGATTTATTAATAGAGCAGTTAGGACAAGGAGGACCTTTTCAAAGTACACCAGCACGTTTAAGAGGAAACTGTATCAATGTCAATAATTCTAATGAAGAAGTATTCGGTTATTTTCGATTAAGTGAGATTGTTAACGAAAATTATACGATTAACTAATTGATATGAAGCTATAATATTAAAACCGAAGACATTATTTCTTCGGTTTTTTTAACAAAAAATTAACCTGTTGCATATGCAACTAAATTAAGCTTTTAATCTAATTTTGCATCTTATATAAAGTGATGCATATGGACATAGAGAAAACATTAGTGCCTTGGATGGGGAAGACAATGAAAATGATAGATAATCATATTCAGGATGTGTTTTATGAAAAGAATATAAGCTTAACTAAAACCCAGTGGATACTTTTAAAGAAGTTAGAAGAAAAGAATGGAGTGCCGCAACAAGAATTAGCTTTTTTAACAGGAAGAGATAAGACTTCATTGACTCGACTAGTAAACACAATGGAGAAAAAAAGTTTAGTAGCAAGAATACCATGTAAATCAGATAAACGAATAAACCGTATTTATTTAACTAAAAAAGGAGAACTTCTTTTAAAAGAAACATCTCCCATTATGGAGCATTTTGCAAAATCATTACAAGAAAATATTTCAGAAGAAGAAATAGCAAAAGCAATAGAAATAATTAAAAGAGTACAAGAAAATTTAATAACACAATCAGCTAAAAAGTTGTAGTAACAACTAAAAAGTAAACCATGAGAAAACTAATCATTGTAGGAGTAGGGATATTAGTATTAGGAGGTGCAGCATTATTATCTAATTATCTAAAGAATAGTAAAAAAGAACCAGAGCAAAAAGTAACTAAAATTGAAAAAACTGTCTTTGTAGAAACAGTTGCCAACAAAGAAATTCCAATTACAATTACAGCAAATGGAAACTTGGTGGCCAAAAACAAAGTAGACTTGTACTCAGAGGTACAAGGTGTTTTACAAACAGCAAGAAAAGATTTTAGAGTAGGTACATCATATTCAAAAGGACAAACATTATTACGAATTAATAGTCAAGAATTATATGCATCTATTCAGTCTCAACGAAGCACATTACAAAATTTAATCGCTTCTATAATGCCAGATATTAGATTAGACTACCCTGCATCTTTTCAAAAATGGGATACGTATTTAAAAAACTTTGACATTAACAAAACAGTACCACCATTACCAGAGCCAACTTCAGACAAAGAAAAATACTTTATTACAGGAAAAAATATTTACACAACGTATTACAATATTAAAAACCAAGAAGTCCGATTAGGAAAATACAATATTAGAGCGCCTTTTAAAGGAGTTTTAACCGAAGCTTTAGTAACGAATGGAACTTTGGTAAGAGCAGGGCAAAAATTAGGAGAATTTATAGACACTTCGGTGTTTGAATTACCATTGTCTGTAAATGGAATGCTAGCAGATGTTTTACAAGTAGGAAAAGAAGTAATGTTACATAACCTAGAAAAAACAAAAACATGGACAGGTAAAGTAGCAAGAATAAATGGAAAAATAGACCAAACATCGCAAACAGTACAAGTTTTTGTAGAAGTGAAAGGAAAAGATCTACGTGAAGGAATGTATTTAGAAGCAAATGTACCTACCCAAACTGTTACAAACGCTATTGAGATTAATAGAAAATTATTAGTCGAGAATAAGTCGGTATACATTGTACAGGATAAAGCATTAAATCTTGTGGCAATTACTCCAGTTCATTTTAATGAAAGTACAGTTGTGATTAAAGGCTTAAAAAACGGAACGCAATTAGTTTCTAAACCTTTATCAGGAGCTTATGTTGGAATGCCCGTAAAAATATTTACTGAAGCAACAAATGCTAAAAAATAGAGAAGAATGAAAAAAACAATAGCATATTTTATAAAATATCCTGTCGCAGTAAATATTATTATAATAGCCTTTGTTATTCTAGGATTTCTAGGCTATTCAAATTTAAAATCCTCTTTTTTCCCTTTAACAAAAGCAAAGTTTATTACCATAAACGTAGCTTATCCTGGTGCTTCTCCACAAGAAATGGAAGAAGGAGTAGTATTAAAAATTGAAGATAATTTAAAAGGACTTGTTGGAATAGATAGGGTAACTTCAACATCATCAGAAAACACGGCAACCATTACAGTAGAAACACTAAAAGACTATGATATCAATGTTGTTTTAGCAGACGTTAAAAATGCAGTAGATAAAGTGCCTAACTTTCCTACGGGAATGGAACCTGCAGTAGTTGCCAAAGTTGAGAATATTGCAGAAACGATTAGTTTCGTAGTAACAGGAGATAAAATTTCTTTAAAATCGTTAAAAAGTATTGCAAGAGATATAGAAAACGATATTAGAAGAATAGACGGAATATCTCAAATCACCATTTCAGGGTATCCAGCAGAAGAAATTGAAATTGCTGTAAGAGAGAATGATTTGTTAGCATATAACTTAACATTTAATCAAGTAGCAAATGCAGTTGCAACAGCAAATATCTTAACTACAGGAGGTTCTGTAAAAACAGATGCAGAAGAATATTTAATTCGTGCGAATAATAGATCTTACTACGGAGACGAGTTAGATAATTTAGTAGTAAGAGCAGATGCTTCTGGAAATATTATCAGATTAAAAGACGTAGCTACAGTTAGCGATATTTGGAATGAAACACCAAATAGAAATTATTACAACGATAATTTAGCGGTGCGAATGCAAGTAAGTAACACCAATAGTGAAGACTTATTATCTTCTGCCAAGAAGATAAATGAATACATCGAAAAATTTAACAAGGAGCACAAAAACGTAAAAATTGAAATTACAAGAGATGCATCCATCACACTAAATCAACGTACAGAATTATTATTCAAAAACGCATGGCAAGGAATGTTGCTAGTAATGTTGTTTTTATCATTATTCTTACGACCAAGATTAGCATTTTGGGTAGCCGCAGGATTACCTGTTGCTTTTTTCGGAATGTTTATGCTAGCAGGATATTTCAACATTACTATCAATGTATTGTCGCTTTTTGGAATGATCATCGTAATTGGTATTCTGGTAGATGATGGAATTGTAATTTCAGAAAATATTTATCATCACTACGAAAAAGGAAAGAACCCAATTCGTGCAGCTATAGATGGAACTATGGAAGTTGTTCCGCCTATTATCTCGGCAATTACAACTACAGTATTGGCATTCTCTGTATTTTTCTTTTTAGACGGTAATATTGGAGAATTTTTTGGAGAAGTAGCAACAGTTGTAGCGTTAACGTTAATTCTATCTTTAGTAGAAGCATTAATTATTTTACCAGCGCACGTAGCACACTCTAAAGCATTAGATAGAAATCAAAAACTATATAAGTTTAATAAGTATGCAGAAGATGTAATGGACTTTATGCGTGATAGATTGTATGCTCCAGCTTTAAAATTTGTATTGGAGAATAAGTTTTTCGGACTGGTAATCCCTATTGCTTTTTTATTCATAACTATTGGAGCATTTCAAGGAGGAATTATAAAAGGAACTTTTTTCCCTTCTATTGCCAGTGATAGAGTATCTGTGAATTTAACAATGCCACAAGGAACTAATGAGAAAATTACCGATAGCATTATTTCTGTAGTAGAAACGAAAGCATGGGAAGTAGAGAAGGAGTTCACAAAGAAATACGGAAATGAAGGCGAACCTGTAGTAGAAAATATATTGAAACAAATAGGTCCAGGTTCTGCAAAAGCATCGTTACGAATAAACTTATTACCAGGAGAAAATAGAAACTTTAGTTCTAGAGAAATTACCAATGCTATTCGAGAAAGAGTAGGAAAAGTATATGGAGTTGAATCATTAACCTTTGGTTCTGGAGGGAATTTTGGAGGAAGTCCAGTATCAGTATCATTATTAAGTAACAATATTGAAGAGTTAAAAGCTGCTAAAACAGAATTAAAAGCAGAATTAACAAAAAATCAAGAATTAAAAGATGTTACCGATAATGATCCGCAAGGAATCAAAGAAATAAAACTAAAATTAAAAGACAACGCGTATTTACTTGGTTTGAATTTAAATGAAGTAATGTCGCAAATAAGAAGCGGATTCTTTGGAAGACAAGCACAACGTTTTCAAAGAGGTCAAGATGAAATTAAAGTTTGGGTTCGATACGACAAAAAAGAACGTTCGTCAATTAAAAACTTAGACGATATGCGTATAACAACACCTTCTGGAAGTAGAGTACCACTTTCTGAAATAGCAACCTATGAAATAGAACGTGGAGAAATTTCTATCAATCACTTAGAAGGGCAAAGAGAAATAAAAGTTGAAGCAGATATGAAAGATGCACAAGCAAGTGCAACAGATGCTTTAACAGATATTCAAACGCGAATTATGCCAGCAATTGCGGCAAAATACCCATCGGTAACTGCATTGTACGAAGGACAAAACAGAGAAGCGTCTAAAGTTTCAAATTCAGCAAAAATCGTAGGGCCAGTGATTTTACTACTAATTTATATTGTAATCGTATTTACATTCAGGTCATACGGACAACCATTTATGTTATTAATTATGGTTCCGTTTAGTTTAATTGGTGTTGCTTGGGGACACTGGATTCACGGATTTGCAGTAAACATTCTTTCTATGTTAGGAATCATTGCGCTTATAGGAATTATGGTAAATGACGGATTGGTATTGATAAGTAAATTCAACAGTTATTTAAAAGAAGGAATGGAATATGAAGAAGCATTGTTTGCAGCAGGAAAATCGAGATTTAGAGCAATTTTCTTAACTACAATTACTACGGTAGCAGGATTGGCTCCTTTAATTTTTGAAACGAGCAGACAGGCACAGTTCTTAATTCCAATGGCTATTTCTATTGCATACGGAATTATGATAGCTACTTTCTTAACACTGTTAACGTTACCAGTATTGTTATCTATTTCTAATTATTCTAAAGTATACACAAAATGGCTTTGGGAAGGTAAAAAACCATCTAGAGAAGAAGTAGAAAGAGCCATTAAAGAAATGGAATCTGAAAATGAAGAACTGACTGAATAAAACGAAGAACAATGAAAAAAATAAACATATTTATAGGAATGTTGCTCATAGGTACTTCTTTTTATGGACAAGAAACTTTGAGTAAAGAAAAAGCTGTAGCACTAACATTAGAGAATAATTACGATATCCGTGTTACAAAGAATAACTTAGAAACAGCAAAGAATAATAAGAGTATTTATAATAGCGGATATTTACCAACAGTAACAGGTAAAGCAGGTGCTAATTATAGTAATAACGATACAGATTTAGAATTTCAAGGAGGAAATGTAAATACAGTAACTGGAGCGGAATCTAAATCGTATAATGCTTCTATTGGTGTAAACTATACTATTTTTAATGGATTTAATAGACAAAACACATTTAAGCGCTTAAAAGAAAATTATAATCTAACTGAATTACAAGCGAGACAGGTAATGGAAAACACAATTACTACATTGTTTATTGCTTATTACGAAGTAGGAAGATTATCAGAAAATAAGGAGACTCAAAAACAAGCATTAGAAATTTCTAAGAAACGTTTAGAGCGTGCTAAATACGGATTCGATTATGGACAGAATACAAGATTAGAGGTTTTAAATGCGGAAGTAGATGTGAATAATGATAGTATTACTTATATCGACATTAAAAGACAATTAGCAAACGCAAAAAGAGATTTAAACGTAGTGTTAGGAAGAAGTGTAAGTACACCAGTAGCAGTAGATACAAGTGTATTGTATGCTTCAAATCTTAACTTAGAAGAAATTTTACAACAAGCAAAAGCAAATAATGCAGGTTTGTTACAAGCAAAAAAGAATATAGACTTGCGAAAATTAGATGTAAAAATTAATAGAGCTGGTTGGATGCCTAATGTTAGTTTAACAAGTTCCTATGCATGGAATAAAAGTAATAGCGATCCAACAAACCAATTTAGTCCAATAAGTAATACACAAACAGGATTAAGTGCAGGAGTAAACTTTTCTTGGGATTTATTTGATGGAGGGCGTACAAAAACCAATGTGGCAAATGCAAAAATAGCATTAGAAACACAAGAGATTCAAAAAGAGCAACAAGAAGAACAATTAGAACGAAATGTTAGTAATGCTTGGGAAACATATCAAAACAGTCTGTTTTCATTACAAGTTCAAGAAAAAAATGTAGAAACAAACAAGTTGAATTTCGAAAGAACTAACGAACGTTATAAACTTGGACAAATTACTTCTATAGATTTTAGACAAGCACAAGTCAATTTAATAAATGCAGAACTCAGTGTTAGTAATGCAAAGTACGTAGCCAAAAATGCAGAATTGCAATTGCTGCAATTAGCTGGTACGCTGCTAGATAATAAAAACTTTTAATGAAGTTTTAAAAGCCAGAAATTTTAATTTCTGGCTTTTTTTATTCCTATAAATTAGTATTTGCAATACGTATGCAGGAACTAATTTTATATCTTTGTGTTAATGAAGCTTTTTACTATCATATTCGCATTATACATCTTTGCGCTAAATTTAGTGCCTTGTGAAGATTATGGTAGTTTAGATAATGAAGTAAACACCGAAATATCCAAATCGGGAGAACATGATCATAATCATCAAGACTCAGATATGTGCTCTCCGTTTTGCCAATGTCAATGCTGCCATGTATATGTAATTCATGTTTCAATAGCAGATTATAAGGTTTCGGATGTTGCTTTTATAGAAAAAAGCTATTTCTATGAAGAAGGCTTTGAAAAAGAATTTAATACTTCGCTTTTAGAACCACCAAAAGTATAATTCAGTTTTTACAGGGATAATTACATCCACATTTTAAAACATTTTACCAAGGTAATTTTCAATAAGAAAATCTATTTCTCATTGTTTACCAGTTAAATGTTATACCTAATTAAATAACTGAAAAATACGATTTCATGATTAATAAAATCATTGATTTTTCAATCAATAATAAGTTTATAATTGGTTTGTTTACGCTTACCATTATTGCAGCAGGTATTTGGAGCATGACAAAAGTTCCAATAGATGCTGTCCCCGACATTACTGATAACCAAGTGCAAATAATAACACAGTCACCAAATTTAGGAACTGAAGATGTAGAGCAAATTATTACGTATCCAATAGAGGTAGCAATGAGTAATTTGCCAAACGTACAGAAAATACGTTCCATTTCACGTTTTGGTTTATCAGTTGTAACTATTGTTTTTAATGATGATATGGGAACATATCTTCCTAGACAATTAGTATCAGAAAAGCTGAATGAAATTAAAGAAGAAATCCCAGAAGGTTTCGGAACTTCCTCTATTGGGCCTATTTCAACAGGATTAGGAGAAATTTTTCAATATACTTTGAAAGTAAAACCTGCATTTAAAAACAAATATTCCATAACAGACCTACGAAGTATTCAAGATTGGATCATTCAACGTCAAATGGCGATGGTAAAAGGTGTTGTTGAGGTAAATGCTATAGGAGGAAAAATAAAGCAATATGAAGTTGCTATAGATCCAAATGAGTTACGAGCAATTGGATTAACAATTTCCGATGTATTTGAAGCATTAGCATCCAATAATCAGAATACAGGAGGAGCTTATATTGAAAAGAATCATCAAGCAAATTTCATCAGAGGAGAAGGACTGGTGAAAAACTTAGAAGACATAAAGAAAATAGTAATAAAGAATTCGAATAACATTCCAATTACTATTGGAGATATTGCAAAAGTGCAATACGGTGCTGCTATTCGGTATGGAGCATTAACACAAGATGGAGAAGGAGAAGTAGTTGGAGGTTTGGTAATGATGTTGAAAGGAGCTAATTCTAATGATGTTATTAACAATGTAAAAGAAAGAATGGCTCAAATTCAAGAATCGTTACCAGAAGGTGTGGTAATAGAACCGTTACTAGATCGAAGTAAGTTAATATCAAAAACAACTGCTACGGTAGCTATAAACCTTACAGAAGGAGCCTTAATTGTGATTTTTGTATTGATATTTCTGCTAGGAAATTGGCGAGGAGGACTTATTGTAGCTTCTACAATTCCATTGTCGTTATTATTCGCTTTTATATTAATGAATGCCTTTGATGTCTGGGCAAACTTAATGAGTTTAGGTGCAATTGATTTTGGAATTATCGTAGATGGTGCAGTTATTATTGTAGAAACGACTGTTTTTCTAATAACAGCGCAATTTCTCAAAGAGAAAAAAGAATTAAATCTAAAAAAGAGAGACGAAATAACGGCCAAAGCATCGAAAAAAATGATGAGCGCCGCTTTCTTTGGACAATTAATAATCTTGATTGTATTTCTACCAATTCTAGCACTTCAAGGAATAGAAGGGAAGATGTTTAAACCAATGGCGTTGACTTTTATTTTTGCGATGTTAGGAGCTATGATTCTTTGTCTAACGTATGTGCCTGTACTATCATCATTATTAATTAAAGGAGTAAAAAAAGAAAAAAAGAATTATGGAGATCGTTTTGTTAGCTGGGTTGAAAATAAGTATAAAAAACTATTAGAAAAAGCCTTACAAAGAGGAAAGATAATTGTTGGAGTAGGTATTGGCTTATTTGTGTTTTCTGTATTTGTTTTTAGTCGAATGGGAGGAGAGTTTATTCCACAATTAGACGAAGGAGATATAGCGTTTCATGCAATACTAAAACCAGGGAGTTCTCTTACAGAAACTATTGAAACTACCACAAAAGTAGAACGAATTATAAAAGCAAAATTCCCAGAAGTAGAGAAAATAGTAAGTCGTATTGGAGTTGCAGAAATTCCAACCGATCCAATGCCAATGGATATTGCAGATGTTTTTGTAATTCTAAAACCCAAACAAGAATGGAAAACAGTTGCTTCTAAAAATGAATTGATAGAAAAGATGAAAGAAGCAGTAGAAATTATTCCTGGTGTAAACTATGAATTTACACAACCTATAGAAATGCGATTTAACGAATTGTTAGAAGGTGTTAGAGAAGATATTGCTGTTAAAATTTATGGAGAGGATATTGAGATTCTTGCAGAAAAAGCAAATGAAGTAACCAAAATTATTGCCGGAACAGAAGGGATTGGAGATATGAAAGCTGAAGCAATTACAGGCTTGCCGCAAATTACTATAGATTATAATAGAAATAAGTTAGCGCAATATGGTTTACATATTAATGAGCTTAACAAAACCATTCAATGTGCTTTTGCTGGAGGACATGCAGGAGTCATTTTTGAAGGTGAAAAAAGGTTTGATCTCGTAGTTCGTTTGCATAAAGAAAGCAGAAAAGATATTTCAGACGTGCAAAATTTGTTTATCAATTTACCTTCAGGAACACAAATTCCATTAAGAGAAGTTGCGCAAGTGTCCTATAAATCTGGACCAATGCAAATAAGTAGAGATAATACGAATAGAAGAACCTATGTAGGAATTAATGTAAGAGGAAGAGATGTAAAATCTCTAGTAACGGAAATAAAATCAAAACTAGATGAGCAGTTAGAACTTCCATCTGGATACTTTATTCGTTATGGAGGTGCTTTTGAAAACTTAGAAAGAGCAAGTAATCGATTACAAACTGTGGTTCCTATTGCATTACTATTAATTTTTGTCTTAATCTATTTTGCATTAAAATCATTGCCACAAACACTTATGATTTACATTGCTATTCCTATGGCGACTATTGGTGGAGTAGTGGCACTTTGGTTTAGAGATATGCCGTTTAGTATTTCGGCTGGAGTTGGTTTCATTGTATTGTTTGGTGTAGCTGTTTTAAACGGATTAGTAATGATTAGTGGATTAAATGAATTAAAAGAAGAAGGAATTACGAGTTTAAAAGAAAGAATCATAGAAGGAACAAAAAGAAGAATACGTCCAATTATGCTAACAGCATTTACAGACGTTCTTGGTTTTTTACCAATGGCAATTTCAAGTTCAGCAGGAGCAGAAGTACAACGCCCATTAGCAACAGTAGTTATAGGTGGTTTATTAACTTCTACACTATTAACTTTATTTGTATTACCAATTTTATATAATTGTATAGAAACAAAGGAGTTTAAAATAAGAAAGTCAGTCAAAAATGTACCTGTAACAGTTATACTGTTATTATTATTTATAATACCTAGTACGATTACAAGTCAGGAAAAAGAGCCAATTCTACCAGAAGTTACGTTAGAAAAAGCTATCGAATTAGCGAAGCAAAACTATCCTCTTTTAAAGCAGGAAAAGCTTGAAATTAATAAACAAAAAGAATTAAAAGCTACAACTGTAGATTTAGGAACTACGCAGCTTTTTACAGGAGGAGAGGAGATTAATAATGGTAACGGTGTATATACAACTTTTGGTATTGGTCAGCGAGGTGTTTCATTGTTAGATATTGGAGCTAAAAAACGATTGCAAAAAGCCAGAGAGGAATTGATTCAGGAAGAATATGAACTTTCAGAAGTAACATTAAAATTACAAGTAAAAAAGGCTTGGGTAAAATGTTTTCAAGCAAAGCAAAACTATTTGTTGTACAAAGAATTAGATAGTATTTATGCTAAGTTTAAACAGGCCATAGTTTTGAATTATGAAGTAGAAGAAATTTCTAAATTAGAATATACAGCTGCAATACATCAAGTAATTAAAACTCATAATACATTAAAAGAAGCATTAAGTGATTATACTATAGCGTTGCAAGAATTTAATTTATTGTTATTTACAGATGAATTATTTACAGTTTCTGATAAAATTCAAATTCCATCGGGAATTATTGAAAATAAATTAGTTATTGAAGGAACTCCTTTGTTTAAAGTTTCTCAACATAAAAAAAATGTTGCTGAAGCTAATTATAAAGCACTGAAAGTAGGTATGCTTCCAAAGCTAAATTTACAAGGAAGTATGCAAAACGTAAATGGAAACGCTGGTTTTTATAGTTATCAAATAGGTGTTTCTATTCCATTCTTATCTGGGAATCAAAGAGCAAAAATAAAAACAGCTAAAATTGATAAGGAAATTGCTCAAACTGATGTAGCATTTCATAAGAAAGAAATTAAAACAAGATTCAAGCAAGCCATAGAGAATTATAAGAAATGGAAAAGGTCTTGGGAGTTTTATCAAAATGAAGTGTTACCACTAACAAAAGAGCAAAAATCAGGAGCCTTATTAGCCTTTAAAGAAGGTCAAATAGATTATTTAGGATTTACACAACTCATTAAACAAACTCTGGAATTAGAGTTAGAAGCACAACGTGCACAAATGAAGTATTTAGAAAGCATCTTCGAATTAGAATATTTTAATTAATAGAAAAGAAAATGAAAAGAATAATATATAAAATTATCATAAGCTGTATCCTAATACAATTAGTTTCTTGTGTAGGAAAGCACGATCATAGTCATGATAATGAATCTGACCAGGAAACGAATCATCAAAATGAAACTCACAATTCACATAAAGAAGAGGTTAAACTATCAGAAGCGCAATTCAATACGCTTAAAATGAAAATAGATACGTTGGCTTCTCGTAATATTAGCGATTATGTGGCAGCAAATGGAACTTTAGAGGTTCCACCACAAAATGAAGCAGCAATAACATCAGTAATAGGAGCAACGGTTACAACAATTAAAGTTACTGAGGGAGATAAGGTGAAAAAAGGACAAGTAGTTGCATATTTATCGCATCCAGACATTGTAAAGTTACAAGCAGACTATTTGAATGCTTACAGTAATCGTAATTATTTGAAAAACGATTTTGAAAGACAGAAGAGATTATATGAAGGTGGAGTAGGTTCTGGTGCCAATTATCAAAAAGCCAAAGCAAAATATGAAGCTTCTAAGGCAAATGTGAATGGCTTAGCTGCACAATTGAGAATTTTAAATATTAATTTGAAACCTGTTCAAAATGGAAAAATTTCACAAAGTGTTCCTTTAGTAAGTCCTATTGAAGGAGCAGTACAAAAAGTAAAAGTTAAAACAGGGCAGTATGTAGCACCACAAACAGAATTATTAGAAGTTGTAAATACGCATCATGTGCATGCCGATGTTATGGTATTTGAAAAAGATGTGTATAAAATTAAGAAAGGACAAAAAGTAAGTTTTAAAGTACAATCTATTCCAGACGCAGAGTTAATGGCAGAAATCTATGCTGTTGGTAAAACATTTGAAGAAAATCCTAAAGCAGTACACGTACATGCTGAAATTGAAAATAAAAAAGGGAATTTAATTCCAGGAATGTACATTCAAGGAAAAATACAAGTGGGAAACAGTTTTCAAAAAGCATTACCCTTAAAAGCTGTAATGAAAGAAGGAGATAATTACTATGCTTTTACAGCCAAAAAAATACAAGAAAGTTGGCTTTTTACACCTGTAAAAGTAGTGTTAGGAGAAAAAGATGGTGATTGGGTTGCAGTAGAGTTTCTGGAAGAATTAACTTCTAACACAAAATTTGCTTTTAACAATGCCTATTATCTAATTGCTGAAATGAAGAAAAGTGAAACAGAACATGTACATTAATTTATGGAGGAAATAGAAGAATTTTTAAAAATGAAAAAGATTAGGGTAACTCCAATGCGTTTGTTGACGTATAAGTTTTTGTCTGAAAAAGAAAGAGCAGTAGCTTTAAGTGATATTGAAAATACATTTGAAACAGCAGATAGAACAACATTATATAGAACTATAAAGACTTTTGAAAATAAAAAAATAGTCCACCAAATAGATGATGGAACTGGAATTATAAAATATGCATTATGTAAACAAGGTTGTAATTGTGAAGTAGCAACAGATTTACATTTGCACTTTCATTGTAAAAACTGTAGTGAAACAATTTGTTTGTCAGATTATAAAATTCCACAGATTAATATACCTGATGGGTTTATTTCTGAAAATGTGAATCTAGTTGTAAAAGGTATTTGTAATAAATGTAGTAAGCTGTAAGAATGAAATAAATAAAAAAAACCGAAGTCATAGACTTCGGTTTTTAGCATATAGTTATCCTTCAATTAAAAGAAACCTCCGCCTCCTTGTTTTTCGTTACTATCTCTTCTTCTTCTAGATTTAGCTTTGTTTTTACCACCACCAAATCTGTAGTTAAATCCAATATAAGCTGTTCTACTTTCCCATTTAAAACGACCGTTTTGTGTAAAAGGTCTATCAGAGTTAAATTGGAATTGCATTGTATTAAAGATATCATTTACTCTAAAAGTAAGGTTTCCTTTTCCTTTAAATACAGAGTAGTTAGCTCCAAGATTTACCATTTTCATAGGGTCTACTTTCCATTGAATATCTTCTACTGCTCCTCTATACATTGCAAATAATTGTAAACGTAATCTTTTGCTAACTGTAAAGCTGTTACTAATACGAGCGTTAAATACATTGTTTTGTACTTCTAATCTTGGTGCATTAGGATTTGACAAATCTGCAGTACCAAATTGTGTTTGAGAATAGTAATCCATACTAGCATTTGCTCTCCACCATTTAGCAACTCTATAGTTTGCAGACAGCTCAAGTCCATAAGCATCTGTATCATCAAAGTTTTGGAATGTAAGAATCTGACGAATGTTAGATGGATCTGCAGGATCTCTAAAAGTAACTCTAGAAATAACATCGTTAATATTTCTATAGAATCCTCCTAAAGTAATAGATCCTCCTTTAATTCTTCTTGTATAGTTTAATTCAACAGAGTTGGTGAATTGAGGTAATAAGTTTTCGTTACCTACAGAAGTAATTAATGGTGTACTCCATTCTCTAATTGGATTTACTTGTTGAATATTAGGTCTGTCAACACGTTTACTATAACTTAATTGAAATTGATTCTTTTCAGACGGATTATAAGTAAAGAATGCAGATGGATAAATAGTGAAAATATCATCAGTAACGGTATCAGTTCCTACTGTTTCAACATTAAATCTACCTTCAATATTATATTGTTCTAATCTAGCACCTAATTGCATAGTAACTTTTCCAAACTTATGACCATAGTTAGCATATCCAGAAACAATTCTTCTATCGTATGTAAATGCTGAGTTGTTAAAGTTAGCTTGATTTGTAATGTTTATATTATCTGTATTATCTTCTCGATACTCTAATCCTAACTCTAATTTTCCTGCTTTAGAAACTGGATTTGTATAATCTAAGTTAACTAAGATATTTTGACGTTCGTTACTAATATTGTTGAAATAATTCAACTCTCCATCAGTTGGATTAATTAAGTCGTTATTTAATAAAACTTGCGGCGCATCATTTCTTGAATACGTAGATTCAAATTCGATATTATGTCCCTTCTTTTTAAAATCGTGTTTATAATTCACATTATAAGTCTGATTATGACTGTCAGATATTTGTGAATTAGGAGCATTACTTGTTAAAGTATTAGTTGCATCAGACACTAACACACGACCATTGGCATTATTATCAGACCAGTTTTGTGTAGTATAGAAAGAGAATGTGTTTTTATCATCGATATAAACATCAGCTCCAATTTTAAATAAATGCGATTCGTTATCGTTTGTGAAAACAAAATCTTGAAAGTTAATACCAGTTCTATTAATAAAACCAAAGTTAAAACGATCTCCACCATTGAAACCATAGTTTCCAAAGAAGTTTACTTTCCCTGTTTTATAGTTCATATTAGTAGAAGCGTTGTAGCGTACATAATGTCCAGCTTCAACTCCAGTATTTAAGGAACCATTGAATCCCATATTAGCATTCTTGTTTAAGATGATATTAATAATACCACTCATTCCTTCTGGATTGTATTTTGCAGATGGATTTGTAATTAACTCAATGCTTTTTATAGAGCTAGAAGGTAATTGTTTCAATAATTGAGAAGCAGGAATGTTAGTAGGTCTTCCATCAACCAAAACACGTACATTTTCATTACCACGTAAACTAATATTTCCTGTTTGACTATCAACACTTACAGATTGTACATTGTTTAATAATTCAGAAGCAGTAGCTCCAGCAGAAGTAAGGTCTTTTCCTACGTTAATTACTTTTCTATCTACTTTTTGAACAACAGTAGAGGTTTCTGCACGTACTTCAACTTCTTCTAAAGTAGTAGAGTCCTCTTCTATAGCTATCGTTCCTAGTTTAATATTTCTATTTTTATTAGTAACTGTAATCTCTTTTTTTACAGTCTTGTATCCAATAAATTGTATTTCTACTAAACTTTTCCCCTCAGGAATATTAGGAACATTAAAAGCTCCTTTTTCATCTGTAATACCACCAGTTAATACTTTATTAGCTGCGTCGCGTACAATAATATTTACATATGGTAATGGTTCTTTCGATACTTTATCTACTACCTTTCCTGATATTTTTCCAGGTTTAGGTAGGTATTCTTTTTTCATTTGTGCAAATGAATTTGTACTTAAAGCAAGTACAAGTAACAGTAATAATTTTCTCATCTCTCTTGTGTTATTTGTGTAGTTCTTCAACGCATAAGAGACTATAGGGGGAATGGTTTTGTTACTTCGTTTAACACTGTTTAACGAATCATTAACAAAACTCTTACAATAAAAAAAAAACTGTTTTACACCTGAAGCTGTAAAGAAGCATTGCAAGTAAATGTTTCGCCAACCCTTGCCAGTGCTACGTTTTCGAAAACAGTTTGTGCTTCTTCTTTAAAACATTCTATGTCAGAATACCTACTAGAATAATGTCCTAATATTAACAAACCTACATTTGCGTCTTTTGCAATGATTGCAGCTTGTTCTGCTGTTGAATGTTTTGTTTTTTCGCACAAATGCTCTAGCTCTTTTAAAAAGGTTGCTTCATGATATAAAATATCAACTCCTTCTATAATTGGAACGATGTCTGGTTTAAACATAGTGTCGCTACAAAAAGCATAGCTTTTAGGTCTTACAGGATCTGTAGTCAGTTCCTCATTTGGAACGATTTCTCCTGTACTAAGTATGAAATCTTTTCCTGCTTTTATGTTATAATAATCGCAAGTTTCAATTTCATCATATTGTTTTATATTATCTAAATGTAGATTACGTGGTTTCGGTTTTTCTTTAAACAAAAAACCATTAGTATATACTCTATGACGTAATGGTATTGTATACACAGCCACTTTATCATCTTCAAAAATAAGTTCACTTTTTTTCGAAGATAATTCGTGAAAGACAATGCGATATCGTACATGCGACATCGACAATTTTAGCTGTAATTCTGTAATCTCTTTAATACCTACAGGACCATAAACATGTAAATCTTTCTCTCGATTTAAAATACCGTAGGTAGATAATAATCCGATTAAACCAAAAAAATGGTCACCGTGTAAATGCGATATAAAAATGTGGTTAATTTTAGAAAAACCAACTTTATATTTTCGCATTTGTCGTTGTGTACCTTCACCACAGTCAATTAAAAAATGCCTGTTGTTTATTTCTAGATACTGAGATGTTGGGTGGGCGTTAACCCTTGGTGTAGCTGAATGACAGCCTAAAATTTTTAATTTTATACTCATCTAATGACAAAACGTTTAGAAATTATTTCCTTGCTAGTTTGAATAGCGTAGATATACATTCCTGAACTTAAGTCGTTGCGCCTGAAAGGAAGTTTGTTATTTCCTTTGTGAGCGGTAACTTTTTTAAGAAACACAGTTTTACCCAGAACGTTTTTAACGCTAATTAAAACTTCTTGTTTGTTAGTTGAGTTAAATGAAATAGTTGTAGTATTTAAAAATGGATTTGGTGATGCGACTAATTTATTGACTGACTTTTCTTGAGAAAGCGCAATGAATGAGCACAAAATGCAAAAGATAAAAAGTATTTTTTTTATCATAGACGTTGGGGATATTAATTGTTAAAAACCTAAATCTCGTTGAATGTTTTCCATTTCTAATACATCTTCTGCTTCTTGTAAAGTAGGTACAATGTTAAAAGTTTCTGGAAAACTATCTACATCAACATTCTGATACACAACCACAAAAGTTGTGCCGCTTTCTCTATGCATATCAGCATACTCTAAAAATATAGAAATATCTTGATTGTTGATGCTAAGATTCGATGAAAGGTAAATAATTATACTGTCTTTTGCAAGTTCCTGGTGTTGATTGGTGAAAAAAACACAGAAATCTGAAAAAGAATTACCTTCATCACTTATTAAAACATAATCTGATTTTCGTTCTATTTTCATGAGTTTATCTTTTTATTTGTTGTGCTAACAAATAAATTACAGCCATTCTTACAGCAACTCCATTTTCTACCTGATTTAGGATAATAGATTGCTTACTATCGGCTACATCACTTGTCAATTCAACTCCTCTGTTAATAGGGCCTGGGTGCATTATTACAATGTCTTTACCAACATTGTCTAATACCTGCTTATTAATTCCGAAAAGTTGTGTGTATTCTCTAGTAGAAGGGAAATATTTAATATCCATACGTTCGTGTTGTACACGTAAAACGTTGGCAACATCACACCATTCTAATGCTTTTTTTAAATTAGTTTCTACGCCAACACCCAAACTAGTAATGTATTTAGGAATTAAGGTCGTAGGTCCGCACACTTTTACTTCTGCACCTTGTAATTGCAAAGCAAAAATGTTAGATAAAGCTACTCTGGAATGTAAAATGTCTCCAACAATAACAATTTTCTTTCCTTTTAAATCAGAATTTAAAGCTTCACGCATAGAAAAACTATCTAACAAAGCTTGCGTTGGATGTTCATGTGTACCATCTCCAGCATTTACAATCTTCGCATCTACATGTCTAGAAAGAAATACTCCCGCACCAACATTAGAATGACGCATTACAACAATATCTACCTTCATAGACAAGATATTGTTTACGGTATCTATAAGAGTTTCACCTTTTTTAACAGAAGATTGTCCAGCAGAGAAATTAATTACATCTGCTGATAAACGTTTTTCTGCAAGTTCAAAGGATAATTTGGTACGTGTACTATTTTCAAAAAACAAATTAGCAATAGTAATATCTCGTAAGGAAGGCACTTTTTTAATAGGTCTATTAATAACCTCTTTAAAATGAGATGCAGTTTCAAAAATAAGTTCTAAATCACTTTTGTTAAGATATTTAATGCCTAATAAATGTTCTACACTTAACTGCTTCATTGTGCGTCCGTCTTGGGTTGTTTTGGTACTAAGTATATTTCGTCTTTATCGTGAGTTTCTTGCCAGTTTACCACTACTTTTTCTTGGTTTATAGCATCTACTTGCCTTCCTCTATAATTTGGTTGAATAGGTAAGTGTCTGCTAAATCTTCTGTCAATTAAAACTAATAATTCAATGTTAGTAGGTCTTCCAAAAGCTTGTAAGGCAGTTAATGCTGCTCGAACACTTCTTCCAGAATACAATACATCGTCTATAATAACTACTTTCTTATTCTCAATTAGAAAGTCAATTTTAGTTGGCGTAGCTTCTAAAGGTTCATCATTTCTTCTAAAATCATCACGATAAAAAGTAATATCTAACAATCCTAATTTTAAAGAATCGATTTGATATACTTCTGTTAAAATCTTTTTTAAACGTTGTGCTAAATAAGTTCCACGAGGTTGCAAACCAATTAAAACAGTATTAGAAAAGTCGTTGTGATTTTCGATTAACTGGCACGCTAATCGATGCAGAATGATGTCAATTTCTTTAGAAGTAAGTAGTGTTTTTCTGCTCATTTTATGCTATCAATTTGCTTGATAGTTCCAAGAAGCAAAATTAAAGCAAAAAAGTAAGTGAACAAAATTTAAAGTTGCCGAAACCTAAAAAGCATATCAATAAAATTATCTTTACATTTGCCAACTTTTAGAAAAGACTCGTGTTATTATGATGAAATACATTAGAAATAAGAAGATTAACATTAAAGATGATACACTAGCAGGTATTACAGTTTCTTTAGCAATGATACCAGAAGTAGTTGCTTTTGCTTTTGTGGCACAAATCAGTCCTATTGTAGCACTTTTTGGTGCTTTTGTAATAGGTTTAATTGCTGCTATTTTTGGAGGAAGACCAGGTTTAATTTCAGGTGCAGCAGGAGCAGTAGCGGTTATTTTTGTGAATATGATCCAAGAAGGACACGCCAAAGGATTGCTATTTGATCAACCTGTAGAAAATATGGGGTATTTTTATTTACTGGCCGCTGTAGTTTTAATGGGAATTATTCAAGTATTAGCAGGAATCTTTAAGTTGGGTAAGTTTGTTCGCTTAATTCCACATTCAGTAATGATGGGGTTTGTAAACGGATTAGCCATTGTTATTTTTATGGCCCAATTAGGAATGTTCAAAGAAAATGTAAAGAATGTTTATGGAGATAACATGCGTAAAACAGTTTCTAAAGAATTAGTGTATAAAGTAGAAGGAAATAAGGTAAAAGATGCAGTATCTAACACTGTTTTATTCGATATTAAAGGTGATAAGGTAGTTAATGCTAGAACAAATAAGGAAGATTTTATTATTTCTAAAGGTCAAGTTTTTGATATAACAACGCAGAAAGTAGTTTTTAATGCTGGAAAAGAAGGATTTTATGCTGTAAAAGATGAAGGAGTTGTAAAAGAAACTATGAAAGGAAAAGAGTTGTATACTATGATAGGGTTGGTTTTACTAACAATGTTAATTGTTTGGGGACTACCAAAACTTACAAAGAAAGTACCTGCAGCTTTAACGGCGATATTAATTGTTTCTTTCGTAGTTATTTTTGGAGGAATTAATTCTATTAATGTAGGTGATTTTATTAGAGATGGAGGAGGATTAGGTCTAAATGGTTTTGATGAGCTTTCTAAAAAAATGAACTTATTAGAGCTTTGGAGTCATCTTCCATTTAATTTAGATACACTAAAGTTTATAGCGCCTTATGCTTTTTTAGCAGCTTCTGTTGGATTGATAGAAACACTTATGACTATGAATTTAGTAGATGAATTAACAGATTCTAGAGGGAATGGAAATAAAGAGTGTGTTGCACAAGGAGCAGGGAATATTTTAAGCGGTATGTTTGGTGGTACTGGAGGTTGTGGTATGATAGGACAAACGGTAATTAATATCAATGCAGGTGGTAGAGGAAGACTTTCTGGCGTAGCAATGGCAGTTACATTGCTTGTTTTTATTTTATTTGCAGATAAATATATAGAACAAGTACCTATTGCAGCATTGGTTGGAGTAATGTTTATGATGGTAATTGAAACCTTTGCATGGTCTAGTTTTAGAATTATGAAAAAAATACCAAAATCGGATGCTTTTGTATTGATTATTGTATCTGCAGTAACAGTATTTTTTGATTTAGCAATTGCTGTTTTTGTAGGAGTAATTATTTCAGCGTTATCATTTTCTTGGGAAAATGCTAAACGAATTAGAGCTCGTAAGCGTATGAGAGAAGATGGAACCAAAGTATATGAAATTTGGGGACCTTTATTCTTTGGTAGTATTACTTCTTTTAATGAAAAGTTTGATATTAAAAATGATCCAGATAATGTAATTATTGATTTCGTAGAAAGTAGAATCTCAGATCATTCTGCTTTAGAAGCTTTATTTGTACTGGTAGAGAAATACCAAGCAGCAGGAAAAACAATTCATTTAAAACATTTAAGTGAAGATTGTAAAGTGTTAATGTATAAGGCAAGTGATAAGTTTCACAATATTATTATAGAAGATGTTGACGATCCAAGGTATCATTTAGCTGAAGATCCAGAAGCGTTTCCAAAACCATTACATGAATATAAATTCTAAAAAATAAAACTCCTGCATTTGCAGGAGTTTTTAATTTGTATCAATTGTAAATCTGGTTGCTAGTTTGTAACTAGATTTTTAATAACAGATCGTAATCTTTTTTCTTGATTTCCAATCCACTTATCTACAATATTTCCTTGTTTGTCTATGATAAAAAACATAGGATATTGTTTTACATCATATGTTTCTTTCACCTTATCTTTATCTTTAAAATCCCATATGGTGGCAGATTTAAAATCAATTTTAAGGCGCTTGGCAATTTTATACCAAGTATCTTTTTTATCATCTCCGTGTACAGAAATAACTTTTAAATCTGAAGGATACTTCTTTTGAAGCTCATCCATATGAGGATATGTTTTCCAGCAAGGACCACAGTAAGTAGCAGTAAAGTTTAAAAGAACGTGCTTTTTGTTTTTGAACTGAGAAACTTTAATGTTTTTATTCGATTTTATATCGAATCCTTCAACATCAAAGGCTTTCTTTCCTATTTTAATATCTTGAGAAAAAAGGGTTGTACTCGCAACAATACAACATAGGTAAAATACATTTTTAACTATATTTTTCATGGGGAATTTGGGGATTAAAATTTCTAAAAAACGAAATCAAATTCATGATTCTTTTTCATCCGAAAAATAGGAAAATCTGAAGGGAATTTTTATGCTTTTTTAATCAAATTATTATAAATTTATTAACCAGTGTTTTAGCTTTGAAAAAAGAGATAAAATTCTTTATTTTTTGAAAATCCAAACGTCTTGTTGTGGTCTGTTATTTGTTAAAATCCCCGGAATGTGATGTAAAACTTCAAATTTATTTGCAGAACCAATTTGTTTCATAAATGCTTCTGGTTGGTAAGTTGCATATAAACGATTTCCTTCTTTCTTAAAGTTATGAACAACCAATTTTCCAGAATTAAATTTTTGAAGTTCCTTTACTGTTAGTTTAAATGAATGTACATTTCCATGTGTAGTGATAAATAAAATACCTTCGGGTTTTAAGACACGATATAATTCAGAAAACCAATTGTAATGTTGTTCTTCAGAAAGGTGAGTGAAAATAGAAACACCGTACACTAAATCAAACTGTTCGTTTTTATATGGTAGTGGTGGTGTAACTTGATTTAGTTGAAAGTTAATTCCTTTAAGATGTTTTGCACACCAATCAACATATTTTGGATTATAATCGCAACCAAAATAATGATTAGTATCTCCTGCTACAGCGGGTAAATGTCTTAAAACTCTACTTGTACCACAACCCCAATCTAAAATGGAAGCATGTTCTAAAGTTTTAAACTTACTAACAAGATTGTATAACCATGTCGCAGTAGGAATTCCATTGGTGTAAAATTTATGATAGTTTAATTGAAAGGTTTCATAAATATAAAAATCAGGAGGTAATTGAATGTTTGGATATTCTTGTTTAAACTTTTTATTCTCTTTCCTATGAATGAGTTTTTGCCGCCAAAAATTAATTTGTTCAACAATAGGAAGTAAGTAGAGTTTGGTTAAGAATCGTTTAATTACAATTTTTTTCATAGTAAAGTGAATTTTACAATAAATTAATCTTTAGATATTAATTTATTGTATTCCCAAAGTTGCGTTTCCTTTAAAGTGCCATCTGCATTGTAAAGTTTCCATGTTCCATGCTTTATATCATTATCAAAATTGCCTTCGGCACTAATAGAACCATCTTCTACATTGTAAACTATCCACCAACCATGCCGTAGATCATTTTTCATAGGTCCTTCACCAGCAATATATCCATTTTGATGATACCATTTCATCTTACCATTTGCCTTTCCGTTTTTATATTCACCTTCACTAGCAATAGTTCCATTATCCCACCATTCTTTTTTAACTTCTAGTGTTGTACGTGGCTTTTTAGGTGTTGCTTTTTCACTGTTATTTCTTTTACAATTGAAAAGTAGTATAAAAGCAAATAGAGCTAAAGTGAATATAGTTCTCATTAGTTCGCTATTTTAAAAATAGGCAACCTCATATGTGCTTTTTCGTAATGAGGTGTTTTTTGATAAATCCAATTGAGTTGTGCTCCTGAATTTTTAGCAAATGTTGTATCTGATGCTAGTTTGGAATTAAATTCAGCTTTAATAATTGGGTGTTGATTTAAAAATTCTTCGGCTTTATCTTCAAAAACATAACTAGAAAAACCTTCTTTTCGTTGTAAAATAGTATCAAAGAAATTCCAATTAAAGAAACTATCTACAGCTTCTGCTTCTAAGGTTTCTAATAAATAACGAACTCCACTTTGACTGGTAGGAATTAACAGATCTCCTTTTGTGAATTGAACGGTATCCATTGATTTGTTTACTGTAGTGTTGTAATGTAAATAATGGCCTTCATATGGATTAGAGATTGTTTTAAAATCTTTGATATGATTTACTTCAACATTAAGTATCGTATCTTTCTTAAAACGAGTGAATTCAATATTGTTTAGTTGTAATTGCTTAATAACATTATGCCAGCCTTGAGGTATTACATAGGCTTTAGGAATGGTAACTTCCTTAGTTACTATGAAATTATTGAAATAATCCACAGGTTTTTCATAAGGCTTGTTTTTGTCGTAAAATAAACGTTTTCCATTGGTAACTTTACTGTCAATATAAGTCCCTTCATATCCTTTAAAATTAAATTGAGAAGGATTTTTTGTGTCTACTTTATAACGTATAGGGTATGTTTTTTTAGCAATGATGTTTTTAGCTGCATTTGCTCTTAGTTCTTTAATTTTAGTAGCATTTTCATTAGTGAAATCTAACATTGAAACTAAAAGTTCATAGGTTTGTTCTACACGAATTTTATAAGGTTTTAGCATGTGCGTTTCTACCATCATTCCAAAAGTGTTGAATAAAGTAGTATAGCCAGTAGAGTAGCGCGGAGAATCCATAAATTGTGACCAACCTTTATCTGGCGTACTTCCCCAAACATTTACATAAGGAGTAATAGGAATGTCTTTTTTTTCTAAAGAGTTTTCTAAGTAAGGACGCATTTTTTGCTCTAAAAAGTTTCCAAGTTCACCACCTAGTTTATTATGTTGTGTAAATAAATGCGTAATCGCGTATTGATAATCGGCACCATTACTTACATGATTATCTATAAACACATCTGGATTTACAGCATGAAAAATTGTTGCAAATGCTTTAGCGTTTTTGGTGTCAGATTTAATAAAGTCTCTATTTAAATCGTAATTTCTAGAGTTTCCTCTAAAACCATAAGCTTTTGGTCCATTTTGATTAGCTCTTGTGTGTGAATTTCTATTCAATGCACCACCAATATTATATACAGGAATTACACAAATTAAATCGTTTTTATAAGCTTCTTTTAAAGAATCATTTTGAACGATATTACGTAGTAACAACATCGATGCATCGATACCGTCAGACTCTCCTGGATGAATTCCGTTATTAATAAGAATGCGGTTTTTTTGTGAGTTTGCTATTTGATTTTTTGAAGTTTTTCCATTTGCATTAAAAACAACTAAATGTAATGGATGATCACTATCCGTAGTACCGAATTCTAATAATGAAATCTCGGTATAATTTTTTGCCAATTTTTGATAAAAGGCAATTACTTCTTGGTATGTAGGAGTCTCTGTTCCTTTTGAAGTTTCAAATAACGTTGTAAAATTTGACTGTACTTCTTTTTGATAACAAGAAGCAATTATTAGTAGTATACTTAAAAGTATGAGTTTTTTCATTTTCCGAATGTATAACTTTTAATCTGTTGTTCAAATTTAATGCTATCTTTAAAAGCACATAAATTTCCATCAGGATCAAAGAATTTAGCTACGGTTCCCCAAGAGTGTTCTTGATAATCGACTTTTATATGTTTGTTTTTTAACTTGTTAGCGAGAGATAATACATCAGGAACATTCATGCGTAAACATGTTTTAATACGCTCATTTCCATAGTCTAAATCAGAATTGTATTCATCATCTTTTTCAATCATTAAATAAGCGTTGTTGAAAGAAAAACATGTTATAGTTTCAGTTTCAAAAAGAATATCCAACTCTAGTATGTCTCTATAAAATTGCACACATTTTTCATAATTTATAGTGTACAATATAAAGCCTGTGCGATCGAATTGCATAGATTAAATTCTTACCGAATTAGGAACTAAGCCAGTATAATCTCCATTATGACGAATAACTTCTCTTACAATAGATGAAGAAATATAACTTTTGCCAGAAGAAGTGAGTAAGAATACAGTTTCTATTTCAGATAACTTTCTATTTGTGTGTGCTATAGATTTCTCAAATTCAAAATCAGCAGGATTACGTAATCCTCTTAAGATGAATTGAGCGTTAATATCTTTGCAAAAATTAACAGTTAACCCTTCATAGGTAAGCACTTTTATTTTTGGTTCTCCTTTAAACGTTTCTTCAATAAACTGTTTTCTTTTTTCTAAAGGAAACATATATTTTTTATCGGCGTTTACACCAATTCCTATAATTAGTTCATCGAATAAGGTAACACCACGTCTAATAATATCACAATGTCCTAGTGTAATAGGATCAAAAGACCCTGGGAAGATTGCACGTTTCATATGATAAAGTTGTTAGTTTTATTATGGTAATTTAAGAGTTTTTATTTATTGCTTGAGAAATAGCATTATCAAAAAGCCTTGTGAGTGTAATTCCAGCTTGTTGTGCCTGCTGTGGTAAAATACTTTCTTCAGTAAGACCAGGTACAGTATTCATCTCTAAAAAATGAGGAATTCCATTCACCAAAATATATTCCGAACGTGAAAAACCACTCATGTTTAAAACTTCGTATACTTTTTTAGAAATTGCACTCACTTTACGTTCTTCTTCAGAAGAGATTCTTGCGGGTGTAATTTCTTGTGATTTACCTTCATACTTCGCTTCATAATCGAAAAAATCGTTTTCAGATACAATTTCAGTAATTGGAAGAACAATAGTTTCATTTTCAAACTCAAGAACACCTACAGAAACTTCGGTACCTTCTAAAAAGCTTTCAATTAAAATTTCAGAGTCTTCTTTGTAAGCTTTTTCAATAGCAGGAATTAAACCTTCTTTGGTATGTACTTTAGAAATACCGAAACTAGAACCTGCATTATTAGGTTTAACAAAGCAGGGTAAACCTACTTTTTCGATAATATTTTCAATATGTATAGTATCTCCATTATTAAGATATACAGATGTTGCTGAAGGAATATCGTATTTCTTTAAAATACTTAAAGTATCTCTTTTATTAAATGTTAAAGCCATTTGATAAAATGGGGCAGAAGTATGAGGAATATGAAGTAAATCAAGATATGCTAAAATTACACCATTTTCTCCTGGTGCTCCATGTATAGCATTAAAAACACAATCGAATGTAATTTTTACATCGTTATACATTACAGAGAAATCATGTTTGTTAACAGGATATCTTGTTTCTTCTGAATCAACTAAAAACCAACCTTCTTGCAAAATATGTATGCGATACGGTTCATATTTTTCTCTATCTAAATGTTTATATACTACATTTCCGCTTTTAAGAGAAATAGCTACTTCAGATGAGTAGCCACCCATAATAATGGCAATATTTTTTTTCATTAGCTACAATTAATATTTACAAACTTACCAAAAAAAGTATTTTAAAATCGATGTTTTTAAATTAGTCTTATTTTTAATGTACATTTGTTGCATCTCATAAAAAATCGATAATGAAAATAATTCAATTTTTTAAAAGTAAAGTGTTTTTTATTCAAGTAGGACTTGCTATTATAGGTTTATTACTTTTTGTATTTGCATTGCAGTGGTGGTTAGGGTATACAACTAATCACGATCAGAAAATACAAGTGCCAGATTTAAATAAAATGAGTTTGGCAGAAGTAGAAAATACTTTGAATGAGTTGAACTTGACTTATGAAGTTATAGATAGTGCAAGTTATAACCCAAACTTCCCAAAAAAATCAGTAATTGAACAAAATCCAGAAGTTGGCGATTTTGTAAAAGAAAAACGTAAAATATATTTAACCTTAAACCCATCTAAATATAAAGACGTAGCTATTCCAGATTTAAATGGTAAAACAAAAAGACAAGCAATAACACATTTACGTTCTATAGGCTTTTTAGTGGGGGAGGATTTTACGTATGTGCCAGATATAGGTAAAGATGTAGTTAGAGGACTAAAATACAAAGGAAAGCAGGTTGGGTTAGGAGACAAGTTGCCAAAGAAATCTGTGATCAATTTAATTTTAGGAGACGGAACTGGAAACTAAACATATATAATTCGTTTGACAATGCAGGAGGAAAATTATGAACTTCAAGAAAGTGCCGACTTACATGAGCACTATCGATTTACAGCTACTGATGGACAAGAACCATTGAGGGTAGATAAATTCTTAATGAACTTTATTGAGAATGCAACACGTAATAAAATACAACAAGCAGCTAAAGCAGGAAATATTTTAGTTAACGATGTTTCTGTTAAATCTAATTATAAAGTAAAACCAAAAGATGTAGTGCGTGTAGTATTAGCTTATCCGCCTCATGAAAATTTATTAGTTGCAGAAGATCTTCCACTAAATATTGTACATGAAGATGATGCTGTAATTGTTGTGAATAAAGAGCCGGGAATGGTAGTACATCCTGGTCATGGAAATTACTCTGGAACTTTAGTGAACGGTTTAATTCATCACATAGAAAATTTACCTAAAAATAGTAACGAGCGTCCTGGTTTAGTGCATAGAATAGATAAAGACACAAGTGGTTTATTGGTAGTTGCGAAGACAGAATATGCTATGGCACATTTGTCTAAACAATTTTTTGATAAAACTACAGAGCGTTTATATTATGCTTTAGTGTGGGGAGTTGTAGAGAATGATGAAGGAACAATTGAAGGCAATATTGGTAGAAGTCATAAAGATAGAATGCAGATGGCTGTGTATCCAGAAGGAGATTTTGGAAAGCCAGCAGTAACACATTATAAAGTAGTTGAACGTTTTACTTATGTGACTTTAGTTGAATGTAGATTAGAAACAGGAAGAACACATCAAATTAGAGCACATTTTAAATATATTGGTCATACATTATTTAATGATGAAAGATATGGTGGAGATCAAATTTTAAAAGGAACTACTTTTACAAAGTACAAACAATTTGTAGAGAACTGTTTTAAGGTTTTACCTAGACAGGCATTACATGCAAAAACGTTAGGGTTTGTACATCCTACTACAGGAGAGTTTTTACAATTTAATTCTGAAGTTCCACAAGATATGCAAGCATGCATAGAAAAATGGAGAAGGTATGCTGTAAATTCTACGGAAATAGATTAATAATGTTTTTTTGTAATCGCTGAGAATCGCATATTTAAAAAAATAAATAGAAATGCCCAGAATATTAAATTCTGGGCATTTTAACTTTATAAAGTTTTTAATGAATTTTATAGTCTGTCTTTAACTAAAGTCATAACTCTTTCAAATTGCTCTTTTAATCCCATATCAGAATTGTCAAACTCAATAGCATCTTCTGCTTTAATTAATGGAGAGTCTTCTCTTGTAGAATCGATACGGTCTCTTTCTTGTACGTTATGAAGAATTTCTTCATAATTTACATTGTCGCCTCTATCAATAAGTTCTTTATAACGTCTTTTAGCTCTTTTGTCGGCAGAAGCGGTCATAAATAACTTTAATTCGGCATCTGGGAAAACAACAGTTCCTATATCACGACCGTCCATTACAATTCCTTTTTCCTTTCCCATCTCTTGTTGTTCAGAAACTAACTTTTTTCTAACTTCAGAAATAGCAGCAACCTTACTAACTAATTTAGAAACTTCAATAGTTCTGATTTCCTTTTCTACATTTGTATTGTTTAAATACATTTCGGCAAAACCTAACGTTTCGTTAAAAGTAAAGCTTAATTTTACTTTATCTAAATCATTAATAAGCTGTGTTGGATTAAAAGAATCACTACTTATATAGTTATTTTGCATAGCGTATAAGGTAACAGCTCTATACATTGCTCCAGTGTCTACATATATATAATTTAACTCTTTAGCTAATGCTTTGGCAATAGTGCTTTTACCTGTAGAAGAAAAACCATCAATGGCTATTGTAATTTTTTGCTTAGTCATGTCTGTAAAAATATCAACATGCAAATATACGTCTTGTTTTTAATGTAGGTCAAATGAGGTATAGCTAAAATCGACTTTTTATGAACAATTAGGAGTATTGTGAGGTGTGTTTTTCTAATACTTTGTGTTGTAGTTTCTAGAAACTTCTTTATCTAAATTAATGGTAAGCCCAAAAGTGCTAACATTAGCAGCAGAATGGAATCTAGAGTAAGCATAATTTAGTTTTACTTTGTTCATACGCAATCCAAAACCGAAGGAAATTCCACCAAAACTTCGCACGTTTTGTAATTGTAGCTCTTTTCCTCTTCTGAAATTATAGCCAACTCTCAAATTAATAGCTCTTTTTGGAAATAATTCTGCACCAATTATTACATGACGAAAAGCATTGTCAAGAAAAGAAATGTCTTCTTCAGTAACATTTCCATCTAAATCTGACGTTTGATTAGAAGGGTTAGGAGTGCTTATATTCCATTGTTGCAAATTATCTACAGTAGCATACCAACGTAAAGGAACATTTTCTAATAAATATGAAGCGCCAATTGCAATTTCGAAAGGTAGTTTTTCCGTAGTACCATCGAAAGAATTCAATTGTGTGCCAATATTTCGTAAGACTAACGAGAAAATATATGGTTTTTCGCTATTGTAATAAATCATACCTAAATCTA
The DNA here is from genome assembly GCF_964511145.1 of Tenacibaculum amylolyticum. Taxonomy (NCBI): domain Bacteria; kingdom Pseudomonadati; phylum Bacteroidota; class Flavobacteriia; order Flavobacteriales; family Flavobacteriaceae; genus Tenacibaculum; species Tenacibaculum amylolyticum. The sequence goes on from NZ_CAZEFZ010000003.1 coordinate 174,665, forward strand.
AAGCAACCGCAGTTGAAGAAAAGTTCGCAATAGAAGAATGAATTAATTTTCCATTAGCCCCAATATGAATATTCGTTGAAGGAATTTGATATGCATATCCTAAAGATAATGCTATATCGCTAGCTCCAAAAGTACCAGTTTCATTTCCTTCTACATCTGCAGCAATTAAAGTACCATAATTAATATAAGTAATATTAGAATGAATGGTTTTAGAATATCTACTAAAACGATGTGCATAGGATACAGAACCTATTGAAATATCTGCTAAATAACTTGTGTAATTTACAGACAGCTTTCTGTCTAAATCTAAGTTAATAGTTGCAGGATTCCATTTAGGCTGATCTACATCGTCTACCAATGTTAAAACCTTTCCGCCTAATGCAGTTTGGCGAGCATTAGCTGAAGTATTTAAAAAAGAAAAAGTATTGATGCCTCCTATTTGTGCGGAAACATGGATACATAAAAAAAATAGTACTAGTTTAATAAATTTCAACATTCTACATGTAGATATAATAACTCCGCTAAATTAACGTAATAATTACAAGAATAGTGTTTAAATTAGAATTACTAAAAATAATTTAGGGTTTTAATTTAAAATGAATATATTTGTGCGTTAGGTATGTCTTTGTCACAACCTTATGTTATTAATAGTCCCCGTCTATTATGTGTAAGTATGTAAAACTAAATTTTAAATTTGCTTTGTGGCTAACATTAATGATGTTTAGCCTGTTTTCTTACGCGCAAACTTTAGAGCCTATACGAACGGGAAGACCAACAGCAGGAGGATTAGTAGATGAGTGGACTTCCTTATGTGCTACAGATGGGTTCAATAATTTTCACGTTACATTTAATTTTTCGGGAGGAATATTTCAAGCTGATAATAGATTTAGAATTGTAATGTCTGATGAAACAGGAGATTTTAATAATTCTACTGAAGTTGGAGCGACAGATAATTCTTTCAATACAGCCTTTTTTGATGTTACAGGAAGTTTTAGAGTTCCAGATGGAACTTATGGTACAGGTTATAGGCTTAGAATAGAATCTACAAATCCAGTTATGACTGGTCCAGAATTTGGACCTTTTGAAGCTTATAAAATTACTTCTCAACAGTTAATACTAAATGATTTTAATGATGTTGTTTTATGTGGAGGAACTCCAGAAACAATTACATTAAATGAAATTGATCCTAGTTTTACATATAGATGGTATCGAAATAATACATTAATATCAGGGCAAACAGGGCTTTCTCTAACAGTTTCGCAACCAGGTGAGTATTATGCAGAAATTAATTATGGTAGCTGTAGAGATGCAGTATTATCAAATAGAGTTAATGTTAGTAGTATCACCCCAGGTAATTTAACAATAGAAGGAGGAGATACTGTAGATATTTGTGCAAATGAATCTTATGAGTTAGTAGCCAGTATAGATGATCCAGCTTTTACTTATAGATGGTTTAAAGATGGAGTGGAGATTACAGGGTTACCACCATATTCTCCAAGTTACACAACACCAACAAGTAATCAGTTTGGTGTGTATCATTTAGAAATAGAGGTAGGAGGATGTTCAAGTAGATCGCAAGATGTTACAGTACGTCAAAAATCAGATACTACATTTGAAGTAACTCTAACAAGTGATCCTACACAAATTATATTTCCAGGTGAAACAATACAGTTAGGTGTAGATCATAATGCTACAGGTAGTGTTTCTATTAGATGGTTTAAAGATGGTGTGCTTATTCCAGGAGTTTCTGGGACACCAATAAATGCAGTAACTCCAGGAGTTTATCAAGCTGAAGTAACAGAAACGACAGGGGCTTGTCCAGTATCTAAATTGTCTCCAGAATATACAATTCTAGGAGTAAACGATATGGCTGTCACTATAAGAACAGGTACAGATTTTCAAGAATGTGTTTCTGAAAGAACTGAGCTTTCGATGGTTGGTATTCGAGTTACGGCTACAGATGGAAATGAATATGATATTTCACAGGATAAAATAGATAAACTTTGTCAGCCAGATGCAGGAGGTGCTATTATTTTAAGATTGCAATGGTTTAAAGATACAGTAGCAATAGCAGGAGCAGAAGCGAAAACGTTTAATGTAACATCATATAACGATAATGGTGAATACTATTTAAATATTACAGTAGGTACACTTACTGCGGATTCAAATATTATTAATTTGTTATTGGGGGTTGGAGAGATAGAAATAACTTCTTCATCTTCTTCTAATTCTTTGTGTCCTGGAGAATCTATTTTTCTGAGTATAGGTAATTTTGCAGGGTATACATATACTTGGTTTAAAGACGGAACCGAAATAACAGTAGCAGATTCATTTAATGTTGAAGTTACAGAAGTAGGAAGTTATAGTGTGACTTTAGATGGGTTTGGGTGTCAGATCAATGTAGCAGAAGTAGAGATTGTTGAGTTTGACGATACAGTATTAGAAGTTAGTCCTTCTACCAATGCTGTATTACCTACAGGTGGAAGTGTAACATTAGAAGCAAGTGGAGCAGATTCATATGAATGGTATGATGAAGCAGGAAACTTATTGTCAACTAACGAAACGTTAGATGTAAATGCATTAGGTACATATACAGTAATTGGAACTGTTGGCGGATGTACAGCACAAAGAGAAGTCAATGTAATTGAAGATGACGGAATGCTTATTATTCCTAATATTATTTCACCATTTAATGGAGATGGTGTAAACGATACTTGGGAATTGCCAAATAGGTTTGCATTCCAAACCAACGTTCAGGTGATTATATTTAATTCAGCGGGGAAAGAAGTATTAAATACAACAGATTACCAAAATGATTGGCCGGTAAACAATAATTTGAGAGATGGAATGTTATTCTATTTTAAAGTTATTAAAGATAATAGCTTAGTTAAAGCGGGAACTATTTCTATATTACAATAATCTTATATGGTAAAGAAAATTACTTTATTTATAGTATTGTCATTATTTTATTTCACATCCTTATCTCAGGTAAGTATTAGTGAAGATGAATATAATGGTTTTTCATCTAGAAGCTTTATGAAGTTTAATAACTTCATGACAGTACCAACCTTTTCTTTACTTCACCGAAAAACAGCAACTTTAGAAGCTATTACTAGAAGTTCTAATATTGAATTTCAAGACGCTTCTCGTTTACATATTGTAAGCTACTCAGGAAAGATGAAGTCTAACGTTGGAGCAGGTATAGCTGTGTTTCAACAAGAAATAGGGGTTTTTAAAGATTTTGGAGCAGTAGCAAACTACGCATACCAATTAAAATTAGGAGCTAAAAACAAATTAACATTTGGATTTAATTTTTTCTACAGCAGAAGAAGTTTAGATAATCCAAGAGTTCTTTCTAATGGAGCAGATCCACTAATAAATAATTATCAAGATAAGCCAGTAGTTGTTTTTCAACCGGCTGCTACAGTGTCTTTCGGAGATCTAGATGTAGGTTTGTTTTTAGAGAACTTAGGTGATTTTAATTTAAAGTCTAGTGAATTTGTTACTGAATTTGGTGATAAAACAATTTCTGCTCACGCAGCTTATACATATAGATTTAAAAACTCTGGCGGATTATTACAAAATATGTCTGTTAGAGGTTTAGGTATTGCGAGAAAATTTAAAGAAGATTTCTCGTATGCTGGAAATGTCTTATTAGATTTACCAAAAGCAGGATGGGTAAAAGTAGGATACGATAAAGTTTTTGGCTTAAATGCAGGTATAGGTGTGAATTTAAATGAGAGATTAGCAATTGGGTTTTCGTATGAAAAACAACAAAACTTAGGAGGTACAAATGAAGTAGGGTTGATCTATAGATTTGATAAAAAGAGAGCTAGAAGAAGTGGGTATGGAAGACCAACTCCAAAAGTTGATATAATTTTACCTGAAGATACACCAGATCCAATTGATCCTACAGAGGGAGTTTATGAAGATCCTGAACACAATGATTTATCAGACGAGCTACAAATTGCACAAGACTCTATAAATACGCTACATAAAAAAGTAGACGAATTATTAAGAATTGTTAAAAACCAGCCAGAAAGAGTTGAAATTATTCGTGAAACGCAGCCACCAGTTAATAATGCTACGCCAAAAGAAGGTAGAGATCAATCTTTAAGAAGAAGTAATGATGCGCCTTGGAGAGAGCAAAGTATTGTACAAAGAGGTGGTGGAGGTACCATGTATTATGTGGCTATAGAGCAATATAAGAGCCTTCAAAAAGCAAAAGCTGAGGTTAAAAATTATAATAAGAAAAGCAAAAATAAAAAGTATAAAGCAAGGTATGTAAAAGATCCTAAATATGATGTTTATGTAGTATATATTGATAGGTATGCCAAAGAAGAAGATGCAGAAGAATTAAAAGCAGAAATGAATGGAGCTAAAAAAGGTTTTGAAGATGATGGTGATGATGATAGTGGATTAGATGTTAAGAAGGACAATGGTTCTAAGGATAATGTATATATTATGAAAATTACATTAGGACCAGAAGGAGAAACCTATAGAGAGCCAAAAACACAAGGACCTGCAAGAGTAAGAAGAATGAAAAAGATGGGTAACCTTGAAGAAGGCTACTATTTAGTAGCAAATGTGTTTTCTAAAAAACCTTATGCAGATAAATTTTTAGATGAATTACAAAACGATAATATAAATGCTGATTTCTTTATCCATCCAGAAACTGGATATAGATATGTATATTTATATAAAACTAATGATAGAGCAGAAATAATTAAGTTATATAACAATAATTTAAATGGATCATATTATGATAGAAAGAATATAATACAGATTAAATAATCAAACTAAATACTTTGGTAATCTAAAATTCTTTTCATATTTTATTAAAAAAGTTATATTTAATATTCAAATCCCCAAAAATGAATAAAAAAATACTCTTTATAATTGTGCTTTTAATAAGCACAGCCTTAGGGTTTTCACAAACTAGTCCCTCTTTTGATAAGGCTACGAGTAATAAAAAACTATTAAACGAAGTTCCTCCAGCTGAATTAATGGCAAAGAGGAAACCTGATGTGCCTTTTACGCAAAGGTTAAACACAGGAGGTATTAATGTACAAGGTAATATTACTTTTGTTGGTAATAATATTTTAAATAGAGATACAGGTTTATCCAGTTTTGACTTCAACTTTACTAATCCAGCTACAGGAGCAGTAGGTGCTCAATTAACTACGGATTTAGGTCCTAATGATCCTTATGATTCAGATCTAGCAATTAGGATCTTTAATGGTTCTTTTAATCAATATTTTGTTATCAATAATGGTAACTTTTATATGGATTATATTGATATAGATGATGCAGACGGAATTTCGGGGAGTTCTACTACATTTTCTTCTTCAAAGTCGACATTAAATTTACCAGCTTGTTCAAGAGTAATCCATGCAGGATTATATTGGGCAGGAGTTTTTCCTTATGAAACATGGGAAGGACAAGGGGCAAGACCAGGTGATTATAGAGATATTAAATTTAGATTACCAGGACAAAATTATCAAGATATAACAGCAGATGAAGTAATTTATGATAATGGTATTGCTACACAAAGACCATACGTATGTTATAAAGATGTAACAACTTCTGTACAAGGTTTATCAAATCCTAATGGAGATTATTATGCTGCTAATATTAGAGCAACTAGAGGATGGGACCGATTCAATGGACTAGGAGGTTCAGGTGGTTGGGTAATGGTTGTTATTTATGAAAATTCAACTGAATCGAGTAAAAATATCTCTATTTTCGATGGATTCTCAACAATTGATGGATCGAATAGTACAGATATTAATTTCTCAGGATTTACTACAATTCCTACTGGACCTGTAAGAACACAATTATTAACAGCTACATTAGAAGGAGATAATTATATTACAGGAGATAATTTACAAGTAGAAGATGCTTCTGGTACATATAATAACCTTTCAACCCCAAATAGAAATCCAGTAAATAACTTTTTTAATAGTAGTATTACTCAATATGATAATTTTGTAACTACAAGAACTCCTGATAGTGAGAATACATTAGGTTTTGATGTAGATCTTTTTGATTTAAGTAACCCGTCAAACTCAGTTATTCAAAATAATCAAACGAGTTTAAATGCAAGATTCACAACAGGAGGAGATGTATACTGGCCTTTCTTAATAGCAATGGCTATTGAAATAATTGAGCCTGATATTCAACTAGTAAAAAGTATAGATGATGGTGCAGGGAATGATCTTGGAGGAGCAACAGTTGCATTAGGAGCTGATTTATGGTATAATGTTAGTTTTCAAAATATTGGAACGGATGATGCTACCAATACTATTATTACAGACCGCTTACCAAGGAATGTAGATTTAGTTCCTGCAGATGTAGTTGTACCTACAGGTGTTACATTAACAAATTATGATCCACCAGCAGTAGGTAATGGTTTTAGAGGAGAGTTAACTTTTGAAGTAGATGATAGTTTAGTTGCAGAAGGTGGTGCTGTTCATAATATTAGATTCCATGTACAAGTAGTTTCAGATTGTACTGAGCTTAGAGACGTATGTTCTAATGTTGTAGAAAATCAAGCTTTTGCTAGATATGACGGTATTGCAGGTGGTGTAAGTGTAAATAATGAACCTAGTGTTTCAGGAATTGATGCTTGTAATTTTGGTATAGCAGGTTCTACAAATTTCTTAGCAGATACAGGAGTTTGTAATGGTTTTTCTCAAAATGTAGCATTGTGTGGTAGCACGGTTGATTTAACAGCAGGAGCTGGTTTTGGTTCTTATGAATGGACTGATGCTTCAGGTACAGTAGTTGGTACAAATCAAACATATACAGCAACAGCAGTTGGTACGTATACAGTTACAAAGGTAAATCCAGCAGGAACTCCAGCAGCCTGTGTACCGTTTACAGAAACATTCGTAGTTGGACCATTTGGAGCTGGACCAAATCCATTATTAACATTCGCTGATAATGTTCGTACTTGTCCAGACGATGGTTCTCAATTAGTAGAGATTTATTTATGTGGAGACTCTGATTTTAGAGAAATAGTAACAGGAGTAGGTGCACCAACAACAGTTCGTTGGCAACAATTAAGTGCTAGTTGTACCCCAAACCCAAATCCAGATTGTGCAAATCAAACAAATTCATGTTGGGAAGATGTTGCAACTGATGTTAACGCTACTACTCGTAGCTTTTCTGATGCTGGTCAATATCGTTTAGAAGTTACAGAATCAGGAGGTTGTTTTGAACGCTATTATTTCAATGTATTCAAAGCAACGGTTAACCCAACAATTGTTACAGAAGATATTTTATGTGGAAATAACGGAAGTATTACAATTAATAATGTTCCTTCTGGTTATGAATATGCAATTGTAACTGCAGGCGGTCCAACACCACCAGATTCATCCTATCAAAGTTCGAATACATTTCCTATTACAACAGCAGGAAATTATGATATATATATAAAGAATGACGCTACTTCATGTGTGTATCCTTATCCAGGGTATTCAGTTAGTTCTAATGATATTGATGTAGATATTACCACAAGTCCTATATTATGTTTTGGAGATGCAGGTAATATCAATGTCCAAATAAACAGTAGTATACCTGGACCATTTAATTATAGAATATTAAACGGAGGTCTTTTAGTTAGTAGTTTTGGACCAACTTCAGACACTTCACGCGATTTCCCAGTAACAGGAGCAGGAGTTTATACTGTTGAAGTTACTACAGCAGAATGTAGTTTTACTCAGGATACACCAGCATTTACAGTTCCTCCAGAATTAAATATAACAGCTGTAAACACCAAAGATATAGACTGTACTGATGGTCAAATTACTTTATCGGGAAGTGGAGGAACACCAGGAGCTGGATATACTTATGCAGTTTGGTCATATACAGGTACTGGTACTCCTATATCATATACAAATGTTAGTGATATACCTTCAGGAGCATTTTTCACGAATACAAATTTTACAGTTACAAATGGTCAAGAAGGAACTTATGAGTTCATTATAGTAGATGCAAATAACTGTACTCAAATTTCGGCGCCAGTAACAGTTTCTTTAGAAGATGCTTTACAATTTTCAAGTACAGTTAATAATCCAAGTTGTGCCGGAGATACTGACGGAAATATTACCATTAATACGGTAACTCCACCAGGATTATTAGGATATACTTTAGAGTATAGTATAAATGGAGGGGCAACGTTTGGTTTAACAAATAGTTTTACTAATTTATCTCCAGGAAGTTATACAATAAATATTCGAGCAACTAAAAACGGTTTTTCTTGTGATTATACAGTAGGACCAATTGATATTACAAACCCTACCTCTTTAAACGGTGATGCAAACTTAACCCAAAACTATACTTGCTTACAAAATGGTCAAATTACATTTGATCCAGCAACTGGAGGTACAGGTCCATATACTTATGGTGTAAATGGAGTTTATTCTACAAATTTAGTTTATAACAATTTAACAGCTGGTACTTATGTATTAAGTATCCGCGATGCAAATAATTGTCAATTAAATTTATCAAATATTGTAATTCCACCATTACCAACAGAACCTACTTTTAGTCATAATGTTGTTTATAATTGTGATGGTACAGGAAATGCTACGATTACACCAACTAATGCTACATATACATATACACTAGGAGGAACAACACAAAGTTCAAATGTATTTAATAGCTTACCAGTAGGAAGTCATACAATTACAATAGATTATGGTAGTTCATGTACTACCGATGTAATTGTAACTATAAATCCAAATCAACAATTTACAGGAACTATTGTTAGTAGTACAGATTCTACATGTAATGAATCTGGTGATGGAACAATTACAGTTTCTGCATCAAACTTAATAGGTAGTACTTATGAAGTTTCTACCGATGGAGGTGCTACATGGAATGAAACTGCAGATAATCCATATAGAGTTCCTGGATTAGCAGCTGGAACTTACAGTGTGTTTATTAGAGAAACATCAGGAACTATTATTTGTGATGTAGATTTAGGAAATGTAACAATTAATGAACCAGCTCCGTTAACAGTAACTGGTACAGTAACAACAGTAGCTAGCTGTTCAGGAGGAAATGCTACATTAACAGTTGTAGGGGCAGGAGGAATTCCACCATATGAATATAGTATAGATAATGGATTAAGTTGGCAAAGTTCTACAGTATTTGCTAACCTGGCACCAGGTACTTATACAGTTAGTATTAGAGACGCAAACAACTGTACAGAATGTGGTTGTGCAACAGATCCTTTTGTGAATGGTGGATTTGAAAGTCCTGGAAGTGGTATAACACAATTTAGATTGTTAAATGAAAATAGTATACCAGGTTGGGAGACTACAGCTTCTGATAATACAATAGAAATTTGGTCAAATAACTTTAGAGGAGTGCCTGCTTCGGAAGGGACTCAATTTGCTGAATTAAATGCAAGAGAAGCTTCTACATTATACCAAGAGTTTTGTACAATTGAAGGAGATATTATTAATTGGTCTGTAGATCATAGAGGAAGATTAGGTACAGACGTAGCAGATGTAAGAATTGGAGGAAGTTTAGCATCAGCTACTACAGTGCAAAGAATGACAGATGGAAGTACTTCTTGGGGATCTTACTCAGGGACTTATACAGTACCAGCAGGTCAAACTACAACAATTGTTGCTTTTGAAGCAGTTTCAACAACAGGTGGTAGTATTTCTGTAGGTAACTTTATAGATAATGTAAGTATGACTGTTAATAAAGTAGGATGTACTCCATTTACTATAGTAGTAGATCCTCCTATTGCAGTTACTCATACAGCTGTTGAGACAAGTTGTTATGATGGTACTAACGGACAGATTACAGTTACAGCTAATTCAGGTTCAGGAGATTATAATTTTAGTATCGATAATGGAGCTACATGGCAAGTACCAACACCAACAACAGCAACAAGTTATACTTTTACAGGTTTAACACCAGGAGACTATGAGGTATTAGTTCGTGATGGTTTAGGATGTGTATCACCTGTTTCTAATCATACAATTAATTCAACATTAACAGCTACAGTTGCTACTACACCTGTAACTTCATGTGGAGATGGAAGTGTAACGATTACAGCAAGTGGAGGAGCAATAGGGACTTAT